>CANQAI010000096.1 GCA_947589265.1 uncultured Clostridia bacterium | reverse complement strand
ATTGTCAAGAATTTTTCTACATATAAAGACTTTAGAGAAGCCATCAATGGGGATTTCGATTTCTCTACGCTTCCCGGTTTTGGCTATGAAATGAATAAAGCACTCAAAACTTATGACTATACAGAATTAGATATTATTGTTGAAAATTATTTAACAATAGAAGAACCTGAGCAAACAGATTTTGTACAAGTTATAGGAGAAACTGATTTAACAGGATTTACATATTGTATTACAGGTAAGTTAAATCATTTTAAAAATAGAGATGAATTAACAAAAGAAATAGAGAGACATGGCGGAAAAGTAGTTTCTTCAATGTCAAAAAATGTAAATTTCTTAATTAATAATGATGTTAATTCTACATCAGCCAAAAATAAAAAAGCAAAAGAACTAGGTATTCCTATTCTAGATGAATCACAAATGTTGAACATACTTGATTTTGGAAAAAATTTTTAGTATAATATAATTATGAAAGATGAAGAAAACTAATTTATATAATTAAAATCTTTCGTCGGTGCGGTACATATATAATATTATTGACAATATAAAAATATTTTGATATAATATATATGTAAAAATTAATAAACAAATATTTCAGAACAAAGGAGAGAAAGAAGATTATGTTAAAACCTAATAGTAGATTAGTATTTGATTATGTAAAATCTCATAATAGTGAAGATATGACTGCAGCTGATATCGCTGAAGCTACAGGACTAGATGTTAAACAAGTTAATGGAATTGTTACTTCAGCATTCCAAAAGAAAGGTTTAATGGAAAGAATTCCTGCAGAAGCTGAATTAGAAGATGGAAGTCATAAAGCTATTAAATTAATCAGATTAACAGACGCTGGATTAGCATTTGATCCAGATGCAACTGAAGACAAAGCTGAATAATAATTAAAATGATATTTAAGAGTGGTGGCGGGAACGCTTCTGCTCTTTCTTTTTTATAGGAGAGATATTATGGAAATTTTATTATTCTTTCTTTTATTAGGTGTCCTTTTATTATTTATATTATATATAAATGAAAGAAATAAAAATAAAGAAATAGATAATATTAATACAGAAATAAAAGAAGAAAATAAAAAAATAGATAATGAAAATCAAATATTAAAAGAAAGAAAAGAAAATATTGAAAAAGAAATCGAAGCAAGACAAAATACATTAGATAATATACAGAATACTATTAATAATGCAAATGAAGTATCTAGACAAGCATTTGTAAATTATAATGATTTACTTGATAAAGAATATGATGCAAAAGAAGAAGATTTTAATACATCAGTTCAATTACTTGAAGAAAGTTATGCGGAAATCCAAGGTGAATTGCTTGCTAAACTGGATCAAATTAAAGAAGATCTCGATAAAATGGAATCAACCCGCGCTGCCGCAATTCAAGCACAACTAAAAGAAGAAGAAATACAAAACAAACAAGAATACTATTCTTTATCTATTGAAGATATAGATAAACGAGAAGTAAGGGTTCTTCAAAGCATAGAGAATGAATTGCGAGATCCGCGTCCTATCCGCATGATAATTTGACAAGCATATTATTCTAAAAAAGCAAATGAACTAGCCGCTAGAGTCTTAGGTCCAAATGATATCTGTGGTATCTATAAAATAACAAATAAAGAAAATCAGTTATGCTATATAGGACAAGCTAAAAATATTCGTGAGCGTTGGCGCGAACATATGAAATGCGGTCTTGGAATAGATACTCCCGCAAACAATAAACTCTATATAGCTATGAGAAAAGAAGGTATAGATAACTTTACTTTTGAGTTATTAGAAGAGTGTCCTGTTGCATATCTTAATGAAAAAGAAGCATTTTACATTAATTTATATGACACTTATCATTATGGTTATAATAGTAATACAGGAAATAAAAAGTAGTAATTTGATTTTTTAATTTAAAAATGTTATAATATTTATATAAAGTAAAAAAGGAGAATTTATACTATGTCAAAAAGAAAAAGTATTAAATCTATATCAACACTAGAAGAAATAAATAATTATTTGCAAATTAATGAAAGAGAAATCTTTATAGATATCCTATCTCCGCAAATAGCTAATCAAACAAATAGATTAATAAGATTTTGGAATTTACAAGATGAAAGTGATTTCTTATCTTTGACAGATAGAAAACCAATTAAAATCTATATCAATTCGTTAGGTGGAGGATTAGATGCTGCATTAACAATTTGTGATACAATTAAAAATTCAAAAACTCCAGTTCATACATATAATATTGGTCATGCAGATTTAGAAAGTCTATTGATATATTTATCTGGGCATAAAAGATTTGGATATGTAAATTCAGTTTACACTATTTCAGATTCAATAATTCCAAAAAGCGAAGACACAAAAGATAATTCAACTTATTTTATTAAACATTATATAGAAAATCTATTTGCAGAAAAGACAACAATGCAAGAAAATCAAATTGTAAAATATACTACTAGTGGGAAATATGTTTTAACATCAGAAGATGCATATAAATTTCATATAATTAATCAAATTGTTAGAATTTAGAAAGGGTAATTAAAATGACAATGAAACAATTTTTAGATGAAATCGAGATTTACACTAAATATTTCAGCCCAGAAGCAAGTGAATTTTATAATGATTTAAAAAATAAATTAAGTAAAACATTTACAGAAAATGGTGCAAAAATATTAAAATGTATGCAAATAAATAGAGAACAATATTTAAATACATTCTCTTCTAAACAATTAGGAGAATTATTATTTATGCCACCTCGTTCTGTCTCAGGTTCAATTAGAAAACTTATAACTAATGGTTACGTA
>CANQAI010000095.1 GCA_947589265.1 uncultured Clostridia bacterium | reverse complement strand
GTGGCCTTTGTGAAGATTATAAATATGCACCTGAAATTTCTAATGATGAAAAATTTTATTGGCCACAAATTGGAGATGCTTCAAGATTTAGAAAAATTAATTTAGGAAAAACAACTGATGGATACTCTATTATATATATTAATTAGTATATTATTGAAAAATAAATAATTATCTAATGATTCGGAAAGTGTGACATATGTTTGAATAACCTACAAATTAAATAATAACATATTTAATTTATTACTTAATCTAAATTAGCAAAATCTGTCAAAATTTGTTGTTAAATTAGGGCTATTATGATATAAAATATTATAGAAAATATTTATAAGAATGAGAAATTATATAAAAAGTTTAATTAAAAAGATAGAAGAATTTAATCAAGAAAAAAATATACTGTAGACAAGATTAAGGGAGTAAGTACAAAATACAATAAATTGTAGATTTTAAGGAGAATAAAATGATAAATTCAAAAAATGGAATAATTGGATTAGCTATTGGTGATGCTATGGGGGTTCCTTTAGAATTTTGTCTTAGGGAAAACTTAATGAAAAATCCTACAACTGAAATGTTAGGTTATGGTAGCCATGATGTACCTAAAGGTAGTTGGTCAGATGATACATCAATGACATTAGCAACAATAGATGCAATAATTAAAGATAAAGATATAAACTGTAATACAATAGCTACAAATTTTTTAGAATGGAAGAAAAATGCAAAATATACTCCTACTGGAGTTGTTTTTGATATTGGAAGATCATGTTTAATGGCAATAGCAAAATTTGAAACAAAGATAGATAAAGCTGAAAGATGTGGTGGAACAAATGAAATGGATAATGGTAATGGTTCAATGATGAGAATTTTACCATTGTCTTATTATTGTTATGCACAAAAAATGAAAATGCCTGAGATATATGAATGTGTTAAATATGTATCTTCAATAACTCATAGACATGAAATAAGTATTATGGGATGCTATATTTATGTTTTATATGGAATACAATTATTAAATGGTAAAAATTTGAATCAAGCATATAAATTTATTAAAAAAATAAAATACAAAGATTATTTTTCTGAAAATACTATAAGCCGATATGAACGAATTTTGAAAAATAACATAGGAAAATATTCTTTAAATGAAATTAAATCAACAGGTTATGTTGTAGATACTTTAGAAGCAACTTTATGGACATTACTTACAACCAAATCTTATAATCAAGCTATAATAAAAGCAATAAATTTAGGTAATGATACAGATACTGTTGGTGCTTGTGTTGGAGGATTAGCAGGAATATATTATGGACAAGATAATATAAATGAAAATTGGAAAAGTGATTTATTGAAATTTGATTATATAAATAATTTATGTGATAAATTTAATGAAGTATTAAATAATATGTAAAATTGGAGGTTTAAGAGTAATGAATATTTTCAAAGATTCTTACAAAATTGTAAGGGAAAATAGCGATGAAATATATAAAGGATTTGGATTCAGACATTTGTCTGATGCGACTCAATACTATGTTCATCCAAAGAATGAATCATATAGAGGAACAACAACTCTTTGTCAACCAATAGGAGAAGGAATTACTTTATTTTCTTTAGTATTGAAAGGATTAGTTACTGAAGAAGAAGGTATTTCTGGAGATATATTAGTTAATAGTGATAAAACAATATTATTTTTTAAAGTCAAATTTCCAGAAGATTGGAAAGATAATGGAATAATTGATCCTAGAGTCGATCAAGCTGTTATTCTATTAGATGAAAATGAAATAAACTTAACCTTCTATGATGAGAATCTAAAAATACTACCAACACAAAGTAAACACTATCCTGAAGAGGGAGAACTTATTGATATGGTATATTGCTATTTTGTTTCTTTTGCTGCTTTACTTGCAAGAGATACAAGTAACGACGACGAATTTAATAGAATGGTTTTTGATTACATAGAAAATCCAACAGCTGATACATTTGTAAATATTCATGAAGATTTTTATCAAGAACATAAAATGGAAGATTATGATTTTATAACTGATAATGATATATTAAACTATGATATTAGAGAATTTACTTCATATAAAGATGTTTACGGAGTTATTCGTCAAAATAAAGAACAATTAAAAGAAAAAGTAGATATAGTAATTACAAAATTTGAAGATAATGTATTTACGGAAGAACAAAAACAATTAATACCTAATTTAGGCGAAGAATTTGAACTTCCAGAGGCATTAAAACCAATATGTAATGCTGTTGTTAGTGGAGATTCAAGAACAGTTTTATTACATGGTCCTGCAGGAACAGGAAAGACAATCTCTTGTAAGCTAATCTGCAGGGATATTGGTCTTCCAATAATGGATACAGTAAATTGTAGCGAAAATTTGGATGAATTTATTTTAGGTAAATTTATTCCAGAAGGAGATCAAATTATATTTAAAGAAAGTTATGTAACAAAAGCAATAAGAGATGGGGGAGCAGTAGTATTTGAAGAAATAAACTTTGCTAAACCTGCACATTTAGCTTTCTTAAATTCATTATTAGATGATAACGGATTTGTTAGATTAGATAACGGAGAAATTGTAAGAAGAAATCCTAACTTTAGATTCTTCGCAACTATGAATTTAGGATATTTTGGAACAAAAGAATTGAATCAAGCTCTATATAATAGATTTAATACTATTGTTGAGATTGCTTCATTACCAGATGCAGCGATTAAGAAAATGCTTATAACTAGAGTTCCAGAATGTAAAGAATATGTTACTAAAATTTTAGGAGTATACCATAAATTAAAAAATAAAATAGAAGCTGAAGAATTAGATATAGTTATATCTCCAAGAAATTTAGAAAATTGGGCTAG
>CANQAI010000094.1 GCA_947589265.1 uncultured Clostridia bacterium | reverse complement strand
TCATATGGTATCCATATTCCTTTAAATTTGTTCACTTCCAATTTTTCTTTCTAATCAATCGCTCCACAATCGATTTTATGCCATTTTTATTTTACTTTCGAATAATTTATCATCAAAACAAAACAAGGCAATATCAGGCTTCTTTCATATTTCCCCAAATTGTAAGATTAGACGGGGGTAAAGTCTCCGTGGGTGAGAAAATAGTACAACCCATTTTCCTTTATATTGATTTAATGATATATTTCCCATTGTAGTTGTTGCTTCAAAATCTGGAGCATATGTACCAATTTTTACATTTCCATTCATCATAATTTCATAATCCATGAAAAAACTCCTTTCATTTTTTGTATATTATATGAAAGGAGTTTATTTTTGTTACTATTTAATTCTATATTATATCTGCATTTATGTTTTTCTTGTCTTTTCTTGAAAAAATCAAAGAATTATTGCTCTGTTTTAGTTTTAATTTTTATATTATTTTAATAATTTTTATTTCGTTAATTTCTGTATTTCTTTATCGATAAATTCCTTTATTACAGTTATATCGTTTATTGCTGTATCAAAAATGTTTCTATTTAAATTACTCATATATATTTAATCTCTCTTTCTTCACTTCATTATAAAACATATTTTTGGCAAGCTTTATTGTTTCACTATCATATTGTATATCATCTGTATATGTTTCTTCTATTGCAATATCAATTTGCTTTTTTAGTATCTGTTCTATTTCATTAGCAAGTGCAGATAATTGCAAAAGTGTTTTTAAATTTCCTTTTTTTATCATAATATCAACATCAGACTTTTTATCTGCTTCACCTCTTGCATATGAACCAAATATATATGCTTTTTCAACTCCATATTTTTTTAATATATCGTATATCATTTCTTTTATTTCTTCAATCGTATACACTTTTTCGCTCATTTTATTAATCTCCAATTTATATAAAAATAACCTTGGATACTTAAGCTACCCAAGGTACTATCAATTTCCGACTTCAGTCCCATAGGTTTACTAAAGTACTAATCTATATATAATAGAACATTTAAATCTTGATTTTGTCAATGAAAATGGTAAATTTATCTATTAATAGTATTATATTTTTATTTAAACAATCTACACTAATATAGTGGTATATTTTAATATAGTATTTATTGAAATATATTTATACTTATGATATTATTTTTAATATATTATTTAATATTTTGGAGAAAAAAATGAATCAAAAAAATAAACTAAATAAAAATGCAAAGTGTTTAATCATAAGCGATTTAATATATACAATAACATCTCTATTTGCAGAAACATTTTTAATAGCATATTTTCTAAAAATTACTAATGAGAATATTGTGCAAGTAGCTTTATATTATATAATTGTCAAAGGATTAAATGGAATTGGGTTAATATTAATTGGACATTTAATAAAAGGAAAGCCTACTTATAGAACGAAGATTCTTTCATTAGGAATTATTATTAGAGCTATATTTATATTATTTATAGTTTTACTAGGATATAATCTATCTAGCTATTTTGTAATAGTAGCTATTTTCTGTGGAATATCAGAAACTTTATATTGGTCTACCCACGAACTGATTTTTATTGATGTAACAAGTAATGATAATAGAAAAGACTATATGTCTATAAAAAAAATTCTAAGTACCATTGTAAAGATAGTTGCTCCACTTGTTTTAGGTTCTACTATTGAATTATATTCTTTTACAAGAATTGCAATATATGTTTTTGTATTATCAGTTGTTCAAATTTTTGTTTCTTTACAAATTAGTCCAAATGGATTTAATTCAGTTGATGAGCAAACAGAGAAATACGATATAAAGACATATTTAAAAGAGTTAGGAAAAGACAAAAAATCAAAATTAAATGATTATTATAAATCAAATCTAATTTATGGTATTATAGAAGATCCAATGAGTACATTGGTTACTATAATTACAGTAATGACATTTAAGACATCACTAAATTTAGGTATATTAACAACAATATTTTCAATATGCTCAATAATTGCATTATATTTGTATAAAAAATATTACAATAAAAACAATTCTAAAATTATATTATCAATATGCTCTATGCTAATCTTCATTGGCGCAATAGGACTAGTAATTGACATTGGGAAAAGTACTTTGATTGTCTACAACTTCGCTTGTACCGTCAGTTTATGCATTTTTGATGCTATTTTCAATACTCAAAAAGGAAATTTAATAAAAGAATGTAATATCGAAAAAAGAAATGTTGAGCATGTAATGTTAAATGGACTATACACAGACATATCCAGAGTAATGGGATTTACATTAATTTTAATTGCAGGTTTAATAAATAATATTATTGCTTTTAAAGTTATGTTGTTGATTATTGCATTATTTGTCCCATTATATTCAAAATTGATTTCAGATTTAGAAAATAGATAAAACAGGAACAAACTAACAATGTAAATATAAATTCTTACTTGTATTTAATCTTTCAAAATATGGCTTTGCTTTTGATAATACAATTATTTCAGTATTTCATAATCCATGAAAAAACTCCTTTCATTTTTTGTATATTATATGAAAAGAGTTTGTATTTTGTGTTATTATATTTTTAATTTAAAAGCTTCATTATCATATCTTTTTTTATAAATCCTTCGCTTCTATTCACTTCTTTTCCATTTTTTATAACTACTAATGTTGGAACATTTACAACTCTATATTGTATTGCAAGTTCTTGTTCTGTGTCTACATTAACTTTGATTATATTTATTTCTGAATTTTCTTCTGCTAAATTCTCAAGCTCTATCCCTATAGCTTTACATGGTGGACACCAAGTTGCTGAGAAGTCTACTATTACTTCTTCTTTACTACTTATCTCTTTTTCAAATTCTTCTTTATTAACTGATTTTATACTCATTCTTACCTCCTAAAAACCTAAATAAAACATATATAAACCTATAAGTAATATTATTATTCCCATTATATACTTT
>CANQAI010000093.1 GCA_947589265.1 uncultured Clostridia bacterium | reverse complement strand
GTTGTTATACCATTTCCTCTATATTCTGGTAAAACTAAATTTCCACCCAACTCACATACTGTATAATTTTCTAATCCAAATTCTTTCTTAAAATCTGCAAGCATATCTTGTGAAACATATAATTGAGCCATTCCAACAATTTTATTTCCATCATATGCCCCATATAAAGGTGCATAATTTTTTTCATCAAACATACTATCAAATTCCCATTGTTCATATGGAATAAAATAATCTTTATTTTCTAAACCTCCTAAAACAGTTTCAATAAGATTAAATAATTGTTCCTTATCTTTTTCTTCAATTTTCTTATAAATTAAATTCACTTTAAAACCTCCTTTAAATTTTTTGAATATTGTTTTAATTCTTGAAAACATTTATATGCTTTCATTACTTCCTTAGTATTTTTAGAAATGTATCCTCTTTCTTTAGATTCTTCCGGCAAATCTACAATCAAAGTATCTTTATCTATTCCATCCCATCCGTTACCAACAATTTTTAACAAATTTGGGCCCTTTTCTTTTATTTCATCTAAATCTACAAATAAAGTTTTTATATTACTTTGCATATATATTTTTAATGTCTTATTTTCTCTAAACTGCTTTATTTTATCTTTGCTAAATATAAATATTCTTTCAACATTAACTCCTCGATTTGCTACCTCTAAATTAATTAATCTGAACTTCATTTCCTGTGGTGATTCTGTCCATTCATCTTCTAGCATTGTAGATGCACACCATAAATATGATTCTTTATTTAACCTTTTAAAATAATTATTTATTGTTTTATAAAATTTTCCTATTTCTAAATTTTCTGTCCTCCCATCTTTATTAAACTCTATTTTTCCACCATCTGTACTAATTGCTATTCCTGTTGTATTTTTAAACTTAATTAATAACTCTAATATGTCTTCTGATATTTCATTATAATTAATTAGAACATCTTTATCTTTCGGTATATCTAAAATTAATGTATTTATTTTTAATCCAATCTCATTTTTAAATTTATCTGCTAACTTTTTTTCTATCTCATCTCTTTTTTCTCCACTATCATCAATAATTACGATACCAGATTCAGAATGTAATTTATTAGAGAAATTTGTTATAAATAACTCTTCATCTTTATCCATACTATTGATTGAAAAATAGATTAGTCCTTCATAATATTTAGATACATTATCTAAATTATCTCTTATGCTATTTAATTCTTCATGTTCTGGAATATAGCCTTCTTTCTTTATTAGCTCTGACAAATATTCTTTTAATTCTTCTTTAGCATTCACAATCATTATTCTCTTTGGTATATTAATATATTGATAAATACTACTTCTTCTGTCCGATGGCTTAATAGTTCCTTCTGGAATTTCCCATACCATGCCATTCTTTAAAGCTCCACTTATTCTATTCTCTTTGCATAATTTTATTATTCTTCTTTCTGTTATTCCCCATATCTCAGAAAACTGTTTTGCTGTTAGATATCCCATTTTTATTCTCCTTTTATATTATTCCTAATTCGGAACAATTCTATTAATTTTTATTTTATACTATTTTCGGAACAATGTCAATATAATATATATAATTTATTCACAAAAAAACAAGATACTGTTTTGGTATCTTGCCCTTGTAAATATTTTTATTTAATTTTTCTATTTATTATTTTAAAATTTTTCTTTACTTAAAATTTCTCCATCTTCATTATAAATAGTAGCATGAACATCAGCCATATACAAAATTTGAAAATCTGGATTATCTAAAGTATATCCTGCTTCTATAGCCCAATCAAATTCATCAATTATAGCTTGCTTAGCTTTCATATTATTGCTATCATCTATTAGCATACAATTTATTCTAATCCAATCTTGGTTATCATAAGCAACAATACAAACATTGTTATTTTTAGCAATTTGCTTTGATACATTCTTCTGCTTATTAGTAAGAACATATATCTTTCCATCTATTAATACTGGATCTCCAAATGGTCTACAACTTGGTCTATCACCATCTATTGTTGAAACAAAATTAACTGTTGTTTTTTCTTTTAAAAATTTATAAGTTTCGTTCATATAAGATTCCTCTCTCTTAATTTAAATTTTTATCTCCCATCTCTATCTATTCCTACAGATAAATAATCGTGTCCTTTTGTTGGCTCTTCTGTTTTATATGGATCCCCTGTTGGTCTTGCTATTGTACATCCACCGCCACAATCTGCTAACATTGAACACTCTTTACATCTTTCATCTAGATGTGCCTTTTTTCTAAATTTTAAAAGTTCTTGGTCAGTTTCCCAAAATTGTCTAAACTTTTCTGGTGTATCTAATTCTGTCATATTTGCAGAAAGTTTATTATCTGACATAGCACATCTTGAAACTGTACCATCTGCGTATACTGCACATACTTCAGTACCCCAGTTACAACCACCTTTAGGAAGCATATCTCTATATTCTGGTTTTACAGAACACCATGGGAATACATCAATAAATTCTGTATTTAATCCATGTTCTTTTCTCATTCTTTTAAATATTTCCATTATTCTGTTAGCATCTACTTGTTCTATAAACCATTTTGTTGTTCCACAAGCTCTACCACTTGGAGCAATTCTTTGTATTCCAAAAAAGTCTACCTTCCCATTTAAATTTAATGCTGTATTAAGCATAATTTCTTCCATATGTTCTACTGTATGTGGCATTACATTTATTATTGCACAAACTTCTTGTTCGTCATTTTTTACATCTATAAACTTTCTCACATTATCTAGAACATGTTCATAAGAACCAGGAACACCATTAAAAGCATCATGTACCTTTGCATTAGCACCATGAATTGTTACATCCATTTCATCTATGTATGGTGCAACATCTTCGATACTAACAGGCTTTCCATTTTCTTTATAGTCATGAGTATTAGAAAGTACTATTGTTTTTGTTTTTACAGAATGTTTTTCCCCTTCTTCTTTTATGTATTTTAACAATTCAACTAGATGAGGATGTTCACACGGATCACCACCAACCATTACAAACC
>CANQAI010000092.1 GCA_947589265.1 uncultured Clostridia bacterium | reverse complement strand
AATTTTAAGATTACAATTTTACTAAAAATATTGAGAACCCCAGAAAAAATATCTGGGGTTTGTCAATACTCTGAAAATAAAAGCAAAACATTGCTTTTATTTTTTTTATATGGTAAAATTTGGTTTAGATAGTTTTTAAATTAAAAGAAAGGTTTATAGGTAAAGCCTTTTTAAAAACCTAAATATTATTTACAAGGATATAATGAAAAAAGTGGACAGAAAACAATTTATTCGCAATTTTAGTATTATTGCACACATAGACCACGGAAAATCTACTTTGGCAGATAGATTAATAGAAATGACAGGAGTACTTTCCAAAAGAGAAATGGAAAGCCAAGTGTTAGACAATATGGACATTGAAAGAGAACGTGGAATTACAATAAAAGCACAAGCTGTTCGTATGAAATATAAAGCAAAAGATGGAAAAGAGTATGAGCTTAACTTAATAGATACCCCTGGACATGTAGACTTTAACTATGAAGTATCAAGAAGCTTAGCAGCATGCGATGGAGCAATTTTAGTAGTAGATAGTAGCCAAGGAGTAGAAGCCCAAACTTTAGCCAATGTGTATTTAGCATTAGATAATAACTTAGAAATATTACCTGTTATAAATAAAATAGATTTGCCAAATGCAAGACCAGATGAAGTAAAAAAAGAAATAGAAGATATTATAGGAATTCCAGCAGATAATGCCCCTTGCATTTCAGCAAAATCAGGCTTAAATGTAGATGAGGTCTTAGAAAGAATTGTAACAGATCTTCCAGCACCAACAGGAGATGAAAATGCTCCACTAAAAGCATTAATATTTGACTCTATTTACGACAACTACAAAGGTGCTATTGCTTATGTTAGAATTAAAGATGGTACTGTAAGAGCAGGACAAGAAATGGAACTTATGTCTAGCAAAACAAATTTTACAATTACAGAAGTAGGCTATTTTGAACCCGGAAAATATCAAGAAGCAGAAGAATTAAAAGCTGGAGAAGTTGGTTATATTGCAGCTAGCATAAAAAGTTTATCTGACGTACATGTTGGAGACACCATCACTCTAAAAGAAAATCCAGCACTAGAACCACTACCTGGATACAAAAAAGTAAACCCAATGGTATATTGTGGAATTTACCCTGTTGATGGTGGAGACTATGAAAATTTAAAAATAGCTCTAGAAAAACTAAAATTAAATGATGCTGCACTAGAATATGAGCCAGAAACTTCTGGAGCATTAGGCTCAGGATTTCGTTGTGGATTTTTAGGATTACTACATTTAGAAATTATAGAAGAAAGACTAGATAGAGAATTTGACTTAAGTTTAATCACAACATCTCCTTCTGTTATTTATAAGGTACACAAAACTAATGGAGAAGTAATAGAACTGTATAATCCATCCGAGATGCCATCATCAAATGAAATTGCATATATGGAAGAGCCAATAGTAAAAGCTGAAATTATAACACCAAAAGACTACGTTGGTGGAATAATGGAAATTTGTCAAAACAGACGTGGAAATTATATAGACATGAAGTATTTAGACGAAAATAGAGTTACTTTAGAATATGAATTACCATTAAATGAAATTATTTATGACTTCTTTGATAGCCTAAAATCAAAAACTAAAGGCTATGCATCGTTTGACTATGAAGTAAAAGGTTATCAGCGCTCAGACCTAGTAAAGCTAGACATTTGGGTAAATGGAGAAGGGGTAGATGCACTTTCATTTATTGTACATAGAGATAAAAGCTATGAAAAAGGCAAAAAAA
The DNA here is from genome assembly GCA_947589265.1 of uncultured Clostridia bacterium. Lineage (GTDB taxonomy): Bacteria > Bacillota > Clostridia > TANB77 > CAG-508 > CAG-273. The sequence continues at coordinate 1,266 of CANQAI010000092.1, read as the reverse complement.
TGGTAGAAAAGCTAAAAGAAGTAATACCAAGGCAGTTATTTGTAATTCCGTTGCAAGCAGTAATAGGAGGAAAAATTATAGCAAGAGAAACTATCTCAGCCATGAGAAAAGATGTTTTAGCTAAATGCTATGGAGGAGATATTACAAGAAAGAAAAAACTTTTAGAAAAGCAAAAACGTGGTAAAAAGAAAATGAGACAAATAGGAAATGTGGAAATACCACAAGAAGCATTCTTATCTGTACTAAAACTAGATGAAGAATAAGAAAATATATATCACAATAGCAATTATAATATAAGAAAGGTTAAGAATTAATGGAAAAAGAAGAATATCAAGACCAAGTAGAAGGAAGAAATGCTGTAATTGAACTTTTAGAATCAGGAAGAGATATTAATAAAATACTAATTGCTAAAGGAGAAAAACATGGATCTATTAATAAAATTATAGCAATGGCAAAAGAACGAAAAATATTATTAACTGAATTAGAGAGAAATAAGCTAAATCAAATGGCAGAATCTCAAAACCACCAAGGAGTAATTGCAATAGTTCCACCATATAATTATTGTGAAGTAGAAGACATTTTAGAACTAGCTAAGCAAAAGAAAGAAATGCCATTTATATTATTATTAGATGGAATAGAAGATCCACACAACTTAGGCTCTATAATAAGAACTGCAGAAACAGCAGGCGTCCATGGAATTATTATTCCAAAAAGAAGAGCAGCATCAGTAAATAGTACAGTTAGTAAAGTATCTGCAGGTGCAGTAGAATATATGAAAATAGCAAGAGTAAATAATTTAAATGAAACTATACATTATTTAAAAGAACAAGGACTTTGGATTTGTGGAACCGATATGAATACAGAAACAACTTATACAAAACAAGACTATAAAATGCCACTAGCAGTTGTAATTGGAAGTGAGGGTTTTGGAGTTAGTAGACTAGTAAAAGAAAATTGTGACTTTTTAGTTAAAATTCCAATGAAGGGAAGAATAACTTCTCTAAATGCATCTGTTTCAGCAGGCATTATAATGTATGAAGTGGTAAGGCAAAGAAAATAGCCACTTTCAAAGCTGGCAAAAATTTCTTTCAAAAAAAATTAAACTTTTTTGAAAAATGTGTTGACTTTAGTTTTTTAGTATGCTAAAATAAATATTGTCGTCAGCAAAAATACCTGCTGATGACATTTAAAAGCACATTGAAAAGTAAACAATAAACCTTTGAGAAACCAATAAAAGAAGATAGAAGAAAACTATCAATAAAAAAA
>CANQAI010000091.1 GCA_947589265.1 uncultured Clostridia bacterium | reverse complement strand
AAAGTCCCTAATTTAGGAATTTTCTTTCATACAATCAATTTTTTTAATATGTGGAATTTAACTTTTTAACTAACCTATTCAAATATATTATATGGCGTTATACAGCCAAGTACCCAATTAAAAATATATAATATTTTTATAAAAATTATAAAAGAGGTACTATATGGTTAGATTAAAAATAGAGAAAGGTGAATACTTATTTAAACTGGAAGATATTTTAAAACAAAAAAATAAAGTGACTTACATAAACTAATGCAAGCCATTTTTCTATTGTAATATTGTACATATCAACTCTAACAGGTAGTTTTTGTGCAAGTCTAGCAGTTTGTTCATTAAATAATAATTCTGGGTTTATATTAAATGATTTTGATATCTATACTATTTGGTATTAAGCCTGACTAATTCTATTGAATTCATAATATTATTTCCACTTCTAGCAACTTATAAAATTTATATATAAATTATAAAGATAAACGATAAATAATTAATACCATTAAAACTTATTAAATTTTATCTAAACAATCTTGAAAATTATTGATAAAAAAATTGGAATATGTTATTATGAAAATGTAATAATTATTTATACATCTGTATAATAATGGCATCTTGTTTTACATTCTTAGCAATATGAGGAATAAAATTAAAAAATATAAAGATATTAAATAGGAGAATTATAATGACATTATATATAATTATTGGATTAATAATATTATTATTGCTATATGTTCTTGTAACATATAATGGATTAGTAAAATCTAACAATCTTGTGAAAGAAGCATTTTCAACAATGGATGTATATTTAAAAAAAAGATGGGATTTAATTCCTAACTTGGTTGAAGTTGTAAAAGAATATGCTAAATATGAAAAAGAAACTATTGAAAAAATTACTTCTTTAAGAACAAACAGCTATGAAAGCATGTCAATAGATAAAAAAATTAATGTAAACGAGCAATTAACTCAAGGACTATCAAGAATTATGGCTATTTCTGAAAATTACCCTGATTTAAAAGCCAGTCAAAATTTTATGGAACTAAGCCATGATTTAACTAAAATAGAAGATGAAATTGCAAATAGCAGAAAATATTATAATGGAACTGTAAGAATTTTCAATAATAAAACTCAAATGTTTCCTAGTAATATTATTGCTAGTATATTTGGATTTCATTCAGCTACTATGTTCGAGGCAAATGCAGAAGAAAAGAATAATGTAAAGGTGGATTTATAAGTATGAAACAGAAGATTTTAGTAGGAATATTTGTTATACTTATGTGCTTCATGTTTTTGATATCTAATCAATCATTAGCAGTAACATCTACTAATGAATATACTATACAATCATATAATATAAATATGATTGTAAATGAAGATAATACATTTGATATAACAGAAAACATTACTGTATATTTTAATGTATCGAAGCATGGAATTTTTAGAAAAATTCCGTTAAAAAATTCTGTTACTAGAATAGATGGTTCAAAATCAAATAATAGAGCGAAAATAACTAATATTAATGTAAGTGAGAATTATACTACATACAATGAAAATGGCTATAAAGTCATAAAAATAGGAAATACTAATTCAACACTTACAGGGAGACATAGTTATACAATCAAATATAAATATAATATAGGAAAAGATCCATTAAAAAATGCAGATGAATTATATTTTAATTTAATTGGTGATGAATGGGATGCAAATATAAGTAATGTATTTTTTACTATTACAATGCCTAAATCATTTGACAAGTCAACACTCGGATTTTCAAGTGGAAATGTAGGTTCTACTAATAGTTCTAATGTAATATATAATGTAAATGGAAATACTATTACAGGAAACACAACAAATACATTATATGCAGGACAAGCATTGACAGTTAGACTTACATTACCAGAAGGATATTTTGTAGGAGCTAGTAGCAACATAGATTTATTTTCAATTTTTGTAATTGCATTATGTGCAGTATTTGTTTTGATTGCAGATAGATTATGGACTAAATATGGAAAAGATGATGCAGTAATTGAAACAGTAGAGTTTTATCCACCAGAGGGATACAATTCAGCAGAAGTAGGTTTTCTATATGATGGTTTTGCAGATACTAAAGCAGTTATATCATTACTTATTTTTCTGGCAAATCAAGGTTATTTGAAGATTGAAGAAACAGAGGAAAAAGCTTTATTCTCAAAGTCTAAAGGTTTTAGAATAACAAAAATCAAAGAATATGATGGAAATAATGAATGTGAAAGAATATTCTTTGAGGGCCTTTTTAAAGGTTCGAGCACCAGAACAATAAATATGAGTAAAGCTAAAAAAATAATGCAAGAGGCTAAAAATAATGGCGAAAAAATAAGTTTTCAAGATGCACTTGAAATGTCAGCAGATAATTACGATAATAAAAATTCTGTAACTACGTCAGACCTATATGATAATTTTTATGTAACATTAAATAGAATAAAATCAAAAATCAATTCAAAAGAAAATAGAAATAAAATATTTGAGTCATCAGCAAGTGGCAAAGGAAAATATTTAATATTAATGATTATTGCAATATTTATTTTGATAACAGTAAAACCTGTTATTGAATATGGAAATACTGAAGATTTAATGTTTGCATTGCTATTTCCACGGAATAGGCTTTACTATACTGATAGGAGGTCTTATAGGTGCGATAAAAATACCTAAACTATTTGCAATAATATGGGGAGGAACTTTTGGAGGAATGCCATGGGCTTTTATGGTATTACCAACATTAACTCAAAATGTAATGTATTTAATAACTTACATTATTGGTATAATTAGTGCTACAGTATTAATATTATTTGCCAAAATAATGCCTAAAAGGACACCTTATGGAAATGAAATACTAGGAAAATTAAGAGGTTTTAAAAGATTTTTAGAAACGGCAGAAAAACCCCAATTAGAAGCATTGGTGAATGAAAATCCAGAATACTTTTATAATATTCTACCATATACTTATGCTTTAGGAGTATCAGATGTATGGATGAGTCAATTTGAAACAATAGCATTGCAAGCTCCAGATTGGTATGTAGGTTATAGTACATTTA
>CANQAI010000090.1 GCA_947589265.1 uncultured Clostridia bacterium | reverse complement strand
AGCTAAATATGCAGCAGAAAGAGCAGATACAAATTATGTTATCGATCCAATGCCAAATGATCCAGACCAAGAAGTTCCAACCACTCAATATGCTATGACTGTTAATGAAAATAATGTTATAAACAATGTAAATGAAGATGAAACAACAGTAACATTAAATAAAAAAGTAACATTAGCAAATGGAGAAACATTAAGATTAGATGTGTTTGATGAAAATGGAGCTAAACCAGCATCTTTTAGCACAAATGTTACTACTGAAGAATTAGATGATACTGATGAAGCAGTAATTAAAAATGGTACTGCAACAACTTTTAATATTGACACAGGAACAGGAAGCAATACAAATTATAATATACCAGATGGAACATTATACTTCAAATTATATAAAGTAGTTACAAGCAATGGCAAAACAACTGAAACATTATTAGCTGAACAACAAGTAACAAAGAACACCGTAGCTCCTACATTAGCAGAAGTAAGTGCAGTTCGTGTTGATACAGATACTGCAACTTTTAGTGGAACAAGATATGGTGAAAGTGATATTAAAACAGTTTATTATTGTGCTATTCCATCAAATGAGAATTATAGACCTTACTGGGATCCAACTAAAAAATCTTTTAAATATACAGGTTCAGATAACTACAGCACAGTAACAAAACAATTTGATATGACTGGAAAAGACTCTATAAATTCAGTAATTGATGGATTAGAAAGAGATAAAGCATATCGTTTCTATTATGTACTAGAAAATAAGTGGGGTAGTCAATCAGCTGAAACATATAGCTATAATAAGAGTACAAGAATAGATTTATCTAAAGATATAGTAACAAACAAAGTAGAGGCTATAGAAAGTATTACATTACCAACTCAACTAAGTGGCAATTTTACTTGGAGCGAAACTGGAACATTTATTGTAACATTATATAAAAATGGAAATATTGTTTATGAAGACAAAGAATTTACTGGAAATAATTTTTCACTAACAAATTATAAAGCAAATATAGAAGAAGGAGAATATTACATTAAAGTAGTTAAAAAAGGTAATCCATTAAATGCAACTCCAACTCTTAATTCAGAAGCAACTGTTTCAGGCACAGTAACAGTAAAAGCTGTAGCACCAGTAAGTAATATCAAATATTCAGTAGATGCAGCAACACAATCTCCAAAATTATCATGGACAGAAAATGATACAAATTGTGGTGGATATCAATTAAAATTTTATAGAGAAGAACAAGACGGAACAGGTGTAGTTAAAACTCTTGCAATAAGTACAAGTACAAATAACAAAGCAAGTAAATCAATAATACTTAAATACGACACACAACTTAATGAAATTCCAGAAAATGCTAGTGCAGGTTGGAGTAGTGCTGGCAAGTTAAGAGGTAATTTCTTATATAAATTAGAAGTAACAGCTAATGCTTCTAATGATGTAATGCAAGATACAGAAGAAACTGATGGAGTAGTTTTCTATGTAAATTCTCAACCAGAAACATATAATTTCTATTCACCATATAGAACAGCTACACTTGTTAATACAACTGATAGTTCAGTAAAAATTGAATTAGATACAAGTAGTTCAGCAGTTAAAGCTGGTCCATATTATGGAGATAAATATGCTTACGGAAAAACAGAAGCTGACTATACATATTCAGTAAGAGTATATAAAAACGGAACTGATTATGTTGGAGTTAAACCAGTAACTGTATTACATGAAGATACAAATGGAGATAATAAAGTAGATGAAAATGATGCAATACGCTTTAAAGTAGAAGGCTTAGAAGCAAATACAGCATATTCATTTAGATTAGTAACTACTTCTGGAGAATTTGAAGGATGGAGTAATAAAATTACTGGTATACATACAATGCCAAGAATAGAAGGACTAACAAAAGTAGATACTCTTGCAGATTGTAACAAAGGTTCTAATAAATTCTTCCTATATGGTGATGACAGTGGTGCTGCCCATCTTGTTATTGACAAAAACGATTATAACTTAGCAGACTATTATGGAACTTCATATATAAGTTATATTAATAATTTATGGCAATTCCTTTACAGCTTAAAAACTGGAGATACAGTAACAATCTCTGATGAAAACATTAGCGTAACTTTAGCTAACAATGAAGAAAGCAGTAAATCAAAGGTATTAAATTGCTCTTATATTAAAGACAAAGTAGTAACTTTAATAGGAAATAGCCATGAAAGAAAATTAGTTACAGATAATAATAACTTGCCAGCAGAACTTCATTTAAAAGGAACAAATGCACAATTTGATATTACTGATGTAAACGTAAAAGCAGAAACTGGAAAAATAGTATTAGAAGGTAATACAAAAATCAAAACTGCTAATCCAAAAACATTAATAGTTTCAGGAAATGTAAATGCTGAGATAAACCGTGTAGCAATGAAACCAAGCATTGAAACTAAAGTTAATACAACTGCTGATACATTAACTGTTTATGCAAACAGTGAAGGAGTAAATAACTTAGAATTTAGTAACATTAATAATAGCATGGATGGTGCCCAAGTTGATCAACCTGTTAACATCAAATTCGTATCTGAAAATGGAAGTGCTATCACACAGCAAGGAAGTATAACAATAGTAGGAAATGGTGGAACAGTAACTGTAACTCAAGAAAATGTAACAGTTAATGGTGGATTAACAGTTAATGTTGAAAAAGGAGAAGTAGATGTTTCAGATGCTAATATTGTAGGAAATAAAACAGTAACACTAGCAAAAGGTGCAAAAATAACAGCACTAGTAGCTGCAAAAGTTCCAGATGTATTAGTTGGTAAAACATTAGAAGTTAAAAACTATGCAAACGCAAAAGCATTAAGAGAAGGAATGAAAGATAATGTTTCAGAAGGATATGAAATAACAGCTGAAGCACTAGAAAGTGTAAATGCATGGTTATCTGCATTTGGAATAAATGGCAAAGGTGCAACAGTAAAAGCTGATTTTGATGGTTCAGTTACTATAACAAATAACGGAACTGAAACACTAAATATTCAAGGACTTAAATAAAAATTGTCATATTGAAATGTTATTTTAAAAGTAAACAAAAAAATAAATATTTTCAAAAAGTATGGTAATTATTAATGAATCCTTAAAAAAGGATAAAAAAGAGGGTGTCCTAGAATAGGAACCCGAAAGCAAAAATTCCAGTGAGAAATCGCTGGAATTTTTGTATGTAAAAT
>CANQAI010000089.1 GCA_947589265.1 uncultured Clostridia bacterium | reverse complement strand
CTATTATTTTATCATTTTTTTGTCCAAAACTAAAATACATATCTTTAAAAACTAGAATTTAAAAATAAAATTAAGGTATAGTAAAAAAATTTTAAAAAATACTTGAAATTATTGGAAAAATAGGGTATAATTCCATATAGCATAAAAAAATACTAGAAGAGTGGGAACAAATCCCACTCTTCTATCATGATAAAGGAGCTATATGGAAGAAAAAATAGAAAACTTATTAAAGCCAATAATTGAAAACTTAGGCTATGAACTTTATGACGTTATATACGAAAAAGAAGCCAAAGACTATTACTTACGAATTTTTATAGATAAGCCAGAAGGCATCAGCCTAGAAGACTGCGAAAAAGTAAATGATGCTATTTCAGACTTATTAGATGAAGCAAACTACATAAAAGAACAATACTTTTTAGAGGTATCTTCACCAGGAGTTGAAAGAATTTTAAGAAAAGAAAAACATCTTAAACAAAGTATTGGTAAAGAAATTACAGTAAATCTTTTTAAACCAATCAATATGGAAGAAAATGAAAACGAAGAAAACCAAAATAATAAAAAACAAAAAAAGAAAAAAGAAAAAATGCAAAAGCAAATTGAGGGTATTTTAAAAGATTTTAGCAAGGAACAAATAACATTAAATGTAGAAAACAAAGAACTAATAATCAATACAAAAAATATTGCAAATATGAAATTAAAATATAATTGGTAATTAAAGGAGGAATTTAAAAAAATGAAAAAGAAAGCGAAAGAAAGCTCACTTGCAATTGATAATACGGAATTAGTATTAGCATTAGAAGAAATAGAAAAGGAAAAAGGAATAAAGAAAGAATGCTTATTAGAATCTATAGAAACAGCATTAGTTACTGCATATAAAAGAAACTTTGATTCAGAAGAAAACGTAAAAGTTACAATGGATAAAGAAACAGGAGAAGTTCATATTTATGCAATAAAAGATGTAGTAGAAGAGGTACAAAACCCAAACTTAGAAATACTACAAGAAGATGCAATTAAATTAGATAAAAAGTTAAGAGTAGGAGATAAAGCAGAAATAGAACTTGCACCTAAAAATTTTGGAAGAATTGCAGCACAAACAGCAAAACAAGTTATTGTACAAAAAATTAGAGAAGAATCAAGAAACATATTATTTGATGAATTTTATAACAGAAAAGGTGAAATAGTTTCAGGAATTGTACAAAAAGCAGATAGCAATATTGTGGTTTTAGACTTAGGTAAATTAGAAGCTGTTATGCCAGCAAAAGAACAAATACCAACAGAGCACTATCATGTAAATGATAAAGTAAGAGCATATATATTGCAAGTAGAAAAAGGACTAAAAGGTTCTCCACAAGTTACTGTTTCTAGATCTTGTGCAGATTTTGTTAGAAAATTATTCGAATTAGAAATACCAGAAATTTATGAAGGTGTTATTGAAATAAAAAGTGTTTCAAGAGATGCAGGAAGTAGAAGCAAAGTTGCAGTATATTCTCCAAATGAAAACATTGATCCAGTTGGTTCTTGCGTAGGTCAAAAGGGAATACGTATTCAAAATATTATTAATGAATTACATGGAGAAAAAATTGATGTAATTGAATGGAATGAAGATCCATCTATTTTCATATCAGCAGCATTACTTCCAGCACAAGTAATGGCAGTTGATATTAATGAAGACGAAAAATTTGCACAAGTAATTGTTCCAGATGACCAATTATCATTAGCTATTGGCAAATCTGGTCAAAATGCAAGACTATCTGCAAAATTAACAGGCTGGAAAATAGATATTAAGAGCGAATCTCAATTTAGAGAAATGCTTTCTAAAGCACAAGAAGATGCTGAGGAAGAACAAAATATTGAAGATGTGCAAGAAGAACAAGAATAGTAATAATGCGCAAAATCTATAAATACATTTAAAATAAAGGAAGTGTACATTTTGAAAAAATTACCTAGTCGTACTTGTATGGGGTGTAATACTCAAAAACTAAAAAAAGAGTTAATTCGTATTGTAAAAAATAAAGAGGGAAAACTAAGTATCGATAGAACTGGCAAAATGCCAGGAAGAGGAGCATATATTTGTGATAATCAAGAATGTTTGAAAAAAGCTATTAATTCTAAAAGGCTAGAAAAATGTTTTGAAACTCAAATAGATGAATCTATTTATAAAGAACTAGAAAATACAATAAATAAGGAGTGTAATATTGATTAATTATCAAAAATTGTATGGTTTAATCGGACTAGCAACTAAAGCTTCAAAGCTTGTAGCTGGTAGTAATGTATGTATAGAAACAATTGAAAATAAAAGTGTAAAATTGATTTTAATAGCACAAGATGCATCAGAAAGAACTAAAAAGTTATTTAAAGAAAAGTGCAAAGATTTTAATATACCAATATATGAAATTGGAGAAATAGAAACTTTAAGTAAAGCATGTGGAAAAGCAAATAAAGCAGTAATTGGCATAAAGGAAAATGGATTTGCACAATCAATTAAAAAAGTCATTGTTGGAGGTGAAATGATTGGGAAAGATTAAAATACATGAAATTGCAAAAGAATTAGGAGTAGAAAGCAAAGAAATAATAGCAAGGGCACAAGAATTAGGAATAGAAGTAACAAGTCATTTAAGTCGTGTAGAAGATGGAGAGGCAAAAAAAATAAGAAATAGCTTTTCAAAACAAGAAAATTCAAAACAAGAAAAGGAAGAAGAAAAAGAAAAAAAGGGTATGGAAAAGGATAAGAAACAAGAAAAAAATAGTAAAAAAGAAGTATCACCAGTCATTATTAGAAGACAGGTTATTGTAGCAGATGAGGAAAAAGAGGGATTAAAAGAAGAAAAAGAAAATAGAAAAGATGTTGGTTTTGTAGAAAGAAAGAAAAACCAAGATTTTAATATTGTTTACAGAAAGCAACCAGTAAAGCCAAAAACAGTGAGTGAACTTTTTGGAATTAAAAAGGAAGAAAAGAAAGAAGAAAAAATATCAAAAACTGAAAGCAATGTAAAATCTGATACAGAAAATGTAGATAGTAATCAAAACGCAGTTATAGAAAAAGAGCAAACTAAAGTAACACCTCCAGCAGAAGATGGAAAGGTTTCTGCTAAAGAAGAAAAAGCAAAAACACCTAGTTCTACTTATGAAAGAGCTGATGAAGAAACAAAACCAACATATAATAATTATCAAAAACACAGTAACAACCGTCGTGAAGAAAATAAATATGCAAATCGTCAAGGAGAAAATAATCAAAACTATTATAAAAATCGTCAGAATGGAGATAATCAAAATAGGTATAATAATCGTCAAAATGATTATAACCCAAATAGATATGGAAACCGTCAAGGCGATAATAATCAAAACAGATATGGAAGAAATCAAGGCGAAAATGGTGGAAACCGTAATGGCGAAGGAGGCCAAAGACAGTTTAATAGAAACAACAGGCAATTAGATAATCGTGGAATAGAGCATAACATTAAAGATATTATGGCTTCTGAAATAATAGAAAAAGAAGATAAAAGAGACATTAGTACAAGAGCAATAGATAAAGAAAAAGCAAATCGTTATGAAGATAATAAAGC
>CANQAI010000088.1 GCA_947589265.1 uncultured Clostridia bacterium | reverse complement strand
ATATTGCTTTTCAATATGCATTTAATCGTACAAATTGCATTTACTTTACAGAATTGCATTTAACTTTTCACTTGACGCTACTTTTTTATATTATTAAATAAATTCGTATTCTAATAGTTCTATTTTATTTGAAATAAATGTATTATTATTATCAATTGGTTTGCTTAAATCTGTAGACAAATATTTTTTGTTATCATCTGGAAATACAGTAACTATGTTTTCTTCATTTTTATCCTTTGCTAATGCGCTTGCAATCATATTGGCTCCAGATGATATTCCAACACCAATTCCTAAACTTAATGCAATTTTTCTAGACATATTTACTGCATCTTCGTCATTTATTAAAATGATTTCATCTATTTTTGTTCTATCAACTATTTTAGGTATGAAGTCGTCACCAATTCCTTCAATTTTATGGTTTCCAATAATTTTGTTTTGTGATAGCAACGGCATTTTGTCTGGTTCTAATGCATATATTTTTACTTTGTTATTGTTTTCTTTTAATCTTTTGGCTACTCCCATTAAAGTTCCTCCAGTGCCTATGCCAGATACAAATCCACCTATATTGTTTCCTAGTTTTTCTATAATTTCTTTGCCTGTTGTTTCATAATGAGCTAATATGTTGTTCTCGCTTTCAAATTGGTTACTTAGAAATGCGTTATTTATTTTTGCATAATTAATTGCCTCTTCTATGGCGCGTTTGAACCCACCTTCTTCTTTGGAAATTAGTGTTACTTGTGCATTATACATTTTCATTAAGTTTAGTCTTTCTTTGCTTACCCAGTTTGGCATGTATATATGTACAGGGTTTCCAAATAATGCTCCCATTGACGAAAGTGCAATTCCTGTGTTTCCACTTGTTGCTTCTACAATTTCCATTCCTTTTTTTAGTTTTCCTTCTTTGTATGCTTCGTTTATGATATAATATGCTACTCTGTCTTTGATGCTTCCAGTTAGGTTATACGATTCTAGTTTACTATATATATAGTTTTCTTTTCCATTATATTTATATTTTATTTTTATTAATGGTGTGTTTCCAATTTTAATATTCATAAGGTCCCCTCCTTATTTTAATTTATTCGAGTGTTTATAATATGTTACAAAAGGTTAATAAAAAGTGCTGGGTAATTCCAGCACTCTTCTTCATAGTAATTCTACAAATCTTTAATAAATTTGTAATATTTTTATGCTTAATATTTGTTGTTTGAATGTTTTTATAAATCAACTGTCTTTTTAGATTTTTCGTAAGCTTTTTCTAAGGCTCTTACTAATTGGTCTGCACAAGAAGTTTCCCTTACTCCACAAATAATTCCTCCTAGTTTCTTTTTTATTTCTTCTACTGTCATTCCTTCTACTAATCTAGGTAATGCTTGCAAGTTTCCAGGGCATCCACCACCTAAAAATTTAACATTTGTTACTATATTTCCTTTTAATTCAAATTCAATAACTTTACTACAAGTATTTTCTGTTTCAAAACTATATTTCATATTATAACAACTCCTTTATAATTGAATGGTTTTATGTTTCCTCCAACTATTGACATTGGCCCCAATAAAAAATGCTAAATTCGGTTAAATTTCAGCATTTTGGATGGGCAGGAACAGATTAAATTTAGTATTTTCAATGTTTTGAGCTAGGTTTGTTTAGTTGGTAGTTGTGTGCCAAAAAGTTAAAATAAATTAAAAAACGTTAGAACGAGTTAGGTTTTGCCAGATTTTTTATTGTGACAATTTACTAAACAGATAAATATATTAGGCAATTTTAAGTCCTCCTTCTTTTGCATATTTATAAAATAAATCTGCACTATTTTGAACAACTTTTTTAAAAAACTCTATCTCTTTTTCACTATAATTACCTTCCCATACTGTTACTTTATATGTTGGTAATTGTATTCTAACAGAGTCGAACCCATTTTCAGTAGGTCGTTCAAAATGTACATCTATACATTCTATATCATTTTCAATATATATATTTGAAAAAACGACTTGTGTTTCATCTGCATATTTTACGTATGGATACATCATAGTAACTCACTCTCCTTCTACTATTTATTATATCTCATAATAATACATTTGTCTATTAATTTGTTGCTATTATTTTTTTCTATTTTTATATTATTTATGCAGTATAATAAATACAATTAAGCAGAACTTAAAAGCATACACAGCTGTAAAGCATCTGTGAGATTTCGGTAGGCGAAGTCTGCTAAAGCTGACAAATGCATATTGGCAATTGTAGTTATAACAAAATTATAAAAAAAGAAACCTCTTGCGAGGAAAAGAAAGTTTTTCTTTTTTTGAGTATTAGCCTATATCCGGTTGCTGTTAATTACCAGAGAAGTGCCGAATGGGACAACTGTTTCGAGAAGAATTTCTCTCCATGTTGGAAGCGAAATTAATACTCCTACAATAAATGCTACCACAATAAGGGCTGCAAGAATAACCATCAAATCTATGAAAAGAAAATTTAATATACCACTATTAGACATATCAGGCATAAACACAATGCTTTTTGCAGTGAAAAAACCTAATGCCCAACAAAATGAATATCTGATAGAGTACAACAACCATTCTTCTCTCGGCAGTAACAGTTTATAGATAATGCTCATTACCATAAACATAACTACTCCTAACAGCAGTGTTTGGCAAATCCGTCCCCTTAAACTACTACTCATGATAGATCCTCCTTAAATTCTTTTATTGTTGTTTTCTTGTTATATATGTTAAACCAAAAAGTTAGAGGAAAATCCCTCTCACTAATTAGTGAAAACTGGGTAAACAATATAGAACATTGCCTATATCATTTTATATTATACCATATTTTACATAAAATTGCAAATAAAAAATGCTAAATTCGGTTAAAATTCAGCATTTTTGGTGCGATAAGGGAGGTTATTTGCGAAAATTTTTCCTCCCACTTTTTACCAAAAAACAATTTGATTAATCAACTGTATAATTAATATAAAATGATTTTTATTATATTGTTATATATTTATCACACATACTTTTTACCACTTTTACATTTTGATTAAATATAACAGAATATATTAAATAATTCTCCCATAAAATCAAGCTTTCTTCACTTTTTTCATTCATAAGTGAAAAATCTTTCAAATAGTTTTTTAGTCCTTCTAATTTTTCATTTATTGCTTCACCTTTAGTGGTTCTAATATAGCTATTTTTTTTGCTTTTAATTATATATGTACTAAAATATATGCCTATGGAAATAGGTAAATATACTACTAATAATATAGCAAATACCATTATAAATAGTTTCCAATCTTCAATGTTGGTTGGATTATTAACAAAGTCATTAAACAAAATTGTACAAATAAAAATCATTAATGCTATAAAAGATATAGATAGTATTATAACTCTTATAAACTTTTTCCACTTAATTTTAGACTCTTTTAATAATCCGTTTTTTATAGCATCCTTCTGAACTTTGGTTATAAATTCAGATTCATTCAAGTTCTTTATTTTGCCATCTTCTATACTATCTAAAACATATTTTTCATTGCTTGATATTTCTTCTATATTATTATTTTCAATTTTTATTTTACTTAAGCTATCATCTATATTAATTCTTTTATTTAGTTGTAATGATAATAATGTTGCAACAATATCTTTTTCAGGAAGAATTTCAAAATTATCAATATAACTTAACTCTGCTGGTGAATAATTTCTTAATATTTCACGATAATAATTTTCATATCTTTTAAAATCTATCGATGAAAGTTTATCCTTTTTAAATCTTTTAATACCAAGTTTAAGAGCTAAATATATTAAAATAACTTGCAAATTTTTTAAAACTACACCGTGCTACAATAAAAGTAGCACATTCTATAATTATTTCAGATTGAGAATATTGTATTACA
>CANQAI010000087.1 GCA_947589265.1 uncultured Clostridia bacterium | reverse complement strand
GTGGGACTCGAACCCACACATAGTTTCCTATAATAGATTTTGAGTCTATCGCGTCTACCAATTCCACCACACCTGCATTTATTTAATTCAAACACTTTAATAACTATATCAAAAAAAAACAAAAATATCAATTGTTTTTCTAAAAAAATACCAATTAACCAAAAAAGTAAAAATATTTAAAAATACTATTGACAATTGAATGAACATTCAACTATAATAATATTAAAGTTGAACACTTATTCAATTGTTTTAAATAAAAAAGAAAGAGAGAAAAAATATGTCAAAAAATGAATTTATATGTGATTGTAATATCATACACAGTGAAGTTGTAAAAGATACAATAAATAAAATGCCAGATGATAACTTATTTTATCAATTAGCAGATTTTTTTAAAATTTTAGGAGATACAACAAGAGCAAAAATTTTATATGCATTAGATCAAAATGAAATGTGTGTATGTGATATAGCCAATGTATTAGGAATGAGTAAATCTTCCATATCTCATCAGCTAGGAACTTTAAGAAGAATGAGAATTGTAAAATGTAGAAAGCAAGGAAAAGAAGTATATTATATGCTAGACGACGACCATGTCAAAGGATTATTTGAACTTGGCATAGAGCATATTGAACATCAAAATAGTTAAAACAAAAGGAGGATAAACATGAAAAAAGATATAATTAAAATAATAACTTCAATTATTTTATTTGCAATTTCATTAACTGTTTCTTTTAATTCATTATGGATAAATATTTTCTTATATATAGTAAGCTACATTATAGTACGGATTGGAAGTTTTAATAAAAGCTGTGAAAAATATACTTAAAGGAGAAGTTTTTGATGAAAACTTTTTAATGAGCATAGCAACAATAGGAGCATTTTTAATTGGAGAGTTTCCAGAAGCAGTAGCAGTTATGCTATTTTATCAAATAGGAGAACTATTTCAAGATTATGCAGTAAACAAATCCAAAAAATCAATAGAAAGCCTACTAAACATTAAACCAGATTATGCGAATGTAAAAAGAAACAACAAAATTATAAAGGTGAATCCAGAAGACGTAAACATAGGTGAAACCATTATTGTAAAGCCTGGAGAAAGAATTCCTCTAGATGGAATTGTATTAGAAGGAAATTCTATGATAGACACTTCAGCCTTAACTGGAGAATCTGTTCCAAGAACTGCAAAAACTAAAGATGAAGTATTAAGTGGAAGCATTAATCAAAATGGACTATTAGAAATTAAAGTAACTAAAAAGTTTAAAGAATCTACAGTTAACAAAATGTTAGAACTAGTACAAAATGCAAGTGATAAAAAAGCAAAAACAGAAAACTTTATTAGCAAATTTGCAAAAATATATACTCCAGTAGTTGTATTAATAGCAGTTATACTTGCAATAATTCCATCTATCATTTTAGGAAATACTACACAGTGGATATATAGAGCACTATCATTTTTAGTAGTATCTTGTCCTTGTGCACTTGTTATATCAATTCCACTTGGATTTTTTGGAGGAATAGGAAGATGTGCAAAAGAAGGAGTATTAGTAAAAGGTGGAAATTATTTAGAAACATTGTCTAAAACAAATACACTAGTTTTTGATAAAACGGGAACATTAACAAAAGGTGTATTTGAAGTACAAAATATAAATCCTGTTAATATTTCTAAGGAAGAATTACTAGAACTTGTAGCATATTCTGAAAGCTATTCAAATCATCCAATATCTAATTCTATAAAAAAAGCCTATGCAAAAGAAATAAATAATAGTATAATTTCTAATATAAAAGAACTTGCAGGATTTGGAATAGAGGCAACTGTACAAGGAAAAGAAATTCTAGTAGGTAATGAGAAATTAATGCTAAAAAGAAACATAAATTATGTAAAAAGTAACGAAGTAGGAACGGTTTTATATGTAGCAATAAATAAAGAATTTGCAGGAACAATTTTAATTTCAGATAAAATAAAAGACAAAACAAAAATGGCAATTAATAACCTTAAAAAACATTATATAAATAAAACAGTTATGCTAACAGGAGATAAAAAAGAAATAGCAGAAGATATAGCCCAAAAGCTAGAAATAGATGAAGTATATAGTGAATTACTTCCAGATGAAAAAGTAAAAAAAATAGAGGAACTTCTAAAACAAAAAGATAAAAATAAATATCTTGCATTTGTAGGAGATGGAATTAATGATAGCCCAGCTTTAGCAGTTTCAGACATTGGAATTGCAATGGGAACCATCGGCTCAGATGCAGCAATTGAAGCAGCAGATATTGTTATTATGACAGACGAATTATCTAAAATAGAAACAGCTATTAAAATTTCTAAAAAAACAATGAAAATTGTAAAAGAAAATATAATATTATCTATTGTAGTAAAAGTAGCAATCCTAATTTTATCAGCACTAGGAATTTCTAATATGTGGCATGCAGTATTTGCAGATGTAGGAGTTTCACTACTTGCAGTGTTAAATGTAGTTTTGGGGACATTTGCCAAAGTAACAAAGTGACGTTTTTTAAACACATATTAATAAATATGAAGAAAGGAGTGCGTGGTGTATTTCATATGCCATACAAAATAAAATGATACCACAATTTTTATATGAAATGTTAGAAGATCAGTATGGAAATGAACTAACTCATAAAATTATAGAAGGATATTTACAAAAAAGACCTGTAACATTAAGAGCAAATACATTAAAAACAAATAGAAACAATGTAGAACAGATTTTAAGCAAAGAAAATATAAGTTTTGAAAGAATAGATTGGAATGAAGATGCACTTATTTTGCCAAATATTAATGAACAAAAAGTGCGAGACCTAGAAATATATAAAAATGGTGAAATATACCTTCAAAGTTTATCTTCAATGATGCCAGTAATAGCTTTAGCTCCAAAATCAAATGAAAATATATTAGATATGGCTGCTGCTCCGGGTGGAAAAACCACACAAATTGCAGCTAAAACTCAAAATGAAGCGTTTATTACTGCTTGTGAAAAGAATAAAATAAGGGCAGAAAGGCTAAAATATAATATAGAAAAGCAAGGTGTAACATCTGTAAATGTTTTAATAGAAGATGCTAGAAATTTAAGTGACTATTTATCCTTTGATAAAATTCTATTAGATGCTCCTTGCAGTGGAAGTGGAACAATCTATTCACAAGATTCAAATTTAGAAAAAGTATTTACACAAGAATTAGTGCAAAGGTCTGTTAAAACTCAATATGAATTATTAAAAAAAGCAATTAATATATTAAAAAAAGGTCAAGAAATGATTTATTCTACATGCTCAATTTTAGAAGTTGAAAATGAAAAAAATGTGGAGAAACTATTAAAAACTAATAATATTGAAATTGTACCAATTGATAAAAACTTATTCTTAAATGTTCCATTATTGAAAAGTAATATAGAAGGAACAATTACTGTTTGTCCAAATAACTTGTATGAAGGTTTCTTTATGGCAAAGCTTAGAAAGAAAATGTAATAAAAATTGAAATATACTATTCTATTTACAAATGTTGTAGAGAAGTATATAATTAACAATGCAATAAGATTGGAAAATAATTAGTTATATAAAAATTTTAACTAATAGGGAGGAAAACTAATGGGTATTATTTTTGAAAGAACAATTAACTATTATGAAACAGATAGAATGGGAGTAGTACATCATTCAAACTATATTCGCTATTTAGAAGAAGCAAGATGTGAATGGCTAAACCAGTTAGAAATGCCATTTCAGGCTTTTGAAGCAAGAGGAATTACAATTCCTGTATTAGGAGTAAATATATCATATAAATATCATGTTACTTTTGGAGACACTATTTTAATTAATACTTTTATGAAAGAATATAATGGTGTAAGAATGACAGTAGGATATGAAGTAAAAGACAAAAAAACAGGCAATA
>CANQAI010000086.1 GCA_947589265.1 uncultured Clostridia bacterium | reverse complement strand
TCAAACCTTAATTGAGATAACAAGTCAAAATTAAAATTTAAGTATTAATTTTGATTAAATTTATTATACGTGGAGGTATTAAAAATGAGCAAATTTGATGATATTTATTTAGACATAGCAGAAAAAATTTTAAAAGAAGGATACTATGACCAAAATAGAACAGGAGTTGCTACATATAAATTACCACATCAAATAATGAGATTTAATTTAGAAGAGGAATTTCCAATATTAACAACAAAATTTGTTGCATTTAAAACAGCTGTAAAAGAACTATTATGGATATTTCAAAAGCAATCAAATAGTGTAGAAGAATTAAAAGCAGAAAATGTTCATATATGGGATGAATGGGAAATGGAAGATGGAACCATTGGAACCTCTTATGGCTGGGTAGTAAAAGAATTTCATCAAATAGACACTTTAATTCAACAATTAAAAACAGACCCACAAAATAGAAGAATGATAATTAACTTATGGCAAATTCCATATTTAAATACAGGTGCACTTTATCCATGCGTATTTAATAGTTGCTGGGATGTAACAGATGGAAAACTAAATTGCCTATTAACAATTCGTTCTAACGATTTACCACTTGGAAATCCATTTAATGTAGTACAATATGCAGTATTAGTGCATTTACTAGCACAAGTTACAAATTATAAACCTGGACTTTTAACAGTATGTATAAGCAATGCACATATATACGAAAATCAAATAGAAGGTATGAAAGAACAACTATTGAGAAGAGATAAAGCACTTCCAGCACCAAAACTTTGGATTAATCCAGAAATCAAAGACTTTTATAAATTTACTGTTGATGACATTAAGCTAGAAGGCTATGAACACTTAGGAAAAATAGATATGCCAGTTTCTGTATAAAATTTTTAAATATTAAGTAGCAAAAGAAGGAGGAGTATGATTTTTAAAATCATACAAAAATAAATATGTTAAGTATTATTTCAGCAGTCGCAAAAAATAATGTAATAGGAAAAGACAATAAACTTATATGGCATATACCAGAAGACCTAAAACACTTTAAAAACATTACAACAGGGCATACTGTTATTATGGGAAGAAAAACATTTGAATCGCTAGGAAGAATATTACCTAATAGAAAACATATAATCTTATGTAATGATATGCAGTTAAATATAGAAGATGAAAATGTAGAAGTATTACCAGACATTAGTATGTTAAAAAACTACATTGAATCTGAAGAAGAAAACTTTGTAATTGGTGGAGCAACTATATATAAATTGTTAATGCCATATAGTAGCAAACTATATATAACACATATAAATCAAGAATTTGAAGGAGATGTAACATTTCCTGAAATTAATTTGAAAGAATGGAAAGTAGTATCAAGAGAAAAAGGACTAAAAGATGAAAAAAATCCTTATGAATATGAATTTGTAAATTATGAGAGAATTTAAATAATTCTCTCATAATTTTTATAATACAGTATATCTCTTATACTCTGGCATATATTTTTCTATCATCTGCCAAAAACCTTTTGAATGAATTTTATATTTTAAATGACAAAATTGATGTAATACAATGTATTCAATAGTTTTTCTATCATATTTTACAATATCTGGGCTTATAATAATTTCTTGTTTTTCTGTAATACATGTTCCTAACATATTATTTTCTATTTTTTTAATAAAATAATTTTCTGGAGCAAAACCAACCATTAATCTTACTTTTTCCATAATCTGCTCAATCTCTTGCTCTGCAATTTTAGCATAAAGCTTTTCTATTAATATATTTAAAATTTGAGCAGTATCCATTTTTTTATATTTATTAGGAAAAAATATTTCAATACTGTGATTTACTAAATTTATAGTAGGAGTTTTTATATTTTTATAATATAAACAAATTTTATGAGTAACACCTAAAATACTAATAGAACCTTTATCAGTATAAGCATTATTTTTTTCTTGATATTCTTTTAGTTTTTCTATAATCCAATTCCTTTTTTCTTCAATAATAGATTGTATTTGTTTTCTAGAAAAATACCAAGGAGCATTAACAACAACTTCACCACTATCTACTGCTATATAACAGTTTGAACCAAACTCTTTATTAATACTATATTGAATAACTCCACTATTATTTTTAAATATACTCATTTTAAAATTCCTCCTTTTGAAAATTAATATACCAAAACAATGTTCGTATATAGTATACAAAACAATGTTCGGTTTGTCAATACATTTTTATAAAAAAATACAAAAAAATGTTTGCAATGTTAATTCAAGAAATTTATAAAAATCATTTACAAAGAATAAAAATTATGGTTTAATTTAGTAAAGAAATTATACAAAAAAGAATAATCAAAGGTAAAAGAAACAAAGGAGGAAGACAGAAATGACAGCAAACCGTTGCGAGAGTAGAGAGAGAGAGAGAGAGAGAGAGAGAGAGAGAGCTATAATTTAGAAAATAGAATAAAAGGTGAAGGTTTATATAAAAATAGACCCCAATTTTTTAAGCACTACAAAGAAAGCCAAGGAATAACCCTAATAACCTTAGTAGTAACAATAGTAGTGCTTTTAATATTGGCAGGAGTAACAATAACAATGGCGCTAGGAGAAGATGGAATAGTAGAAAAAGCAAAACTAGCAGAAGGAAAAACAAAAGAAGAAGAAGAGTGGGCAAATGAAGATTTTAGGGATTTAATGGAACAAATTGGTAGCATATTAGATGAAACACAGAGTGGAGGCACGAATGAAAACACAACTACACCAACACCAAATCAAAGAAAAACGGCAAACGATTTAACAAAAGACAATTATGGTGACTATGTAGATTATGGAATAGATTTAGATGATAACCCTGAGACATACGATTGGCGAATATTTTATATAGGTGATGGGACCGTAAATGGCGAAACTAAAAAACATATATATTTAATAGCAGCAGATTATGTGCCAAATAAATGTGCAGAATTAGTAGAAGCAAAAGGAGAAAATAAAGCCAATATGACTAAAAATAATAATGATGGCTGGAGTGAATGTACGTCCTTTTGGGATGTCAATACTGGTTATTTGATAGCCTATAAGTGCTATGACGGACATACAAAAGTAAGTAGTGTAATTTCTGACAAAGTACAATGCTCATTTCCAGAATTATTTATGCCTATTGGAAATCATTGTAACACTCGTTACTACTGTTCAGACCATGTAGGAACAGCTGAACAAAATAATGTTAACTCAAGATGTGCAAGTGCACTACAATGTACTGAAAATTGGAGTAGCTTCAAAAATGGAATAGAGGGAAATCCAAATCCTGATGCTAAATATGTAGATTATGTGATAGGGGGACCAACCATAGAAATATGGGTGGAAAGTTGGGATGAGAAACATAATGATAATGACTTAGATGGAGATAAAAGAGGAAAAACTTTATATGTAAATGGAGATAATTTTTCAGGAACAGGATATTATATAGGAGAGGGAGGTACAAACTGTACAACTTTCAGTAATACTTTACGTTATACCACAGGATATGAAGACACCCTATACTTTCCACATAAGCAATATGAAAACTTAAGATTATTTGACACAAGTTCACCAGATGAAAATGGAACAGCCAAATGCTATGGATACTGGATTAGCTCACCTTCTGCTGCTGAAAACAGCGAAGGCTTGGTGAGAGTGGGCTACAATGGCTATATAGGGCTTACTGGCTATTACTATGAGTGTGGAGTGCGCCCATTAGTATGTTTAAAATCTGATGTTAAATTAACAGAAAGAAACAATGCATTAGAAGGAAGTACTGTATGGGATTTAAGTGAGTAATGCGAAAAAACACAATCACAAAAACATACATAAGCAATTATAACTGACTACTAACTGTAACTAAAATTATTACAATTTAATTACAAATTAACAACAACCATTTACAAGGCTCAGAAGATATTGTAAAATAAAACTATATTAAAATTAAAGAAGGACAAAAGAAAAAGGAGAAAAACCAAAATGACGAAACAGCAAACCGTTGAGGCTGTACACACACACACACACACACAC
>CANQAI010000085.1 GCA_947589265.1 uncultured Clostridia bacterium | reverse complement strand
ACACCACTTGCAGTTATTGGAATATGTATGAAAGTATTTGGAATAGTTGTATCTATTGTTATAGGAGTATCATTAGGTGGAATGCCAATTATTGGATACAACATAGGAGCAGGCAATATAAAGAGAGTAAAAAAAACAATTAAATATATTTTAATAACTAATTTAATTATTGGACTTATAGCATTTATATTATTTGAACTATTTCCAACACTTATTATTAATATTTTTGGTAATGGAAATTCTACTGAATATTTAGAATATGCTAGATATTGCTTAAACATATTCTTAGGTGGAATTATATTTACATGTTTAATTAAGTCTATGTCTATATTATTACAATCAATGGGCTCTGGCTTAAAATCTACCTTACTTGCTCTTTCTAGAGATGTTATATTCTTTGTGCCTGCAATTATAATAATAGCAACTTTAACTCATAGTGTAGTAACAATGCTTTGGAGTGCAATAATTGCAGATGTTTTGGCATTTATTACAGGAACTATGCTTCTTATAAGTGAACTTAAAAAGATAGAAAACTTTAAGTCTAATATACAAGATGAAAATAAAGAGATCAAAAAACTTTAAAAGGTATTGACATTACGTTAGGACTGACATATTATAAAACGGAAATACATATAAGGAGAGTTAATTATGGCAACATTTGATGATTTTATGAAATTAGATATTAGAGTAGGAACAATTATTGAGGCAAAAGTTTTCGAAAAATCAATAAAGCCAGCATATCAACTAAAAATAGATTTAGGAAGTGAAATTGGAATTAAAAAATCTTCTGCACAAATAGTAGATGTATTTAAATGTAATGATCTAATTGGGAAACAAGTATTAGCAGTTGTAAACTTTCCACCTAAACAAATAGCAGACTTTATGTCAGAAGTATTAGTATTAGGAACCTATAGTAAACAAGGAGTTGTTTTAATAAAACCTGATAAGGAAGTAGAAAATGGAGATAAATTAGGTTAAATATTTTCTTGACTATGAAAATTTAAATATATGGAGGAAAAAGTGGGATATGGAAGAAGAACAGGAATTCCTGGAGGACTAGCAATGGCAGCAACAATACCAAAAGGCTTTAACTAAAACTTTTTGGTATCCAATATTAAAAAAATAGCGAATTTTATTGGAATAAGTTTAACAAAGAAAACATTTGCACAAGGTGTATCAAAAGCTGTTCCTGTAATTGGTGGATTTATATCTGGTGGAATAAATTTTGCTTCTATGATGCCTATGGCAAATAGACTAAATAATACCTTAGATAAAGCAACGTTTGACTATAGTGATGAAGAATTTAATAAAGATATAGAAATTATTATGAATACTGACGAATATGAAGAAAAAGAGGAAAATATAACTGACAGTAAAGATACATCTGATGAAGTAAACAATACTGCTTCTGTAATATCAAAATTCATTTCAAAAATTGGAAGAAAGAACGATCCATACGAAGAAATAAAAAAGTTAAAAGACTTATTAGATAATGGAATAATAACACAAGAAGAATTTGAAGAAAAGAAAAAACGATTACTAAATTTATAAGACTGAAGTTTGAAAATAAGTGGTTATTGATAGCCACTTATTTTTATGATATTATTTTGTAAGATAAATAGTAATTTGTAGGAGGATATGTATAATGTTTAAAAATATTGTATTAGATGTAGGTGGAATACTATTTGATGATAGTCAAAAAAATATAGAAAAATTATTAAATAAAAATTGTAGATGGATTTACAAAAATGCCTATGGCAATAGCTTTAAGGAATGTTTACTTGGCAAAAAGACAGTTCAAGAACATATAGAAAGTTTGTCAAAGTTAGAAAGTTTTCAAGATATGAGATATATTTTAAACAAAGAAAATTTAGAAAAATCATATCCTTTAATAAAAGAAAATTTTAAATATATTAAAGGTTTAAAGAAAATAGGTTATAAACTTTATCTATTAGCTAATATTACAGAAGATTCTTATAATTATATTAATAATATAATAAGCATTGATACTTTTTTTGATGGGGGAATATATTCATATCAAGAACATCTTATCAAACCAAATCCAAAGATATATAAAATATTAATTGATAAATATAATTTAAATAAAGAAGAAACGATTTTTTTTGATGATAAAGAAGAAAATGTTGCTGCAGCAAATAATATAGGAATAAAAGCTTTTGTTTTTAATTCAATAGATGATATAAAAAATAATCTATAATAGCCAATTTACAGTTGAAGGGAGTAATAGAATGAAAATAATAACTCTTATGTGGAAGTTTAAAATTTAAAGATGAAATGATGACAATAGCTGAAAAAATGGCTTTAAAAGGTAATTGCATCTTTACACCAGTTTATCCAGTATTAGAAAATTATGAAAGAACAGACGAACAACTAATGAAATTAAAAGAAGAACATTTTAAAAAAATAGAATTATCTGATGCAATATTAGTAGTAAATGTAAATAATTATATTGGTAATAGTACGAATTTAGAAATAGAATATGCCAAAAAATTAGGAAAAGAAATTCTATATTATACAGATTTAATAAAAGATAATTAGAGCGACAACTTACAATTTATATGAGCAAGTGAGATATTTACAATCACTTGCTTTTTTGTTATACTTTAGTCAGATAAATAGTAATTTTAATAATATAGCTATATTAAATAAAATTAATAATATAAATAATTGGAGGCTGAAATGTCAAGTAAAGAAAATAATGAAGTAACAATTAAAGTAATAAGCACAAAAAAAGAATTGATAAAAATATTAACAGATAAAAAATTCAAAAGAGGTAGAAAATTTTCTATAGATGATTATTACTTTATTCCAAATGATATTGATAAAGATAAAATATCTGCAAGAGAAATTTTATCAAAAGCTATTATTATAAGATGTATTGTTTATGAAGATAAAATAATTCAAAAGATTACTTTTAAAAGAAAAAATATAGATAAAAAAGGGAATATACTAACTCAAAATTCAATAAATTGTGACATAACCAATATTAATGATGCTAAAAGATTATTTGAAGCTATTGGATATTCAGAAATAATGAATATAAAGGAAAATGATATTATTTATTATAAGAATAATTTTGAATTAGCATTAAAATTTGTAAAAAATGGAGATTTATTAATAGAGATAGAAACAGAAAAAAATACAGAGTGGGATACAATTGATAAAATAAAAAAAATTATAGATGAACTCGATTTACCAATAGAAAAAAATAATTATTTTGTAAAAAAAGCTGAAAATGAATTAAATAAAATATTAAAAAGATAGCAATAAATTACAATTTGTATGAGTAAGTGAAAATATTTACAATCACTTGCTTTTTTGCTATACTTTAATCAGTTAAATAGTAATTTATATTTTAGGAGGTATGTTATGAAGAAAGGTATAAAGATATTTTTAATAATTTTTGCTATTTTAGCGATTGCTGTATTAGCAGATACAATACAAGCGAAAGCATTTGATAATAACCCTTTAATAAAAATACGATATAGTCATGATGGTGGAAATGTAGATTATGTTGATAAAGGAATTTTTGTATATACTTATGTTTTTACTAATGGAGAAAAAGTAACGGTATTTAGATGGGAAAAATATGCTCCACCAGAAGAATTGGTAGATTTGGAAACAAACAAAGAACAAGCTTTTTTTGGTAAGGTTGTTGAATCTAATGGTTCACATATTATAGTAGAGCCAAATGAAAACGAAGAAATAAGGAAATCATCAGATAAAATAGATATAGGATTAGGAGAATATAATGATATGCTTTATGTGGTAGGAACTAATGTAAAAGTAACTTATAATGGTGTGATACTAGAAAGCTATCCAGCACAAATTAAAGATGCAAAAATAGAAATAAAATCAGTAGATAAATTTGGTCTTGTATTTTATCAAAAAACTGCGATAAGGCCTAAACAAAAAGAAATAATAATCAGTAAAGGCGAAATTAAAGATATAGCCTATAATGTGTATGCTTATGAAGGTCATGTGGCTATCAATTTGAATAGTGAGAGCACAGAATTAACAGAAAATAGTA
>CANQAI010000084.1 GCA_947589265.1 uncultured Clostridia bacterium | reverse complement strand
TCTCTTCTTAATATTGGATTTTTACTTAAGTCTATTGCTTCTATTTTTTCTTCTAATATATTTTCTAAAAATCTTTTTGTTATTCTTTCACTGCCAGGTTCTCCAAACAAACTTTGAAATACTATATCTAACTTTGGTGATAATATTTTACTTTCTTGCATTTTTTGTTTCTCCTTATATTTATATATTAAACTGCTAATTTAACAACAAGCTTAGCAAATAATTTCACCTACTTTCTTTCTACATATGTTATTTATATAATTCATGTTTGGGATTTATTTTAGAATTAATTTATCTTTTTGATGAATAATTTTAATTTAAAATTTAAATTGAATAAATATTATATTTAAATTTTCGAATGAATTAAAACAACATTTTATATAATTTAAAACATACTTTCACCTAAAATTTAAACGGATTAAAATAACGTTTTATATAAATTTAAGAGACACTTTCAACTAAAATTTAAATGAATTATAATAAATTTAAATAGAATAAAAACTTATTGAATAAATTTACAATTTATTCTAATTAAAACATATAAAATACTATATTTCAAGAATTTTCGTATGACAAATTTCGACATACGTTAACTAATTTAATAAATAATACCAAACTCAAAAGAGTTTGGTATTATTTTAACATATTAGAGTTAGAAAATCTAAATATACTTTTTTATTTCTTCATAAATTTCCTCATGTATATCATCTATTGTACGAATTTTTTGTTCTTTTACACATTCTACTGTATACCAATTATATTTTTTAGCAACTTCACAAGCTGCATTAAAACTATCTATAATATGATTTTTATCTCTTTCATGAATATCTTTTTGCATAGAGTGTGTAAATTTATTTTCTCTATTTTTTATTAATGAAAGTGCTGTTTCTGGTGGCATTTTTAAAAAGAAAACTTCAGTTGGCACTGGCAGTCCATATAAATTATACTCAAAATCTTCAAGCCAGTTTAAAAATTTTTCTGATTCTTCTTTATTTGATATTTTTCCGGTTTGATGTATCATATTAGATGTAGTGTACCTATCTGCTAACAATATTCCACCATTTTCATAATATTCTTTAAAATTCTTTATATATGTTGCATATCTATCTGCTGCATAAAATGTAGAAGCAATATAAGGACTAACATCCTTAGCATTTTCTCCAAACTCACCAGACAAATACATTTTTACTAAACTAGAAGATGGTGAATTATAGTTAGGAAAACTCATTGTTCTATAATCAATTCCATCTTTAGTTAAATGTTCTTTTAATTTTTCAAATTGTGTTTGCTTACCACTTCCATCTGTTCCATCTATTATAAATAACTTTCCCATCTTTTATTTAATTCCTTTGCATTTATTTCATCATATTTTTTATAACTTCTATTTCTGTTTCTTGTTCTAGTCTTGCAAATAAGACTTCTGGCTTTTCTGTTACTTTTATATCTTTTAGCTCATCATATTTTCCCATGCTGTCCCATGTTCTTAATGATCCTTGTGGTATAGAAAGCTGATCTAATATTTTTTGTGAAGTGTGTACCATATATGGAGAGATTAAAATAGCAATTCTTCTTAAATTCTCTACTAAATGATACATAACACTTTGTAACTCTTCTGTTTTTTCTTCTTTAAATAATACCCATGGCATAGTTTCATCTATATATTTATTCGTTCTAGAAACTAAATTCCAAGTTTCTGCTATTGCTTGGCTTATATGGTAAGTATCAAAATAGTCCTCTACAGAATGTATTATGCCATTTGAAAAATTCTCTAATTCTTTATCTAATGAAGATACATTTTGTGGATATGATTTAATTTCTCCTCCAAAATATTTATTTACCATTCCTATTGTTCTATTAAGTAAATTTCCTAAATCATTGCATAAATCAAAGTTGTATCTTTCAATAAAGCCTTCTGGTGTGAATGTTCCATCTTGGCTATATGACATTTCTTTTAAAATGAAGTATTTAAATGCATCTAGTCCATAGCGTTCTATTAATGGCTCTGGATATATAACATTTCCCTTTGACTTAGACATTTTACCATCTTTCATCATTATCCAGCCATGTGCATAAATTTGCTTTGGAAGTGGCAAATTAAGTGCCATTAAGAAAATTGGCCAATAAATTCCATGAAAACGTATAATGTCTTTACCTACAAGGTGAATGTCTGCAGGCCAATATTTTTGCATTAAACTATCATCTTCAGATAAATATCCTAAAGCTGTAATATAGTTTGTTAAAGCATCTAGCCATACATATACTACATGTTTTGGGTCTTTTCTTACTTTTACACCCCAGTCAAAGCTTGTACGGCTAACACACAAGTCTTCTAAGCCAGGCTTTAAAAAGTTATTAAACAATTCATTTTTTCTAGATTCTGGCAAAATGAAATTAGGATTTTGATTGTAAAAATCTATTAATCTATTTGCATATTTCTTCATATTAAAGAAATATGACTCTTCTTTCATTTTTTTAACTTCTCTACCACATTCTGGGCACTTTCCATCTACTAATTGTGTTTCTGTAAAGTAAGTTTCACAAGGCATACAATACCAACCTTCATATTCTGAAAGGTAAATATCGCCCTGTTCCATTAATCTGTCAAAAATTTCTTCTACTACCTTTTCATGTCTAGGTTCAGTAGTACGAATAAAATCGTCATAGTCAATTTCCATTAATTTCCATAGTTTTTTGGCTTCTTCTGCCATTTGGTCTACATGCTCTTGAGGCGTTTTTCCTGCATTTTCTGCTACTTGCTGAATTTTTTGACCATGCTCGTCCATTCCTGTAAGAAGATATACATCATATCCTCTTGCTTGTTTATATTTTTTTATGGCATCTGCTAGCGTTGTAGTATAAGCAGTTCCTATATGAAATTTTCCACTTGGGTAGTAAATAGGAGTTGTTAAATAAAATTTTGGCATATTTGCTTCTTCCTTATTAATATATTTAGGTTTTTAAAGGTTGCCTATAAACCTTTTTAATTAAATTTATGTTGTTATACTTTGTTCCAAAACCATTCTAAGCTGTCATCTATACTCTTTTTCTTTCCTAGTTTTACTTCCATACTGTCAACCCATAAGTAAGAAATAAAAGATAAGAAAACGAATAATAAATCTATTGTAGCTGATCTTGTAACTGCTTTATATATTTCTTGGTCTGATTGCCCAACTGTCATAAATTCTATAGTGTGACCAAGTAAAAGTGATATGAAAATAAATAACATAATTGCTACTACAAATGATTTCTTTGTTTCCCTTCCAAGATATAATACTAACGCAAATAGTATTAATGCAACTAAAATTGCAAAAGGGTTCGTAAAGTTGATTACTGGCATTTTAAATTTCCTCCTTTGTTTATTTTATATTTTATAGGAAAGATATTTTTATAAAGTCTTTCCTCGTAAAACATTCATTTTAATTAAGCTTTTGTTCTATTAGTTTTGCTAAATTTTCTGCTTTTTCCCTTATATAATTTTGGTTCTCTCCTTCAATCATAACACGAATTAAAGGTTCTGTACCAGATGGTCTTATTAAAACTCTTCCATTTCCAGAAAATTCTTTTTCTAAATTATTAATTTCATTTTGTATTTCAGGGTCTTGTTTGTAATTTTCTTTTTTATCATTTGAAACTTTTATATTAACTAATACTTGTGGATACATTTGAATAATTTTAGCTAATTCAGAGGCTTTCTTTTGCTTTTCTAACATAACTCTAATTAGCATTAATGATGTTAATATTCCATCTCCAGTAGGGTTATAATCCAAGAAAATAATATGTCCAGATTGTTCACCACCTAAATTATATCCATTTTTAAGCATCTCTTCTAGTACATATCTATCTCCGACTTTAGTTTGTATTAAATTCAAGCCATTGCTTTCTGCATATTTCTTTAGTCCTAAGTTGCTCATTACTGTTGCTACTATTGTATTATTTTTTAATGTTCCTTTTTCTTTCATGTAATTAGAAACTATAGCTAATATTTTGTCTCCATTAACTTCTTCACCATTTTCATCAACAGCTAGACATCTATCTCCATCACCATCATAGGCAATTCCTAAATTGCAGTTATTTTCTACTACATATTTTTTTAACATATCTAAATGGGTAGAACCACAGTTTTCATTTATATTTACTCCATTTGGTGTATTATTCATAATATAATGCTTAATTCCTAATGCAGTAAAAACTTTATCTGCTACAACAGATGTAGCACCATTTGCAGTATCTATTGCAACAACAAAATTTTCGCTATTAAAGTTTTCAAATTCTTCTTC
>CANQAI010000083.1 GCA_947589265.1 uncultured Clostridia bacterium | reverse complement strand
AGATAAAGAAAGAGAGAGTGATTTGAATGAGTTGCTTAAAAGTATTAACACAACAAGAAGAACAAAGATTTACTGAACTATACACAATAGAGAATTACAACAAATGGTTAAAAGATAATAATAGAAAGAATAATAATTATTCTACTTTAAAATCTTTTAAGGCAAGTTGTTTTGTAGATGTAGTTAATAACGCAGTTAATGTTATTAAAGACGATTACCTAAGTAAAGAAGAAGATTAATTAGTTTAATAATTAATCTTTTTCTATTGACAATAGACAACAACAATGATATAATAATAATAGATAAAGAGAGAAAGGAAGAAAGAGAATTAATGATTAAGTTATTTATTGATTTAGATGGAACACTTGCAAGATTCAATGTAAGAAATGCATTGAAAAGGTTTGACAATGAGAAAGGTTTTTTTAGTAAGTTATTAGCATACAAAGGAATTGAAACTATTAATCAATTAGCATTAAATGGTAATGTATTCATTATTTCAGCAAGTCCAAACGAGCAAGCAGATAATGATAAGTTAGTTTGGTTGAGTAAGTATTTACCAAATGTTAAACAAGAGAATATTACACTATGTAGATTAGGACAATGTAAAGCGAATGTAATACAAGAGAAGTATCAAATGTCAATTAATGAAGAATGTTTGTTATTAGATGATTACACAAAGAACTTAATAGAATGGGAAAATTTTGGAGGAAAAGGTATCAAGAGATTGACAAGTATTAGTGACAACTCAAGAGGACTTTGGAAAGGTGCAACTGTCAAGTGCTTGACAGAGATTGCGGAAATCCTTGGTTAGTAGTTGTAAAGGTCGAGTGTAAAGGAGAATGTAAACTTTACACTTTTTGACACGCTGGCGCGCGTGCGGTGGTGGCGCGCCGAGATTGGCACGAACAAATGTTTGTGCGAAATTTTGTTCGGTTTTTGGGGAGACCACAGGGGGGTATGGTATCCTGAAAGTGGGCGAACATTTGTTTGGGTGTGTGGGGACACGCTCGGGGGCGTTGTAACTAGGGGGTCGCCATTTCCGCTTTTACATTTTGTTTACACTTGGTGTAAACAAATTCTCAATACTATTGACACTATTTTTTAGGTATGTTATAATTATAATGTAAAGAGAAAGAGAGTTGAAAGTAAAATGTTAAAAAGTTGGGTTGTAAAGATATTGTTAAAGGTGTTAGCGAGTTGGTTTGTATTTGTTGCAATAACTATTGATAGTTTAGGAAATAAGACTTATAACATTATCTTAATAGTTTGGACTACACTTGCAATTATCAGTTTTTATCTATTAAAAAAATATTCTACATTTTTTGAAGAAATTGATTAAAAATGCTTGACAGGGGGTTCGGTTGGTGGTATAATTAAGGTGTAAAAAGAAAGAGAGAGAGTGAGATTATGAGAAATCTAAAAAGTTTAATTAATATTTATCCAAAGGAGTTACAAAATGTTGTTTACCAAGAAATCGATAGCAACAAAGAAATTATTACACTTAATGACTTACTTGATAAACAACAAGAAATAAAAGCAATAATAAAAACTACTAAAGATAGATTTGGTGGTTATGAAATTCTTATGAATTGCTTCCTTGACCTAGTTGATAGGGCTTTCGCAAGAATTTAAAAAATTCTTAAAAAAGTGTTGATATAAAAATCATAATGTGCTATAATGATAATGTAAGAAAGAGAGAGAGTGATATTATGAAAAAATTAATTGATTTATTAGAAAGATGTGGTGCTGATGTTGATTATTATAACAACATTGAAAACCTAGAAATTACATTTAATGACTTTAAAGGCTTTGATGAAGACTTTGAAGAAATTTATAGGGAATATGAAAATCCTAATGCTGTTGAAGAGGTAAAACAATACCTTGACAATAATGCTAAACTAGTGAGTAATTATACTTGTTACAAAGTATATTCACTAGATAACCGAACTATTATAGTTGGTTATGCTTCTGCTGATATATAATAATATCAGCAGAAGACTATTGATAATAAAGACTAGTTGTGCTATACTTATAATATAGAAAGAGAGATAATGAAATTATGAAAGTATATTTATTAGTTATGGAAAATTATGAAGACGAAACTGAAATTAAAGTTTACAGCACTGAAGAAAAAGCAAAGAAAGCACTAGAAAAAATAAAAAATAAATACAAAAATTATAATGAATTCCACGCAACAAAAAATAATTGCAGTTGGTTCAATCCTGAATTTAATGCATTTTCAACTTATGTTTATATAACAAGTGAAAAAGTATTATAGAAAGTGAGTTGATTATAATGAGTGAAACACAAGAAATAATCTTAAATAGTCTTGCAGTATTATGTAGAGAGTATCCACAACAAAGACTAGGACAAATAATCTATAATTATATTTTAGTGCATTGTCCTAAGGCAGACCCATTCTATATAGAAGACAAAGATTTGCTTAATATATTAGAGCAAGAACTTGAAAAAATTTCTCATTAAAAAGTGTTGACAAATAAATGCTATTATGCTATAATTATAATGAAGAAAGGGAAAGGTGATTATAATGGCTAAGTCAATGACACCATCAAAAAGACACGCTATGCGTAAAATGTATGAAGAAAGGGACAAGGCTAGAAAAGACGCTAGACTTGGACTAAAAGTCAAAAAGACTAATAAAGGTAAGAGAAGATAATTCTTCTCTCTACCTACACAATAGAAAGGCTTAAAACTATGACAAAGAAAATAAATAAAGAAACATTTGCATATATATTAGATATGCTAGAAGATAAATATATTATAGAAAGTTACCAATATGGTCTAGATAATTCAATTCTAGTTTATAGTGTAGACGATTCATACAATGGCAAATTCCACTTTGACGACAAAAATATGTTAATCGACCCAAAAATATATAAACTAAAAGACGAAATTAAAGAAACTGAAAAAAAATTAGAAGAATTAAAAAAAGAATTAAAAAAAATAGTTGACAACCAATAGTAAATGTGATATACTTATAATGTAAGGAAGGTAAGGTGTTAGAAATGGCTAGACGCAAAATCACTACAAAAGCAACAGTTGACAAAAATGCTGCTCAATTCATAAGAACAGCAGCAAACCTAAAAAGAAAAGGTAAAACTAACAAGAAATTACACGGCAAAAACGCAAATTTAAAAGCATTAAAATACGCAAAATAGTGCGTATTTTTGTTTGCAATTTTTTGGATACGCCTGGCTCCGTTGCGGCCGCCGGTGCGCGGGCGATGGTGGCGCGCCGCTTTACAGAACAAACATTCGCTTTACGCAATTTGACAACGAAATTTTGTTTGATTTACATTGGGTTTACATCCTGAAAGTGTCAAGTAAATTTTGTTTAAAAAAGTGTTGACATTATAATGCTATTGTGCTATACTTATAATGTAAGGGAGAGTGAGATAATGAGCGATAAAAGCAAATTAATTTATTTAGGAATATTATTAAACATTAGAAAAGGAGTTTACGCTACTAATCAAGACCAATTAAGACAAGACCTACTAAGATTAAGATATCTACTAACAATAGAAAAAGATAATCAAAAAATGCAAGTAGTAGAAAATAAAATGAAATTAATGTTAAAAAAATGTTGACATTTAATACGAATAGTGCTATAATTATAATGTAATCAATAAGAAAGGGAATGATAATTAATGATTAAAAAAATTGATTTACAAAAAGAAAGGTATTTAATATTTATTGATACCGAAACCATAGGGACATTAAATGTAAAAGAAAGTGTATTACCCTTTGAAATAGGTTTAAAAGTATATGATACCGAGTATAAGAAAGTTGTTAAGGAAAAAAGTTACCTAGTAAGAAAATTCTTTAATAACAAATATATTATGTTATCAACATTTAGTGCTACAAAGTACCCTAATTATTTTGATAAATTAGAAAATGATAAAAGATACAAAACTTGTAGTGCTAATGATATATCAAAAGATATTGAAAAAATAATCTCAAGATATAATGCAAAAATTATGGTAGCACACAACGGCGAATTTGATAAAAATGCTATGGCGAGATTATTTGAAGAGTTTGGAGTTAATAACCCATTTGAAAATATGGACTTACTAGACACTATGGAAATATCAAAAGTAATAACATTTTCAAAAGATTATGCAAATTATTGCATAGCACACAAAGACCGATTAAATAGTGTCAAAGATAGTTGCTTTATTACCAATAGTGGTAGAGTTAGAACAACAGCACAAGCAATATATTGCTACATAACCGACAATGCCGAGTTTGAAGAAAAGCATACAGGACTTGAAGATATTGATATTGAAATTGAAATCTTTAAAAAGTCTATGGAATTATTAGGGAATACAATAGTAAACCTAAACACAGCACCAACTTGGCGAGATTATTCAATAGTATTAGAAGAAGATTAAAAAAATCTTCTTCTAATAAAAAACTATTGACAATAGCAAA
>CANQAI010000082.1 GCA_947589265.1 uncultured Clostridia bacterium | reverse complement strand
ACTTTTTAGATTAGGATGTTTTATTACAATACCAGGTGTTGATACAGTTGCTTTAAATACAGCAATGTCAAGTGCTAATAATGGAATGGCAGGTTTAATTGACTTAATCTCAGGTGGAGCATTCTCAAGATTCTCTATCTTTGCTATGACAATTACACCATACATCACAGCATCTATTGTAATTCAATTATTAGGATTTGTTATTCCTTCATTAGAAAGAATAATGAAAGAAGGAGGAGAAGAGGGAACTAATAAGATAAATCGTTATACTAAATTATTAACTATAGTACTTGCTTTTATAGAAGGACTAGGACTATATTTATCTTATAGATCTTCTGGAATATTCGTTGGAGATGGATTTTTAACAGGATTTTTAGTAGTTATTTCTTTAATGACAGGAACATCACTTTTAATGTGGCTTGGAGAACAAATTACAGATAAAGGAATTGGAAATGGTATTTCTATAATTATATTTGTAGGTATTATTTCAGGATTACCAAGTGCAGTTACAATGATTTGGAACTTAATATTTGGATTAGGTGCATTTAGTACAACAGGTTTATTAACTGCTATTGGAATTATTATAGGAGCCATTATTTTAATAATGGGTGTTATATTCGTACAAGAAGCAGAAAGAAGAATTCCTGTACAATATGCAAAAAGAGTAGTAGGAAGAAAAATGGTAGGAGCACAAAATACTCACATTCCACTTAAGCTAGCAATGGCTGGTGTAATGCCAATTATATTTGCTTCTTCATTTATGACATTTCCTGCAATGATTATTCAAATGTTTATACCAAACATAGCATCAGAAACTGGATTTTGGTCAGTAATTTATAAATTTTCAATTGCTACATCAACATCTGCTGTACCAGTAGGATATACAATAGTAAATGCAATTGTATATTTACTATTAATATTAGCATTTACATTTTTCTATACTTATGCTACATTTAATCCAGCAGAAGTTGCAAACAATATCAAGAAAAATGGTGGATTTATACCTGGAATAAGAGCAGGAAAACCAACAACTGATTACTTATCTTCAGTAATGTCAAAGCTATTATGGTTTGGTGGATTATTCTTAGCAGTTATTGCTATACTACCAATGCTAGTTAGATTTATTCCAAATATAAACCTAGCATTTGGAGGAACATCTATATTAATCGTAGTAGGTGTTGCACTAGAAATGGTACAACAATTAGAATCTTTACTTGTTATGAGACATTATAAAGGTTTCTTAGATTAAATAATATAAAATAAGCAGATAAGAGAGGACGGGCTAGTACATGTTTTCTAGTTCCGTCCAAACTGCGTGAAAAGGAGAGTAAAATCTATGTATATTGTTATGTTAGGAGCTCCAGGAAGTGGAAAAGGAACAACAGCAAAAATACTTGCAAAAAGACTTAACCTTCCACATATTTCAACAGGAGATATGTTTAGAGAACAAATAAAAAAAGAAACAGAACTTGGAAAACTTGCAGATAGTTATATATCTAAAGGAGAACTTGTACCAGACGAAGTAACTATTAATATTGTTAAAGATAGGCTAACATGGGATGATACAAAAAATGGTGTTATATTAGATGGTTTCCCAAGAACAAAAGCTCAAGCAGAGGCATTAGATAAAATTTTAGCAGAAAAAGGAAAGAAAGTTGATATAGTGCCAGAGCTAATAGTTCCAGATAAAGTTATTATAGATAGAATTTTAAATAGAGCTACATGTTCTAACAAAGAATGTGGAGCAATTTATAATACAAAGTATAAACCATCAAAAGTGCCAGGAATTTGTGACATTTGTGGGGCTAAATTAGTTACTAGAACAGATGACAATGAACAAGCTATTCAAAATAGACTAGAAGTATATAGAAAAAATGTACAAGATTTACTTAACTATTATAAAGAAAAAAATGTTTTAGTGTCTATAACTCCAAAGGACCCAACAGCAGATAATGCTTCAGAACAAGTAGTTGAAAATATTATTAATGAAAATTGGAGAAAAAAGTAAAAAACAATGGTAACAATAAAATCACAAAAAGAAATAGAAAAAATGAGGGAAGCATGTAGAGTTACTGCTTTAGTTTATGAAGAAATAGAAAAATATATTAGACCAGGGATTACTACAATGGATTTAGACCATTTCGCAGAAAAAATTATTATAAAAAATGGGGGCATCCCAGCACAAAAAGGATATCCAAGTGGAGAAAAAGGAATACCACCTTTTCCAGCTACTTTGTGTGTTTCAATAAATGATGAAATCATTCACGGAATTCCATCTGACAAAACTATAATACAAGATGGGGATTTAGTTAGTGTTGATTTAGTTGTTTATAAAAATGGATTTCATGGAGATGCTGCTAGAACTTATATAGTAGGAAAGTCCACACCAGAAAAACAAAGACTAGTAGATATCACAAAACAAGCTTTTTTTGAGGGAATTTCTAAAGCAGTTAAAGGAAATCGCGTTGGCGATATTTCTAATGCTATTGGGGAGTTCGTTGAAAAAAATGGTTATAAAGTGGTAAGGGAATTTCAAGGCCATGGCATAGGTGAAGAAATGCATGAAGATCCAGGTATTCCAAATTACGGAAAACCAGGAAGAGGATTAAGACTTCAGCCAGGAATGACACTTGCAGTAGAACCTATGGTAATGGCTGGAAAACAAG
The DNA here is from genome assembly GCA_947589265.1 of uncultured Clostridia bacterium. Taxonomy (GTDB): domain Bacteria; phylum Bacillota; class Clostridia; order TANB77; family CAG-508; genus CAG-273. The sequence continues at coordinate 1,789 of CANQAI010000082.1, read as the reverse complement.
ATATATGTGTATTAGATGACGGTTGGACTATTGTAACAGAAGATGGATCACTTGCTGCTCATTATGAAAATACAATTTTAATTACAGAAAAACAGCCAGAGATATTGACATTATTATAGTTTTGCAGTATACTATATAAGATAATGCGTTTATATTGCAAAAAAATATTTTAAAATATATAAAAAAGGGTAAAAGAAAGGAGATATGTTAGTTTTACTAACATATGTAAACCAAATGTCAAAAGAGGATGTTATTGAAGTTGAAGGTACAGTTGTAGAAGCTTTACCAAATACAAATTTTAAAGTAGAATTAGAAAATGGACATCAAATTTTAGCTCATATTTCTGGAAAATTAAGAATGAACTATATTAAAATTCTTCCAGGAGACAAGGTAAAAGTTGAATTATCACCATACGACTTAACTAAAGGCCGTATTACATGGAGAGCTAAATAATTAAGTTAACCCTATTTTTAGAAAATATTACTTTTCTAAAAATAATAAATATATACAAACAATTCTAGTGGTAGTGTAAAAATTCATTATCAAAGAAGCATAAATAGAAGAGGTGAAAAAAATGAAAGTAAGACCATCAGTAAAGCCTATGTGCGAAAAATGCAAAGTTATTAAAAGAAAAGGTGTTATCAGAGTAATCTGTGAAAACCCTAAACACAAACAAAGACAAGGATAAAACAAAAAAATGAATATAACACAAATCTTAAAAAGCGGCTGTAGGGACTAAGCTATAAATAAGCTTATCCCCTTATAATTTGGGTTTGTGCTTATATATATGCCTAAAAATATTATTGATTGGCTTTTTTTGCCAATGCATTTCACCAATAATATATGGCAAAACAATAACAACAAATAAAATAATAGCAAAATAAAAAAATGTGGAGGTGCAAAGAAAAATGGCTCGTTTAGCAGGAGTAGATTTACCTAGAGAGAAAAGAGTAGAAATTGGTTTAACCTATATTTATGGTATTGGTTTAGCAAGTTCACAAAAAATTCTAGCAAAGGCAAAAGTTAATCCAGATATTAGAGTAAAAGATTTAACAGATGATCAAGTACAAGCAATTAGAAATGCAATGGAAGGTTATACTGTTGAAGGTGATTTACGTAGAGAGGTTGCTTTAAATATTAAAAGATTAACAGAAATTGGATGCTATAGAGGAATTAGACATAGAAAAGGTCTACCAGTTAGAGGACAAAGAACAAAAACTAATGCTCGTACAAGAAAAGGACCTAGAAAATTAGTTAGCAAAAGCAAGAAAGACTAAATAAGGAGGAAGTAAGTAAAAATGGCACAAACTGTAGCTAAAAAAACAACAACTAGAAGAAGAGATAGAAAAAACATTGATAAAGGAATGGCACATATTCATTCTAGTTTTAATAACACAATAGTTACAATTACAGATGTTCAAGGAAATACTATTTCTTGGGCTAGTGCTGGAGAACTTGGATTTAAAGGTTCAAGAAAAAGCACACCATTTGCAGCAGGAGAAGCAGCAGAAACTGCAGCAAAAGCAGCAATGGAACATGGACTAAAAACAGTAGAAGTATTTGTAAAAGGACCAGGTTCTGGTCGTGAAGCAGCAATTAGGTCATTACAATCTGCAGGATTGGAAATTAGCTCAATTAAAGATGTTACACCAATTCCACACAATGGTTGTAGACCACCAAAAAGACGTAGAGTATAATTAAAGGGTATATAGCCCACATAAATTGAAAGAAAGGTGAAAATAAAAAATGGCAAGATATAAAGATGAACAATGCCGTATTTGTCGTAGAG
>CANQAI010000081.1 GCA_947589265.1 uncultured Clostridia bacterium | reverse complement strand
GAGAAACTGATAGTTTAGGTGGTGGTAGCGATGAAGATAAATAAAATAAAAGAAATGTCTTCACCAGAATTAGAAAAGGAATTAGGCGAACTAAAAAATGAATTGTTTAAACTAAGATTTAGTTTAGCAACAAATGGACTAGATAACCCAATGAAAATAAAAGAAGTGAAGAAAGATATAGCAAGAATAAAAACAGTTTTAAGACAAAGAGAGTTATTACAAGATAATAAATAGAAAGGAGTTACCTAAATGGAAGAAAGAAATCTTCGCAAAGTAATGGTTGGCACTGTTGTTTCAGACAAAATGGATAAAACAGTTGTAGTAGCTGTTGAAACTAATGTTATGAACAAAATGTATGGAAAAATTCAAAAAAGAACATACAAATTAAAAGCTCATGATGAAAACAATGAATGCCAAACAGGTGATAAAGTAAAAGTAATGGAAACAAGACCACTTTCTAAAGATAAAAGATGGAGAGTAGTTGAAGTTTTAGAAAAGGCAATAATTAAATAAAACAAAAAGAATGTACAAAAACATAACTCAAAAATAGTAGAGGAGGAAAATAAAATGGTACAACAACAAAGTATCTTAAAAGTTGCTGATAATACTGGTGCAAGAGAAATTATGTGCATTAGATGCTTAGGTGGTTCATATAGAAAATATGCTGGCATAGGCGACATTATAGTTGCTTCTGTTAAAACAGCTACACCAGGTGGCGTTGTAAAAAAAGGTGATGTTGTAAAAGCCGTTGTAGTAAGAACAAAAAAGCCAATTAGAAGAGCAGATGGTTCTTATTTAAGATTTGATGAAAATGCAGCAGTTCTTATAAAAGATGATAAAACACCAAGAGGAACTCGTATATTTGGACCAGTAGCTAGAGAATTAAGAGATGGAGAATATATGAAAATATTATCATTAGCTCCAGAAGTTCTTTAAGTTGTAAACGAGCAAAATTAAAAAACTCAAACTAAAAGAAGAGGTGAAAATAGAAAATGAAAATAAAAAAAGGAGACACTGTTAAAGTTTTATCAGGAAATGATAAAGGAAAAACAGGAGAAGTATTAGAAGTAATTCCTAAAACACAAAAAGTAATAGTAAAAGGTGTTAATGTTCGTAAAAAACATGTTAAACCTAGAAAACAAGGTGAAGAAGGCGGAATTATTCCAGTAGAATGCAGCATACATAGTAGTAAAGTAAATGTTGTATGTCCAAAATGCGGTAAACCTACAAGAATTGGTTACTTAGTTGAAGGAGATACAAAAGTACGTGTTTGCAAAAAATGTGGAAATAAACTAAAATAGGAAGGAGGTCTAGAAAAGACTTATGGAAATATTAAAAGAACAATATCAAAAAGAAGTTGTACCAGCATTAATGAAAAAGTTTAACTACAAATCAGTTATGGAAGTTCCAAAGCTAGAAAAAATAGTTATAAATGTTGGTTTAGGAGATATGAAAGATAATCCAAAAGCATTAGATAATACCATTAATGATTTAAGTATTATTACAGGTCAAAAACCAATAGTAACAAAGGCAAAAAAAGCTATAGCTGCTTTTAAAATTAGAGAAGGTGTTAATATTGGATGTAAAGTTACATTAAGACAAGGAAAAATGTATGATTTCGCATACAAACTATTTAATGTAGCATTACCAAGAGTAAGAGATTTTAGAGGAGTATCTAATAATTCATTTGATGGAAGAGGAAACTATTCAATGGGTGTTAAAGAACAATTAATATTCCCTGAAATCGAATATGATAAAATTGATAAAATTAGAGGTATGGATATTATATTTGTTACTACTGCTAAGACAGATGAAGAGGCAAGAGAATTACTTTCTTTATTAGGAATGCCATTCCAAAACTAGTATGTAGTAAATGTAAGAAAGGAGAAATTCATGGCTAAGAAGTCTTTAAAAGTAAAACAACAAAGAGAACAAAAATACAAAACAAGAGAATATAATCGTTGTAAAATATGTGGAAGACCACATGCTTATATTAGAAAATATGGAATTTGCCGTGTTTGCTTTAGAGAATTAGCTCATAAGGGAGAAATTCCAGGAGTTAAGAAAGCAAGCTGGTAGAAGATAAAAAAAGGAGGGAAAAGATTAATGAATACAACTGACCCAATTGCAGATATGTTAACAAGAATTAGAAATGCAAATAGTCAAAAACATAAAACAGTAGATGTACCTAGTTCTAATATGAAAAAATCAATAGCAGATATTCTATTTAAAGAAGGTTACATTGCTGCATATGAAGAAATTAATGATAATAGTCAAGGTGTAATTCGTATTACATTAAAATATGATGAAAAAGGAAATAGAATACTTGATGGTTTAAAAAGAATTAGTAAACCAGGATTAAGAGTATATTCATCAAAAGACGAATTACCACAAGTTCTAAATGGTTTAGGTATTGCTTTAATTTCTACTTCAAAAGGAATAAAAACAGACAAAGAAGCAAGAGCTGAAGGACTAGGTGGAGAAGTTATAGCTTATATTTGGTAGGAAGGAGGAAATATAGAAATGTCAAGAATAGGAAATAAACCTATTACAGTGCCAGAAGGCGTAGAAGTTAGCGTTAATGAAAATCACATTACTGTAAAAGGTCCAAAAGGAACATTAGAAAGAGAATTTCATAGAAATATGAAAGTAAACGTAGAAGGAAACACTATTACTGTAGTAAGACCAAACGATGAAGCTTTAAATAAAAGTTTACATGGACTAACAAGAACTTTAATTAATAATATGATTGAAGGAGTTGTTCATGAATTCAAAGTAGAGCTTGAAATCAATGGTGTTGGTTACAGAGCACAGAAAAAAGGAAATATATTAGTATTAAACTTAGGATATTCTCATCCTGTTGAAATCACACCACCAGAAGGAATTACATTTGATTTACCAGATGCAAACCATGTTACTGTAAGAGGTGTTGATAAAGAACTAGTTGGTCAAACAGCAGCAGTTGTTAGAACAAAGAGACCACCAGAAGTATATAGAGGAAAAGGTATTAAATATGCTACAGAACATATTAGACGTAAGGAAGGTAAATCAGGTAAAAAATAAAATTAGAAATTATTTTTTAAATTACTAATGCTGTTACATTAGTAGAAAGGAGCAAAAAATGATTAAGAAAATAAACAGAAAAGAAGAAAGAACAAGAAGACATATAAGAGTACGTAACAAAATTTCTGGAACAGAAACTCGTCCAAGATTATGTGTGTTTAGAAGTAATAATAACCTTTACGTTCAAGTAATAGATGACGTAAAAGGAAATACTTTAGTTCAAGCTTCTACATTAGACAAAGAAGTAAAAACAAAACATGCTAATTGTGAAGCTGCTAAAGAAGTAGGAAACTTAATTGCTAAAAGAGCTTTAGAAAAAAACATTAAAGAAGTTGTTTTTGATAGAGGTGGATACATTTATCACGGCGTAGTAAAAGAGTTAGCTGAAGCCGCAAGAGAAGGCGGTTTACAATTTTAATAAGGAGGGAAAAATAAAGTGCAATCAGAAAATACATCAGAATTAAAAGAAAAAGTAGTTGCAATTAACAGAGTAGCAAAAGTTGTAAAAGGTGGTAGAACCTTTAGATTTAGTGCTGTCGTTGTTGTAGGTGACGAAAATGGACATATAGGTGTAGGAAATGGTAAAGCTTCAGAAGTTCCAGACGCTATTAAAAAAGCTATTGAAGAAGCTAAAAAGAACTTAATAGAAGTTCCAGTAGTAGGAACAACAATTCCACACGAATATGTAGGTACATTTGGAAGTGCAAGAGTTATGTTAAAACCAGCTGCAGAAGGTACTGGAGTTATCGCTGGTGGTAGCGTAAGACCAGTATTAGAGCTTGCAGGTTATAGAGATATTAGAACAAAAGTAATTGGAACAAGTAATCCAAGAAACGTAGTATATGCTACAATTGAAGGATTAAAAAGTATGCAAACAATTGAACAAGTGGCTAAAAAAAGAGGAAAAGCAGTAGAAGATATCTTATAAAATTTTAAATTATAAAGTATAATAATGAACAAACTATCAACAAATAAAATAGGAGGTGTAATCGCAAAATGAAACTAGACGAATTAAAACCAGCACAAAAAACAAAAACAAGAACAAGAGTTGGTCGTGGAGTTGGCTCAGGTCTTGGAAAAACTTCTGGAAAAGGACATAAAGGACAAAAAGCAAGAGCCGGTGGAGGAGTTAGACGTGGATTTGAAGGTGGCCAAACTCCTTTATATAGAAGATTACCAAAAAGAGGATTTAACAATATTTATGCTAAGAACTATACAGAAGTAACATTAACAATGTTAAACAAAGCAACAACAGAAGATGTTACAGCTGAAAGCTTAGTAAAAGATGGAATTATTCGTAAAATTAACGATGGAATTGTTATTATTGCAACAGGTAAATTAGACAAAAAAATTAATGTAAAGGCTGTAAAATTTACTAAAGCTGCACAAGAAAAAATTGAAGCTTTAGGTGGAAAGGCCGAGGTGATTTAATGTTTAAGACAATTATAAATGCATTTAAAACACCAGATGTAAGAAAAAGAATCTTATATACACTACTTTTAATAGTACTTTTTAGATTAGGATGTTTTATTACAAT
>CANQAI010000080.1 GCA_947589265.1 uncultured Clostridia bacterium | reverse complement strand
ACAGAAGTCAAGCTCCAATGTGCCGAAGATATTTGTAGGTTACCCTGCTGAGAAAATAGGTTGTCGCCAGATTTTTTTATGTTTAAATAAAATAAATTGCATTATAAACAAATTAAAATTACAATTTATTTTGATCTATAATAGTTAAAAAATGTAAAAAAAGAAACTAGAAATTAGAATTTTCTAATTTGTGGTTTCTTTTTTTAATAAGTTATAATATAGCAAAGAAACTAAAAGGCATTTTATTCCAGTTTTTTATTAATATATTTACTATAAATAAAAATAAGTATAATAATAAAAAAGATTAATGAAATAACGAAAGTAAGCTTAATAGATAGCTCTCCACTATTTATCAGTAAAGTGCTTGTAAATAATGGTATCAAGGCAGTAACAATTCCTTCAATAAATCTTTCAAATGTCACATAAGATGTCTCATATCCTTTTAATGCCCCCTCATATATTGCAATATTGTCATATAAGTCATAAGCACTATTTCCACAACCAATTAACAAATATATGATAGGTAGGAAATACACTAAGACATTATCTTTTAATATTGATAAACATAAAAATGTGATAATATATAATGTATTCATAGGAATTAAAACTTTTCTCCAATTTCTATCATTTATTTTTTTTGACCAATATAATCCAAATAATGCTTCTGACAATGATATTATCATATTTAAAATACTATAATATAAATAACTGATATTTAAATACCTTAAAATATACACATTTAAATATATAGTGCCTATTCCTATAGCAAATCTATATAATCCACAAAATAATAATATTTTCCTAAATGATTTGTCTTTAGCAGGAAAACTGATTGATTCTTTTAAACTAATTTTTTGCTGTTCTATATCAGGTTTATAAGTACAAATTCTTAAAATTATATCTATAATTGCAATAATAAATACTATAAAAAATAAAAAGATAAAGCCAAACAATTCATTTCCACTTGCCTTAAAATGATCCAATAAAATTCCCATTAAGAAGCTAAAAAGTACAATAACAGTATTTTTAAAGGCATTTTTTGTAGCACTAAATTTCCCTCTATCTTCTTTTTTGATTAAACTCATACGCCAATTAACAAAAGTTATATAACCAAGTTCTCCAGTTATAGCATAAACAATAGCAGGAATGAAGAATAATATTATTCTTATATTTATATCTTGAGAGATAAATGGTATAAAAGCAAAAGAAATAGATGATATTCTATATAAAGAATAATTTATTAAAACAACTTTTTTACTTTGGCCTATTTTAGAAAACAACGGTGCAGCAAATATTTGAATTATATTTGTAATGGTATCTAATATTACGTATAATCCAATCCAGAAATCTGGTATTCCAAGATAAATAGCAAAAGCTGTTATAAGTGTGGTACTTGCTATTTTATTATTTGCATTATCTAATATTGCAGATGTTAGATATTTTTTATATTCTTTATTATAATTCATATTTAAATTCACCTTAAAAATATTATAACATATATTTAACAAATGTAAATTGCGTAATTTTTTTAAACTTTATTGTTTTTTTTCTTTATTTTGTATTATAATGTATAAATAATTTACATTTATAGTATAAATTTATAATTATCTTAATAAAAATAAAATTGCTTAAAATTAAATTAAGTAAGGAGAATTATTTTATGAGTAAAGTAATATGGAAACCTGGGACTTTTATTTATCCATTACCAGTTGTAATGGTATCTTGTGGAACTATGGAAAAAAGCAATATTATAACAGTTGCTTGGACAGGAATAATAAACTCAGAAAAGCCAATGTGCTATATTTCTGTTCGTAAAGAAAGATATTCACATAATATTATTGAAAAATCTAAGGAATTTGTAATTAACTTAACTACTAAGGATTTAGTATATGCTACAGATTGGTGTGGAGTAAAAACAGGCGCTAAAGTAGATAAATTTAAAGAAATGAAATTAGATAAAGAAAAAGCAAAATTCGTTAAATGTCCTACTATAAAACAAAGTCCAGTTTCTATTGAATGTAAAGTAAAAGAAATTAAAAATTTAGGAAGCCATGATATGTTTATAGCAGAAATTGTTTCAATAGATGTAGATGAACAGTATATAGATAAAAAGGGAGCATTTGACATAACAAAATGTAATTTAATTACCTATGCAAATGGAAAATATTTTGCTTTAGGAAAACAGCTAGGGAAATTTGGCTTTTCAGTTCAAAAGAAAAGCAAATCTAAAAGAAAAAAATCAAGTTAATATATTAAAAAATTAAGTAATGTATTAAAAAGACATCCTAATATATTATAAAAATAAAATATTAAACAAGAACAGTATAATTGAATGAATAAATGCTTCTATAATTTAATTTGACAAAAAATTAATAAAAAGTTTAAGTAAAACATTCAAAACAGTTGACATATTAATATAAAAGTGATAAAATAATTAAGCGTATGTGAAGAACATACGCTTAAAAAAATGAACCAAAAGTGTTAGAAAGCAGAGGTGTGTTAAATGGCTACAAAAGGAGCAAGAGAACCAATTACATTAGAATGTACAGAATGCAAAAGAAGAAATTATTTAACAGAAAAAAATAAAAAGAACAATACAGATAGATTAGAAGTAGTTAAATATTGTAAATTTTGCAAAAAACGTACAACACATAAAGAAACAAAATAAACCTTTTAAGGGGGAAAATTAAATGCCTAAAGACGTAACTAAAAAAGAAAATAAAGAAAACAACAACAAAAAACATTTTTTCAAAGATTTTAAGGCAGAGTTAAAAAAAGTAATTTGGCCAACACCAAAGCAACTTGTTAATAATACTATTGCAGTTATTACAATTGTATTAATTACAGCTGTTATTGTATTTGCATTGGACTTGGTTTTTGAATTAGCAAATGACTATGGAATTAATAAATTAAGAGATGCCATAGGAACTCAAAATACACAAACCATAGATACAAACCAAGAAACTGAAAATGTAGAAGGCAATAGTACTTCAAACAATAATGCTGAGGAAACAAATAACACTGAAAATAACGAAGCTGAAAACAAACAGTAAATGAATAGAAATAATAAGGAGGCTTTATAAATGTCTCAAGAAAAAGAAGACTTAGTACCAAGATGGTATGTAGTACATACATATTCTGGATATGAAAACAAAGTAAAAACAGACTTAGAAAAAACAATAAAAAATAGAGAACTAGAAGATTACTTCTTTGAAATTGTTGTTCCAATGGAAGAACAAATTGAAATAAAAGAAGGACAAAGAAAAACAAACTTAAAAAAAGTATTTCCAGGTTATGTTTTAGTAAAAATGATTGTAACAGAAAAAACTTGGTATATAGTAAGAAATACTAGAGGTGTTACAGGCTTTGTTGGATCAGGAACAGACCCAATTCCTCTTACAGATGAGGAAATTAGAAAAATGGGATTTGAGCAAGTTGAAGTAAATGTAGACTATGATATTAATGATTCAGTTAGAATTGTAGATGGCCCATTAACAGACTTCACAGGAGTGGTTACAGAGCTAAGCAAGGAGAAACACAAGGTAAAAGTATTAGTTTCTATGTTTGGAAGGGAAACACCTGTTGAGTTAGAGTTTTCTCAAGTTCAAAAAATCTAAATTTTAATTTATAACTTCGTATTACTTTGTTAACCTTCACATAATATTTTTTCGATGTACCAAAAGTACAATCTCAAAAATTTTAGTTCGGTTGCCTCGTACTACTTGTTCTAAATTAAAATTACAAAAACAAATTAGTTAATAATCTATTTTTTTAGATTAATATACATATTGAAACACAAAAAGGAGGTGCTAATAATGGCAGAGAAAGAAATAGGAAATGTAATTAAATTACAAATTCCAGCAGGAAAGGCTTCACCAGCTCCACCAGTTGGACCAGCATTAGGTGCAAGTGGCGTAAATATTATGGATTTCGTAAAACAATTTAATGATAGAACAGCACAAATGGGAAATACAGTTATTCCAGTAGTTATTACAGTTTATAAAGATAAATCATTTGAATTTATTACAAAAGAGCCACCTATGGCAGTTTTAATTAAGCAAGCTGCAAAAATAGAAAAGGCCTCTGGAAAACCTAATAAAGAAAAAGTAGCAAAACTAACAAAAGCACAAGTTGAAGAAATTGCTAGAAAGAAAATGCCAGACTTAAATGCAGCATCTATTGAAGCTGCAATGAGTATGGTAGCAGGTACTGCAAGATCTATGGGTATTATAGTAGAAGAATAATAAAAAATTTTAAATAACCATATAGTTATTGCAGTAAATAATTAAATTAAAATATTGGGAGAAGAGAACTTTAAATTTTATTTGAACAAATTAATTATATTTTTTATAATAATTTAATCATAAAATTTAAGAACTTCGATTGAACCAAAGGAGGTAAAAATGAAAAGAGGAAAGAGATATCAAGAAGCTGAAAAGCTAGTTGATAGAAAAAAATTGTATGATGCTAAAGAAGCATTAGATACAATTGAAAAAATGCCAAAAACAAAATTTGATGAAACAGTGGAACTACATGTTAAGTTAGGTGTTGATTCAAAACAAGCAGACCAACAAGTAAGAGGTACAACAGTACTTCCAAATGGTACA
>CANQAI010000079.1 GCA_947589265.1 uncultured Clostridia bacterium | reverse complement strand
TTCTAAATCTTTAAATATTAATGTTGCTCTTTTGTAAGTTGCAAATCTTCTAGAAAAGCCTATTGTTAGTGCATTAGAATCTAATTTAGATACTATTTGCATGATTTCATTGTATGGATATCCACTTCTTCTTAGTCTTTCTACTATGTTTTGACTTACAATAGCTAACATTCTTTCTTTACGTTCTTGGTGTGCCTTCCATAATTCATCATTTGGAATATCAGCAACTTTTTGCCATATTTCATCATCATAAATTTTATCTTGCCAATATGGTATTAAATATTTATTATATAATTTCTTTAAACCTGGTGCAATCCATGAACATGTATGAATTCCATTTGTTACATAAGTAATAGGTGACTCATTTGCTGCAATTTCTGGCCATACTTCTCCAAATAGTTCTCTTGAAACTGCTCCATGAAGCTTGCTTACTCCATTTTTCTTTCCTGCTACTTTTAATGCTAAAATTCCCATATTGAAACCACTATCTAGTGTAGCATCTGGTTTCATTCCCATTGCAAAAAAGTCCTGTTTTGAAATTCCTAATTTATCCCAAAAATCTTTAAAATATTTTTCTACTAAACTAAGTGGGAAAATGTCATTTCCTGCTGGAACTGGTGTATGTGTAGTGAACACAGTTTTAGAAGAAACTATATCCCTTGCTAATTGGAATGATATTTTCTTTTCTTTCATTAAGCTATATATTAATTCTAAAATTAAGAAAGATGAATGCCCTTCATTCATGTGGTAAACTGTTGGATTTAAGCCTAAAGCTTTTAAAAGTGCTACACCACCTTGGCCAAGTGCAATTTCTTGCTTAATTCTCATTTCTTGGTCTCCACCATAAAGTGTTTTTGTAATATCACGATATTCTGGTAAGTTTTCTTCTATGTCTGAATCTAACAAATATAGTTCTACTCTACCCACATTAACTTTCCAAGCTTTTAAGTATAGCTTTTTCTTAGGAAATTGAATTGCTACCATAACATCTTTATCATCTATATCTTTTAGTCTTTTTAATGGTAAATTATCTACATCTATATCATAATATTCTGTTTGTTGTATGCCGGCGTCATTAATTTTTTGATAGAAATAGCCGTTTTTATATAATAAGCCTACTGCAACTAGAGGAATTCCCAAGTCACTTGCAGATTTTAAGTGGTCTCCTGACAAAATTCCAAGTCCTCCAGAATATATAGGTAATGTTTGGTCTAAGCCGTATTCTGCTGAAAAATATGCAATTAAATCTGTACGATTATCTGGATATTTTTTAGCAAACCATGTATTTTTGCTTTTCATATAGTTTTCATAGTTTTCTACAACTTTATCATAAGCTTTTAAAAATTCTAAGTCTTGTGCAGCTTGCTCTATTTTTTCTTGTGCAACCAATTTTAAAAATTTAACTGGGTTTTTATCTATTCTTTCCCATAAATCTATATCTATTTTTTTAAATAATCTCAAAAATTCTGTGTTCCATGACCACCATAAATTATAGCTAATTTCTGATAATTTTTCTATTCTTTTTGGTAATTGTGGATTTACTGTAATATGGTTAAATACATACATAGTATTTTCCTCCTTTAATCTTTTGTTTACTAACATTATTATCTATTAACTTAAGTAATTTGTCAATTGATTTTTATTATTTAATTTCCAAAAATTCTATTTCTTTTTTAGCATATTCTTCAGGTTTTAATCCTACTTTTCCATGCATTTTATCAAGTAATAATACAATAGCAATTGTTACTAAACATCCTAATACAAGTATTGTATTAGAGGAATTGGTAATTCTTAATAAAAATGATGCTAAGAGCGATATTCCAGCCCTCATTAAACTTTCAAAAAAATTATATGATGATGATATTTTATTTCTTAAAGAAGATGTTGTGAAATTGTTTAAATATCTTTTAATTAATGTAAAGAAAGGTCCTTTTGCCATAAATTGTATTAAAAACATTATCAAAACAAGTGCTAATGTTATTTTGAATGGGAAATTGCCCATTACAAAAAATCCTGTTAAAATGCAAGAAATTGTTGCTGGCACAGTTAAAAATGCAAGTGTTTTGTTTCTATACTTATTATGAATTCTATTTTGATTTTTAGCTGTAATTCCAGATATTATTCCAAGTACAGAAAATATAATTCCAATGTATTCTTCTGATACCCCTATTTGTTTTAACATTCCTGTTCTTAAACTAATTAATGTAGATAAAAATCCCCAGAAAATTCCTCCTAAAATTATTAAATATCTTAGTCTGTTAGACTGTAACATATATTTAAATGAATGTTTTAAATCTTTTATATATGTTGTAAATTTGATATTCTCGTTTGCATCTGTCTTTTTTATATCACTAAATTTAATTGACAATATTGCAGAAATTATGCAAAATGCAAAACATAATATAAATGGTATATATCCATTAATTACAAATAAAAAACCTGAAACAAGTGTAGTAATTGCATCTATGTAGTAATACCATGAAGTTCCCTTTCCATCTATTTTAGAAAAGCTTTGACCTCTTTTTTCATCTTTAGGTAAGCTATCATATAATAAGTTAGTTTCTGTTACTCCTTTTAAGTCAAAGGCAATTGCTGATAAAAATTGGCCTATTATAATATAGGTAAAGTTCTGAGCAATTATATAACTTAAAATAGAAAATGCATTTATTAAATTTGCCAAAACTATGCTTTTTCTTTTACCTATTTTTGCAATTAAGGCTGTAAGTGGCATTAATAGAACAAATTTAAAAATTGGAAATAGAGCTTCCCCTAATAAAACATCAGCAGCACTAATGTTTTTTACTTGTGTAAAGAAAAGAAAACTTATTGAATAATAGAATAATAAATCCCATGATAACATTTTATAAATGGGATATAAGTGTATATTTTTTTCTTCTTTTGTAGATTCCAATTTAATCACCTAAAATTAATTATTATTTCTCCAGAAATTATACAAATAACTTACTTAATAGTCAAGAAATATTAAGATAAAATCTATTAAAATTTAATAAGTTTTTAATAGATTTTATTTTAAAAACAAGGTATAATAAAGTTAATAAAAATATTGAAAGGGAGAAAATTTATGAAATTAATTAAAAGAATTTTATTAATACTTTTAGTTATTGTAATAATTGTAGTAGGCTTTATCTTTTATAAAGGTTATAGTTTATATAAAGAGGCTTTATCAAATATGAGTTTAGAGAAGAAAATTGAAACAATAAGATTAGATGATGATTATGTAAAAATAGATGATCTGCCAAAAGATTATAGAAATGCTGTTGTTTCAGTTGAAGATAGACGTTTTTACAGTCATGGCCCTATTGATATAATAGCTATTGGACGAGCTCTTTTAACTAATATAATACATGCTGATTTTTTAGAAGGTGGTAGCACAATTACACAACAGGTTGCTAAAAATTTATATTTTATTGCTACTGATAATAATGAAGCATATAGAAAAATTGCAGAATTATTTATGGCATATGACTTAGAGAAGTCTTATGAAAAAGATGAAATTTTAGAGTTTTATGTTAATACAATTTATTTTGGTGATGGATATTATGGAATTAAAGAAGCTTGTGAAGGCTATTTAAATAAAAGTCCTAGCAATATGACATTATATGAAGCAACAATGATGGCAGGAATTCCAAATGCTCCTAGTGTTTACGCTCCTACTGCTAATTTAAATCTTACTTTAAATAGACAACAAAAAGTTATTTCAACAATGGTTAAAAATGGTTATATATCGCAAGAACAAGCAGATAAACTTATATCAGAACAACCAAATTTTTAAAGTTTAGTAATAGATTATTATTCTTTTTTTAAAAGAAATTCCTTAAGACACAATCTGTATCTTAAGGAATTTTTTTGGAGTTTAGGTATTAACGACGCTGTCTATCGCCCACAGGGGAATTGCTCTTCCTTCTTTGGTGATGACCACTCTACGGTGTCCGAAGTAAACATACTTTTCGTACTGTTTCTCCGAAATCTTGCCCTGAGCCTTTGCGTCATCTATGAAAAGTTCCTCTCCTGTGTAGTACCAACCGGTTTCGTTTTTTCTCTCGCTTCTGAGTTCCATGCCATTCATGGTTATCACTTCGCAATCGAAAAAACATACCCCACTGTTGCCTTCCGGAATAGGGTTATTGCTGATGCCGGGGACTGTTACTTCCTTTTCGTAAAAGTACGGACCACTTTCTCCCTCATACCGGATTTCCATGTAGTGCTTTAACATGTGTTTTCCAACTCCTTTTTAGCTAGTATACTAGCTAGTATTATTGCAACGTAAATTGCACTTTTAATTATAACATATTTTACATAATATTGCAAACATATAATTTTTATGAGACTTTTTCAACCCAATTAAAAAGCTGGTGCAAAACAACTTTACAGATGTTTCACCCCAACTATTGACATTGAACCACTATTTCTAGTAAATATGTTTGGTGGTCTGAAGTGGAATCGAACCACTGACACGGAGATTTTCAGTCTCCTGCTCTACCAACTGAGCTATCAGACCATTAAATTGCACCAAAGATTTTCAGTCCCTTGCTCTACCAACTGAGCTATCGAGGCATATTATATAAAAAATGGCGACCTGGAACGGGCTCGA
>CANQAI010000078.1 GCA_947589265.1 uncultured Clostridia bacterium | reverse complement strand
TTTAATAGTAAGTAAGCAATAAAGATAAACTTTATTGGAAAAATAATTATAAAAATATGAAATAAAAAATCAAGAGTTAAAATGAACTCACTAAGTTCGCTCTTGATTTTTTATTATCATATCTTTCATATTCAATTGATCGATAGGGATATGATGTAAATTTAATAAATCCAAAGCATAATTACCTAATTCATCTTCAAGAAGTTGCAAAGGTGTTTTAAACCCCTTTTTAGGTCTAGGATAATTATTTAAACGATTGATAATATCTAAAATATCATCACTTGATAAAAGAGTAATATCATATCCTTTTTTAATTAACCATCTTAAAAGAATATGGTTGTTTTCAATGTGAGGTTTTTCATATGGAGCATAAGAATGAGCATAATGAATTTCCATTCTTTTATTTAAATCATTATGAATAGATTTTTCTAATAAATTAAAATCAAGAAATTCGCTACCATTATCAGGAATAGCTTTTCTAAAAAGAATATAAAAATAACAATCAAGTCTTTCTTCTAACATATCTAGTATTTTACCAATTTCTTCTTGTGTTTTTTGTTTAATTTTAAAACCAAGCATTAAAGAAAAACAAGGGAACATAATAGTAAATAATAATTCACCACCTTTTATTCCTTCCACAGTATCTAATTCAACAAAACCAAGTGGTCTGTTAATTCTTTCTTCTTCTGATAAATCTTCAATGCTTCTTCCGTTTAATTGATGACCTTTAATTGTATTTCTTTTTTCAGTATTTGTTCCATATCTTACTCTAGATACTTTATTTCTTAAATCTAAATTACAACAATCTAATAAACCTTTATCTATCCATTCATAGAAAGCGGAAGGTGCAGACTTAAACATTAGATATTTTTCTGGAAGTGTATTCATAATAACTTCAGGAGAGATACCATTTTTAATAAGTTTAGAAAGATAATCTTTAAATTCTTGAGGAAAAGAATCTACTTTAGTTCCAATTCGAGAAACTCTTTGAACAGCATTATGCATTTTTATAGCAGTTTCCGCATGATATTTAATTTTAACTTTTTTACATTTAAAATAAAGTTCACAACCATTACAAACATGATGATTCTTTTTTAATAATTCACAATCAATAATCACTCTATAATTTGGACAAACTTTAATTGCTTCTGAACAATATTTGCATTGAGAGCATTTAACTTTATCAGGAATCTTTTCACAAAGATATTTTTGGTGACAATTATCTTTATTTAGACAATTAGAACATTTTCTTTGACTACCAAAATAAGAAGAGTATTTTTTTACTTCTTTTCTAATTGTACTTTCATTTTTTTCCAAAATTCTTCCGATTTCTGAATAACTCTTTCTTTCATTTAAATAAAATTCAATATTTCCTATTTCCAAAGCTGATAAATTTTTGTTAGAATAATTACGACCCATATATACCTCCTTTATAATTTTCTAGATCAAAAATTATTTTAACATAAGGTTATATATGGGTTATTTATTTAATACGGATATCCAAATCAAAACTTTATAACATTTCGGATTTCGTTATCAAAATGTACACAAAAAAACTTTATATTTATATTTAAATAATTTTAATATATAATATTAATTTTGAATCTCTTAATTATGCTAATATAACAAATGCCATAGAATTAAATAATTATATTAAGAGTATAGTAAAAGATAAAAATACTTACTATATATTTTTAGACGAAGTTCAAAAAGTAAAGGAATTTGAAAAAGCTATTAGATATGATGTTAAGGGAAAAAAATATATTCAAACTCCTCAAAAATATTATTTTTCTGATATTGGACTTCGTAATGCTAGATTAAATTTTCGCCAACAAGAAGAAAATCATCTAATGGAAAATATAATTTATAATGAATTAATGATAAGAGGTTATAATGTTGATGTGGGGGTAGTAGAAATTAGGGATGATAGTAAAAATAGAAAACAATTGGAAGTTGATTTTGTATGTAATTTAGGAGATAAAAGATATTATATACAATCAGCCCTAAATTTAGAAACAAGAGAAAAAACTATCCAAGAAGAACGGCCTTTAATGAATATTAACGATAATTTTAAAAAAATAATTGTCGTAAAAGATAATATTAAGCATTGGTATACAGAAGAAGGTATATTAGTAATTGGAATACAGGAATTTTTATTAAATCAAGATAGTCTAGATTTATAGTTTTAAGACTTTTTGTAATTTTTAATAGCTTGAAAATAAACTTTTAAACATTCTCCTGCAAAAACTTCTTTAGAATATTTGTAAATACTATTTTTAGCGTTAGTTTTAAATTCTTTATATTTGGTTTTATTATTTTTTAATTCTATCATCGCTTGGATAAATTCTTCCGTATTATGAAAAAATAAACCATTATAATTGGATGTAACCATATCCGTAAAAGCCTCATCATATATAGCGACGACAGGAAGAGAGGCAGCTAGCCCTTCAATTATAGTAAGTCCTTGAGTTTCTGTAGTTGAAAAAGAAATCATTACATTAAAAGTATTATAATAAGCAGACATTAATTCATATTTAACTTTTCCAGTAAAAATAACATTCTTTTCTATATCTAATTTTTTAACAAGATTTTTAATTTCTTTTAATAAAGGACCATCGCCAACTATCATTAATTTATAATTTTCACCATATTTTAAAAGTTCTTTAAAAGCTTTTATTTCTTCAATTAAATTTTTTTCTTGGGCAACTCTACCTACGTTACCAATAACAAAATCCGTATCTTTAATTTTATATTTATTTTTAATTTTTTTAATTATAGGAATCATTTTTTTATTTATTATAAATTTTTCTGTATCAATACCAGTAGGTATAATATGAATATTTTTATTAATTCCGTATTGCTTTAATAAGGTAGCGATTTTTAAAGTGGGTACAATTAATTCGTTGCATTTTTTATCACAATAAAATTTAGTTAGTTTAATAGCGAGTTTTTTACTTAAATTTTTAAAATGATTGTGTGTAATATAATAAGTATAATCTTCATAAATAGTGTGATATGTATGTACAACGGGAATATTTAATTTTTTGGCCACAATGCGAGAAAATGTTCCAACGCCAAATTCGGTTTGACTATGGATAACATCTAAATCCCATTCTTTAATAATTTTTAAAGCTTTTTTAGAATATATAGTTGTTAATTTTGTTTCATATATTCCCGTTTTAATTCCTGGTAAATAAATAATTCTTTCTTTGGCATCATATTTAAATTTATTATCAATTAAATTAGCGGTTACGACATACACTGTATGATGCATTTTTTCTAAAGCTTCTTTAAGCATTTGAACACTTGTTGATACTCCTGATATATAAGGAGGATATACTTCCGTAAATAAACCTATTTTCATATCTAACCTCGTAATATCATTATATTACATTTTTCTTAACTTGCAAAATGTTTTCAAAGTGCTAAAATATCTTTAGGTGATTTTATGGTAGTTAAAATTGAAAGACTAGACCATACGGGTAAAGGAATTGCCCTAGTAGATGGGATTGTTACTTTTATTCCTAATGTCGTACCATCTGATATTGTCGATATTGTTATAACTACTAAAAAAGCCAAATATCAAGAAGGAAAAGTAATTAAATTAATAACGCCTTCTTTCCAAAGAATAAAAGAATTTTGTCCTTATTATAATGAATGTGGGGGCTGTCAATTACAAAATTATAATTATTCTGATACTTTAAATTATAAGAAGAATCAAGTTATTAATATATTTAAAAAATTAAATCTTTTAGTTGACCCTCTTATAATATCTAATGATTGTAATAAAAATTATCGTAATAAAATTGAACTTAAAGTAGAAAATAAAAAAATTGGTTTTTATAAATTAAGTACTAATAAAATAGTCGAAATTAATTATTGTCCGATTACAAATAATACTATCAATAATATTATTCCTTTATTAAATAAAATAAATATTATTAATGGTAATATTACTTTAAGGGTTAATAAAGAAGCAGAAATATTAGTTATTATAGATACTAACGATGCTTTAAACTTAGATATTTTAAAAACCAATAATTTTATTAAAGGAATTATTGTAAATAAAAAACTAAGATATGGTCAAAGTGATTTAAAAGAAATAGTTAATAATTTAAAATATAAAATAGAATATGATTCTTTTTTTCAAATAAATCCGTATGTATCTTCTAAATTATTTAATTTAATAAAAGAAAATTTAAATAAGGAAGATAATGTTTTGGATTTATATTGTGGCGTAGGAGCTATAAGTATTCAAATAAGTTTGATAGTTAAAACGGTATTAGGTATTGAAATAATACCTAATGCTATTAAAAATGCTTTAGAAAATAAAAAAATAAATAATTTAACTAATGTTAATTTTATATGTGGGGATGTTTTAAAAAAATTAAGTCATATCAATAATATATATAATGTTTATATATTTGATCCTCCCCGAAAGGGCTTAGATTTAAAAATAATAAATATAATAAATAATAATTTACCTAAAAAAATAATATATGTTTCTTGTAATGTTCATACTTTAGTAAGAGATCTTAACTTTTTAATGCATAATTATAAAATAACTAAATTATATGTTTTAGATATGTTTAGTTATAGTTATCATGTTGAATGTTTATGTGTGTTGAGCTTACGATAAACGATTGTTGATAGGAAGAAAAAATATTTAGTTGTGATAAAATTT
>CANQAI010000077.1 GCA_947589265.1 uncultured Clostridia bacterium | reverse complement strand
TAGTGGATTTCTAATGGGAAGTATGGGAGTAGTAGTTGGAGAAAAAATAACATATAGCATAGAACAAGCTATAAAGCAAAAACTTCCACTTGTTATATTTTCTGTATCAGGTGGAGCAAGAATGCAAGAAGGAATTATATCTTTAATGCAAATGGCAAAAACAACTTCAGCACTTACTAAACTAGATGAAGCAGGACTTTTGTACATATCTGTTTTGACAAACCCTACTTACGGAGGTGTAACAGCATCATTTGCAAGTTTAGGAGATATTATTTTAGCAGAACCAAAGGCTATGATAGGATTTGCAGGGCAAAGAGTAATAGAACAAACAATTGGAGAATCTTTACCAGAAGGATTTCAAACAGCTGAATTTTTATTAGAACATGGATTTATAGACAAAATAGTAGAAAGAAAAGATTTAAAAGATACTATATATAAATTAATTGAGTTCCATAAAGGAGGCGAAAAATAATGCCTAATTCAAAACCATCGGCATGGGACATAGTTGAAATAGCAAGAAACCCAAAAAGAAAAACATCTATTGATTACATTAATGCAATATTTGATGATTTTATGGAGCTACACGGAGACAGAAATTTTAAAGATGATAAAGCAATTATATGTGGATTAGCTAGAATTGGAAACCAAAACTATACAGTAATTGCACAGCAAAAAGGAAGGTCTACCAAAGAAAACATTGAAAGAAACTTTGGCATGCCAAACCCTGAAAGTTATAGAAAAGCAATTAGATTTATGAAACAAGCAGAAAAATTTAAAAGACCTATTATTACATTTATTGATACAAAAGGTGCATACCCTGGAATTGGAGCAGAAGAAAGAGGACAAGGAGAAGCTATTGCTAGTTCAATGTTTGAAATGGCAAAGCTAAAAGTACCTGTAATTTCTATTATAATTGGAGAAGGCTCAAGTGGTGGAGCTTTAGCAATAGGAATTGCAAATAAAGTGTTTATGCTAGAAAATGCTATTTATTCAATACTTTCACCAGAAGGCTATAGTAGTATTTTATGGAAAAATTCTAGTAGATATAAAGAAGCAGCAGAAAAAATGAAATTAACAGCAAAAGATTTATACGATTTAAAAGTAATAGATAAAATAATAAAAGAACCACAAAAAAATGGAGAAGTAGATTTTGAAAAATTAGCTAATAACTTGAAAAAAGAAATAATAAGTAGTATAAATGAGTTAAATAAATTAAATGAAAAAAAGATAGTTCAAAATAGATATGAAAAATTTAGAAACATGGGAGAGTATGTAAAACTATAAAATAGGAGGTAGAAAATGTTATTAGAAAATAAAAAAATCTTAATAATGGGAATAAGAAACAAATGGAGCATTGCCTATGGAATTGCTAAATCTGCCTATGATAATGGTGCAAAACTTATTTTTACATATATGGGAGAAGAAAATAAAGACAAAATAGAAGATTTAATATCAGAATTTGATGGTAGCAGAGCTTATGTATTAGATGATGCAGCAAATGATGAACTAGTAAAAAAAGTATTTTCTAAAATAAAGGAAGAAAATGGAAAAATAGATGGATTGGTTCATGCAATTGCACATGCAAATACTGAAGATTTGCATAATGACTTTATATACACTACCAAAGAGGGATACAGCCATGCTGTTGATGTAAGTGCATATTCATTTGTACTTTCTGCTAGAATTGCTAAAGAGCAAGATATGTTAAACGAAAATGCAAGTTTAGTAACCTTAACATATCATGGTTCAACTAAAGTGTTAGAAGGATATAATGTTATGGGTGTTGCAAAAGCAGCACTAGAAGCAAGTGTTAGATATTTAGCAGAAAACTTAGGAAGAACTGGAATAAGAGTAAATGCAATTTCAGCAGGACCAATAAAAACATTGTCTGCAAAAGGAATTAAAGACTTTTCTTCTATTTTAACAGTTGTAGAAGAAAAATCACCATTACATAGAAATGTTACTGCTACACAAGTTGGAAATGTTGCAACATTCTTATTAAGTTATATGTCAGATAGCATAACTGGTCAAACAGTATATGCAGATAGTGGTTATAATATAATGGGAATTTAAAATTTCAATTATATATAATAAAATATAATATAAAATTATAAAGGAGAAGAAAATTATGAGTAATGAAGAAATATTTGAAAAATTAAAGGAAATTATTGTTAATCAATTAGGAGTTGATGAAGAAAACGTAAAAGAAGAAGCTACATTTGTTGATGACTTATCAGCAGATTCATTAGATATTGTAGAACTAGTAATGAATATTGAAGAAGAGTTTGAAATAGAAATACCAGATGAAGATGCAGAAAAAATAGTAACAGTAGGAGATGTAGTAAACTATATAAAAGAGCGCAAACAATAAAATTTGAAAAAAGTTAATATATTTGCAAGATTTCATGTATATAAAGTGACAAAATAAACAATTATGTTACAAAAAAGTAATGCATTTGTAACGAAAACGTAATATAGCCGTGTTATAATAAAATAGAAAAAAATATATTAAAAAGGAATAATACATATGAAGAAGATATTTATTGAATTAAAAAATGAACATGGCATGTTTTTAAGAAAAATTTTAGCTCTGATTATAGTGGTAATTATAATAAGTATTGTTACTATACCATACATATCAGTAGCATTTTTTAATAAAACATCAACCATTAACTCAAATATCAATAATAATTTAGTGCTAGATACTACTTTATCAAAGAAAATAAATGCAACAAATTATGGCGATTGGGCGCTATATGCAGTAGATCTAAATGACAATGGAATTTACACAGATGATTGGAAAATATTTTATAATGATGGAACAACAGTATTTCTAATTGCAGCAGACTATTTGAAAGCTAGTAAAATCCCAGAAGAAGCCGGAATGACAACCAATGGAAAATATAATGCATATTGGAAAAACGATAGCAGCTTTGCAGAAAAACAAGGAATGAGTGATTTGTCAACAGATGTAGCCAATCAATTTATGTTAAAAAAATACAAAAACAATGAAAAATATTCGGAAGCTACAGACATAAACTCAAAAGCAACAGCAATATTACTAGACACAAATATATGGAAAGATTTTGCATTAGGATTTGAAGGCTCATTTGCTTATGGTAGTCCAACAATAGAAATGTGGGTTGCATCATGGAACGAAAAAGGATATGGAAAACTATACGATGATGTGTTAGATGAAAAATTTAATTATAACGGCATGTGTAGCTTTACTAAAAATGCAAATGGATATGGATATAGAGCTGGAAGAATAGAAACAATTATGGAAGAAGTAATAAACGTAAGTTCAGATTCAGCAGGGTATAATGATGAACTATATTTTCCTCACACAGATAAATTAGATACAAGTGAAAAATATTGGATTGCTTCACCTACATATAGAAAAATAAATGTGAAAGAAGAATGCAATGAAGATTTAGGAGAATGCGTATTTGGAGATACTGACATTAAAGTTTCAAAAACAGGTGAAACAATAAAAGCTAAAGACTTAAAAGTAGGAAATGATATACTTTATTATGATGAAAATACACAAACAGTAGAAGTCGGAACAGTAGCACACACATATATACATGAAAAGGCAAAAGATTTAATAAAATTCACATTCGATGATGGTTCATATTTACAAGCAACAGTCTATCATCCAGTATATACAAAAGATGGCTGGAAATCAGCAACCGAAAGGAATAATTATCCAGTGCCAGATGTTGGAGATGAAGTAAAAACAACAGATGGCTGGAAAAAAATATCTAATATTGATTATATTTTAGGTGAAGAGGACTGCTATGACTTTGCAATACAAACTAAATCAGGAGAAAAAATTGAAAATTATTTTGCAAATGATACACTAGTTCAAAGTTCTATAACTTATAGTGATAGTAATATTTCTAATTCGCAAACAGGTTATTCAAAAGCAGAAGGACACAATTATATAGAGTATATGATGGACTGCTTAGTTAGTTGCTCATATGAAGGAGATATAGGCTATACGCAACTTAACATAGAAGACAGCGTAACAGCACTTAGACCAATAGTAGTATTACCAACTAGTGCAATAGGCTTTTTAGATAGTAAAGGAATTTGGCATATAGGGGAAGAACCAGGAAGACTAGTAGTACATCACTATTTAGAAAGTGAAGATGGAACAGAACAAGTAGAAATAGCAGAAGATGAAATTACAGAAAATCTTGAAAATGGATATAATTATGAAACCAGTCCATTATCACCAGAAAAATATGATACAGATAAATATGAATACACAGGAAGACATACTGGAGATGATGTAGAAGGACAAATAGTAGCAGGAGAAACAACAGAAGTTACATATTGGTACAAAATAAAAAAACATAAAATAACAACAGAAGTAAAAGGAACAGGAGGAAGTATAACAGGTTCAGGCCAAGAAAAATTTGAAGAAGTTGAACATTTAGAAAATAGCGTAAAAGATATAGTAGTTACACCAGAATTAGGATATCATATAAAAAGTATAACTATAAACGAAAAAACAGTAGAATTTACAGAAAACTCAGATGGAACATATAAACTACCTAAATTTGAAAGGATGACAGAAGATAAACATATAGTTGTTGAATTTGAAAAAGATCCTGTAGAACCAACTCCTTCACCAACTCCAAGCCCAACCCCAACCCCAACACCAACGCCTACTCCAACACCAAAACCAACTCCTACACCTACTCCAAGTCCAACGC
>CANQAI010000076.1 GCA_947589265.1 uncultured Clostridia bacterium | reverse complement strand
TTATATTCAAAATGGTTAAGCTCATGGAGAGACTTACCAATGGTATATAATCAATGGTGTAATGTACTTCGTTGGGAAAAAGAAACAAGACCATTTTTACGTTCAAGAGAATTCTTATGGCAGGAAGGTCATACAATACACGCAACAGAAGAAGAGGCAAAACAAAGAACAATACAAATGCTTGAAATATATGAAAGAGTCATAGAAGACTTACTTGCAATTCCAGTTGTAAAAGGAGAAAAAACACCAAGTGAAAAATTTGCAGGAGCTGAAAGTACATATACAGTAGAAACAATGATGCATGATGGAAGAGCACTTCAATCTGGAACATCACACTATTTTGGACAAAACTTTACAAAACCATTTGAAGTAAAATTCCAAAACAAAGAAGGAAAAGAAGAATATGCTTACCAAACATCTTGGGGAGCTTCTACAAGATTAATTGGTGGAGTTATTATGGCTCACGGAGATAATAGAGGACTAAAATTACCACCAAGAGTAGCACCTATTCAAGCAGTAATTATACCAATTGCAGCACATAAAGAAGGAGTAACACAAAAAGCACAAGAAATATACAATGAACTTTTAGAAAAATATAGAGTAAAACTAGACCTAAGAGATAGCTACTCTACTGGTTACAAATTTAATGATTGGGAAATGAGAGGAGTACCAGTTCGTATAGAAATGGGTCCAAGAGACATTGAAAACGGAGTTTGCATTTTAGCAAGAAGAGATACATTAGAAAAACAAGAAGTAAAACTAGAAAACCTATCAGAAGAATTAGGAAAATTGCTAGAAGATATACAAGCTAATATGTTTGCAGAATGTAAAAAAAGACTAGAAGAAAAAACAACAACAGCAACTAATTTAGAAGAATTTACTAAAACAATGAACGAAAATCAAGGATTTATAAAAGCAATGTGGTGTGGAGACCCAGCTTGCGAAGAAAAGATTAAAGAATTAACAGGAGCAAAATCAAGATGCATACCATTTAAGCAAGAACATATTTCAGACACTTGCGTATGCTGTGGCAAAAAAGCAGACAAAATGGTAGTATGGGGAAGGCAATATTAAAAAAGGTTGCTAGTTAATGTCTTTTAGTTAATTGCTTTAATAGTACTAGTTTTCTTGTTTTTCAAATGCCCGTTGCAGTAAGACAATTCAAAGAAGAAGGTCAGAACGGGACCTCTCAAAACTGCAAAAATAGTACTATTAAAGCTTAATGTATTATAGTAATAATTAAAAGAGGCCCTCTTTTTAATTATTTAATGAATTTAAAATTTCTGGGTAAATTCTGTAAGCATTTTCTTTCCAATTATCTACTATCTTCTTTGCTTCCTCACGTGAACCTGCAAAAACACTTATTTCAAAAATACAAGTATTTTTCTCATTAATTTTACAAGTTACAGTATATTCATTTTCACTTAAAGGCGTAAACTCAGCCACAATAGATTTTTGTTCCTCAGTTTCCTTTAAATTACTTTCAAAAGAAGTATCTACTTTTAATTTTATAATACCAGGCAATATGCTATTAGTTAAATTCAAAGCATTTCTGCCACTTTCGGTAATTTGGTAAACACTTTTTCCTTCTTTTTCAAAACAAGAAATATATTTATTTTCAAGCAAATCTAAAAGAAATTGCTGAAAATAAAAATAATTCATATCCATAACATTTAAAACAAGCCTAAGTAAACTATCATTAGTAATTGGCTCATTTATTTTATTTAATATATATAAAATTAAAACCTTATTTTTTGCTAATACTTCACTATCTTGTGCTAATTTCAAAATGTTCAACTCCTTTTTTGTCATAAGCGAATTTATTATATCATAAATAATAAAAAAATACTATTATTATAAAAATATTTGTAAAAATATTACTAGTTTATAATAATAAATGGATTTAAAAATTCCTAAAATAAAAAAATATTTTTAAAAATACTGTTATTTTAAAACATAAAATGATATACTGTAACAAAAAAATGGAGGAAGAAAATGAAAACATTATATGAAATATTGGAGGTAAGTGAAAATGCTTCAAAAGAAATAATAGAAAAAGCATATAAAGTACTAGCAAAAAAATATCACCCAGACTTACAGCCAGAAGAACAAAAAGCAAATGCAGAAAAAATAATGAAACAAATCAATGAAGCATATAATGTTTTAATTGATGAAACTAAAAGAAAAGCTTATGATGAAGCCCTAAAACAAAAAAGAGAAGAACAAATGAAACAAAATCCTTCTTATTATAATAGTAATTATCAAAACACACAAGAAACTTCTTATAATAATTATCAAAATGCAAATGCACAAAATACACAATACCAGAATATGCAACAAGAAATGCAAAAAAGACAAGAAGAAATAAGTCGAAAAATGCAAAATGACCTTAGACAGCAATATGAACAAAAATACCAACAAGCCTACGAAGGATACTTAAAAAGCCTTGGATATAAAATAAAATATAAGTGGACATGGAAAAATTATAGAGATTTCTTCATAACAATAGCAATAATTATTTTAATATGTGCATTTCTTTGGATATTTCCACCTACAAATAAACTAATAATTAATTTTTACGAATCAAATTCTATAATAAAAACAACAGTTCAAATCATAGGGAAAATATTACAAGGAATATGGAATGCAATTTGCTCAATATTCACTAAAAGTGGCAATCCGTAGGGATATTTCAAATTAACCAAAAAAAGAAAAATTCAAGTAAAAACTTAATAAAAGACAAGTTTCCCTAAAAAAATTAAAATATTCTGCTTTTAGTTATTGACAATTAAATTTAAATAGGATAAAATATCATCGATAACCTAAATTGGGGTTATAAAAAAGCATGATAATTTTAAATATATTTGGAAATTGAAGGAGGTGAATGTTAGTAAGAAATGGCACGTTACGCTAAGGACAAAAAACATCATGGTAAAAAAAGCAAAATCATTAGCATTATTTTAGCATTGATTGTTTTAGCTATTATTGGCTTACTTCTAGTAAACAAATTACTTGATAATAAAAATCAGGCAATTGGAACCCTAAATCCTATTACAAATGATGACCAAAATAATGTACATGAACCAGAAATTGTAAATGTCGATGACATTCCAGAAAAAATGGGAAATTACAATGTCTTGGGAAAAATTGTAATAGACAAAATAGGAGTAGATAACAACATACTAGAAATATGCGATGATGATAGTTTAAAATTATCAATTACTAAATTTTATGGTCCTGGTGTAAATGAGGCTGGCAACTTTGTTATATGCGGTCATAATTGGGGCGGTATATTAAAACGATTATCAGAACTGGATGACGGAGATACCTTTTATATGATAAACCGAGAAACAAAAACCAAGGTTTATTATGAAGTCCGTGACCACTTTACTTGTGGACCAAAATACGTGAAGATCTTAGATCAGAACGATGATGGCAAAAGGAAAGTTACTATTTATACTTGTACCCCATCAGGTGCAAAAAGAGTAGTTTGCCAAGCAGAGGAGACTTATAAAACTTAAAAAGGTATATCCTTTAGTATAGATATACCATACTTAAAAGAAAAAATTAAATTAAGAAAGAAGGAATTTTAAAATGAAAAAACAATTATTAACAATCGCAATGGTTACTATGTTATTAGTAGCAACACTTATTAGCACAGTTAGTGCATCAACAGTAGGAGCATCAGCTGCAACTGTAAAAGCAGGAGAAAAAGTAACTGTAAAAGTAACAACAGATTCAAAATTAGATGCAGCAAAAGTAAGATTAACATTCGATTCATCAAAATATTCAATTACAGAAGATGATGTTACAGTAAATGGTAAAGCAACTAAAGTTGTAACTGTAAAAGAAGGAGAAGTTGTAGTAACATTATTTGACGCAGCTACAGAACTTACAACAAATGAAGTTACATTCAACTTTACAGCAAAAACAGATGCAAAAGCTGGTGAAACATCATTTGAACTTACAGAATTTTCTGGATCTAAAACAGAATCTTTAGATACATTCAAAGCAGGAAAAACTGCAAAAGTAACAGTTGTTGCAGAAGAAAAACCAACTCCAACACCAG
Source organism: uncultured Clostridia bacterium (assembly GCA_947589265.1). Lineage (GTDB taxonomy): Bacteria > Bacillota > Clostridia > TANB77 > CAG-508 > CAG-273. The sequence continues at coordinate 786 of CANQAI010000076.1, read as the reverse complement.
ATCAAAAACCAACAAACAAACCAACACAAAAACCAACAAGCAAACCAACACAAAAACCTGACACATTATCACAAACAGGTGCACCATTATATGTAGTAGGAATTGCATTCGTAGTAGTAGCAGCATTTGTATTAATGGTAAGAAAAGCAAAATAAGAAAACAAGTAGAAATATAAGATTATTTATACTTTGAAAAAAGTAAAAATATAAAATTTATACTTTCGGGAGGAATGAAAAGTGAATAAAGGTAAAAAAATAATATCAACACTTGCAATAGCAAGTATGCTAGCAGGTAATGTACTTCCAATAGCAAGCTTAGCTGCAACAACAGCAGCTGACAGTGGAGTATACACAACAAATGGAAGCAAATACGTAGGATTTAGACGTAGCCAAGCACAAGCTACAACAAAATTAACATTAGCAGAAGTTGTAGAAAAAGTAGGAGCTGTAACATTATTAAATGGAAAAGCAGTAACTGATACAACTACTGAAGTTACAACAGGAGATGTAGTAACTACAGCAGATTCTACATACACTGTAGTATTATATGGTGATGTTGACAAATCAGGATTAGTAGACGTAAATGATGCTTTAGCAATTGCTAAACATGCAGCAGAAAGATCAGATGCTCAACTTACAGGTGCATTCCTTGAAGCTGCTAATGTAGGAAATCATGATGGCACTGTTGACGTAACAGATGCTTTAACAGTAGCTAAATATGCAGCAGAAAGAGCAGATACAAATTATGTTATCGATCCAATGCCAAATGATCCAGACCAAGAAGTTC
>CANQAI010000075.1 GCA_947589265.1 uncultured Clostridia bacterium | reverse complement strand
TTCCAATCTCCTGCTGCTGGTGTTTCGTTTTTGTTCTTTTGTGCATATTGTAATGTGAAGCCTGCATATGTCTTATTTTGTGTTATTGTTACTGTTACATTTCCATTTGTATCTGCTGTTGGGCTTGCTGTAAATGTTATGTCTGGTGTTGAGCCACTTTGATTAAAGTTTGGTACTTCTCCTGTAGTTACAGTTACTTTTCCTGATATTGTTTCATTTCCTGCTACGTCTTTTGCTTTCATTACAAAGTAGTGGGTTGTTCCTTGGGTTAAGTTTGTAAATGTATGACTTACATCATTTGTTCCACTTGCTGCTACTGCTGATGTCCATCCTGTATTTTGTTTTATTGTATCGTTACTATCGTCTTTTCCTACTTCTTTAAAGTAGTATTCTTTTATTCCACTGCTCTTATATGCTGTTGTTGCTGCTTGATCACTTGTGTGTCCTTTTATTGTTATGCTATTTGTTGTTTGTGTTCCTGTTGGTGTGAATGCTGTTGGTGCTAGTTTATCTATGTTGCCTATATCTTTACTTGCTGTTACTTTACTTCCTTGACCATTTTCATCTCTTAATCTTGCAAATACATTTCCATTTTGTGTAAGTGTTATGTTTGTACTTGCTGTATAGTCATGCCAATCACTTTCAATTGGTGCCTCGTTTTTGTTCTTTTGTGCATATTGTAATGTGAAGCCTGGATATTCTTTATTTTGTGTTATTGTTACTGTTACATTTCCATTTGTATCTGTTGTTGGGCTTGCTGTAAATGTTATGTCTGGTGTTTCACCACTTTGGTCAAAGTTTGGTACTTCTCCTGTGGTTACGGTTACCTTTCCTGATATTGTTTCATTTCCTGCTACGTCTATTGCTTTCATTACATATGTGTGGGTCGTTCCTTGTGTTATGCCTGTAAATTTATAACTTACATCATTGTTTCCATTTGCTGCTACTGGACCTTTCCAACCATCTGCACTTTCTATATTTGCGTTATTTTCTTCCATTCCTGTTATTTCTTTAAAGTAGTATTCTTTTATTCCACTACTTGAGTATGCATTATTTTCAGGTCTATCTATTGTATGTCCTTTTACTGTTATACTATTGGTTGTTCTTTCTGCTTCTTTTGCATCAAAGCTTTCTGGAGCTAATTTATCTATATTATTTATATTTCCTGATGCATGCGTTCCTGGTTCTCTTAATTCATTTAATAGTCTTGCAAATATAAGTCCATTTTGAGTGAATGTTATTTCTGCTCCTTGTGTATAGTCTCTCCAATCACTTCCACTTGGTGTTTCATTTTTATTCTTTTTTGCATATTGTAATGTAAATGCAGGATTTGGATTTGTTAATGTTATTGTTACTTTTACATTTTTGTTTGTTGGTTCTGATGGGTTTGAATGAATTTCTATGTCTCCAACTTGTAAGTCTGGTGCATCTGGTATGTTTTCCCTATTGTCTTTATATTCTACTCCATCTTCTGTTACATAAAATATGTCTCCTTCTTTTGTTTCTATTATTACTGTGTTCTCATCTAATCTTCTTGGATCTTTTGAACCTTTTAATGCGCCTTCTGCTATTTCTTTATTAGCCCTTTGCTCAAATCTATCCATAAATTGTTTTGGGGTTAAGTCTTCTACTATTTTCTCTGGCTCTATTCCTGATCTTAATGCCTCTAATACTGTTTGATAGTCTCCTATTCTCGTTCTTTCAACTGCTAGTTCTGCTTGAGATATTATTCCATTTTCTCCAAATATGTATGTTATGCTTATTGCTGCCAGTACTATAATAACTATTATTGTTATAATTAGGGCTAGCAAGGTTATTCCGTTTGTTATTTTTCATTTTGTGCTTTAAGCCTTTTGTTTTTCTTTTTATGTTATTAACGCCATTATTTTCTAGTTTCCCATGATGTTCTTCTTCCAACATTTTTTTCGATCTCCTCCTTTTTCTCTTGTTATTTTTTCTTTTTTTCTTTTATTTTTATGATATTCTGGAAATTTTTTCTTTTTTATATTATGAACATATTTTTATTTCTTATACATAACTTACGCACATTATTTTTCCAGTGTATCATATTAAATTTTGCTTTATTTACTTTTCAATGTGCATTAGTTATGTTTTGATGTATGACTCTAATTTCAAGTCTTTTTTGGGTCTTGAAGCATTATTTTTCCATTGTTGTTTTTAATTTTATATTAACTATATTTTAATGTCAATAGTGATTTTATTTTTATTTCATTTTTTGCTTTTTATGTCCAAAATATGACATTTTTCTTAAAAACATATTCCATTTTGCACAAGAATATAGTATAATAGAATTGTGTTTGAAATATAATTTTTTAGCACATTCAAAATACTTTACATTAATATAAATGCAATTAAAATATATCAGGAGGTTTTTCTATGTGGTATATTTGGTTAATATTAGCTGGTATTTTTATGATAGCTGAAATTGCAACAGTAGGCTTTCTAATTTTCTGGCTAGGTCTTGGTAGTTTATGTGCAATGGTTACAAGTTTTTTTACAGATAATATAATTATTCAAACTGCAGTGTTCGTTGTAACTTCTACCTTGTTTATTTTTTGCACAAGGCCTTTTGCTAAAAAGCTTACTAAAAATGATAAATCAGTAGTTACAAATGCATTTTCTATTGTAGGAAAAAAGGCAGTTGTATTAAAAGACATTAATTCTACTGATGGAACAGGTCAAATAAAAGTAGATGGTCAAGTTTGGTCTGCTAAATGTGAAACCGAAAATGTTATTCCTAAAGATACCGAGGTTTTAGTTTTGGCAATAGATGGCGTTAAGGCTGTTGTTACAAAAAAAGATAGATAAATATGCGAATTTACAATTTTTAGCTTTAAATAAGTTATAAATTTGTAATACGCTTTTTATATATAAAAAATTAAAGGAGGAACCTAAATTATGTTATGGGTTTTATTAGTTTTATTAATTATTATTTTAATTATTGCATTTAATACAATTAAAATAGTAAAACAATCTGAAGTGTACATTATAGAAAGACTTGGTAAATTTCATAAAGTTGCAGATGCTGGTCTTACAATTATTATTCCTTTTGTAGATCATGTTCGTAGTGTAGTAAGTTTAAAACAACAAACTATGGATATTCCACCACAAGGTGTAATTACTCAAGATAATGTTACTATTACTATTGATACAGTTGTATTCTACAGAATTACAGATCCTGCTAAAGCTGTTTATGAAATTCAAAATTTAAAGAAAGGTATTGAGTATTTAGCAATTACTACTATTCGTGATATTGTTGGTAAAATGGACTTAGACTCTACATTTAGTTCAAGAGATGCCATTAATGATCATTTAAGAGTAATTCTAGATGAAGCTACAGACCAATGGGGTTGTAAAGTAGATAGAGTTGAAGTTAAAGATATTACCCCTCCTGCAGATATTCGTGATGCTATGGAAAAGCAAATGAATGCAGAAAGAAATAAAAGAGCTTTAATTCTACAAGCTGAAGGTGAAAGACAATCTGCTATTACTCTTGCAGAAGGTAAAAAAGAGGCTGCTATTTTAGAGGCTGAGGCTGATAAAGAGGCTAAAATTAGAAGAGCAACTGGTGAGGCTGAGGCTATTAAGAAAGTTGCTGAAGCTAAGGCTCAAGAAATTCACGTAGTATATGATGCTATGATGAAAGCAAATCCAGATGATAAATTAATACAATTAAAATCTTTAGAAGCTTTAAAAGAAGTTGCAAATGGAAATGCTAACAAAGTATTTATTCCTTTTGAAGCAACTAAAGCTTTAAGTTCTTTAGGTGCTGCAGCAGAAGTTTTAAAAGATAAGAAGAAAGATTAATTTTAAAGTATTTACATAGAAAAAATCCAGTTCAAATTTGATTTTGAACTGGAATTTTTTTGTTTATTATTTGCTTACTACTTGTTTTTTATTCTACTGTATCGTCTTTTATGTAGTATTTTGTGCCAAGCATTTTATCTGGCAAATATTGTTGTTCTACATAGTGCCCTGGGAAGTCGTGTGGATATTTATAGCCTACCCCATACCCTTCTTTTGCCATTCCGCTCTGCTGGTGCATTTCTAATGTGCATTGGTATAGTTCCTGTATCTTTATTTGCTACATCTTGTAATGCTTTTTCAATTGCTAAATAAGCACAATTTGATTTTTTAGATGTTGCTACATATACTGCTGCTTCTGCTAAAATAATTCTTGCTTCTGGCATTCCTATCATTGTAACTGCTTGCATTGCTGATGTTGCAACAACTAATGCATTTGGATTTGCCATACCTACATCTTCTGCTGCTGCAATTACAATTCTTCTTGCCATAAATACTGGGTCCTCACCTGCATTTAATGCTCTTGCTAAATAAAATATTGCTGCATCTGGATCACTTCCACGCATTGATTTAATAAATGCACTAATGTTATCATAATGGCTATCACCATTTTTATCAAATACTGCTTTTCTTGTTTGTACACATTCTTTTGCTATTTCATCTGTAATTGTAATTACTCCATTTTCTCCCATTTGTGTAGTTAATACTGCTACTTCTAAACCGTTTAATGCAGTTCTAACGTCGCCATTAGAGGTTTCGGCTATTTTTCTTAATGTGCTATCTTCAATTTGAATATTATAACTTTTAAGTCCTTCTTCTGCTGTTAATGATTTTTTTAAAACATTAAATATATCTTCTTCTGTTAATGGATTTAAGTGAAATACCATTGATCTCGAAATTAATGCTTTATTTACTTCAAAATATGGATTTTCAGTGGTAGCACCTATTAAAATTACTGTTCCATTTTCTACATAAGGTAAAAGTGCATCTTGTTGTAATTTATTAAAACGATGAATTTCATCTATAAATAAAATGCATTTTCCTGATGGATTTAATAGCGTATTTT
>CANQAI010000074.1 GCA_947589265.1 uncultured Clostridia bacterium | reverse complement strand
CATTTTTTACCTCCTTTAGCACCACAAAAAATATGGTGTGCTTTTTTTATATTTCACACACCATATTATACATGATCCTCATATTGAATTAAGCAATTATAAAGTGAACCCAAAATTATTAAACAAAAAGTTTAGTAAGGAGGGTTCATTTTTATGCGTAAGAAGCAAATGAAAAAAGTAAAAATACCATATAAAGAAACAATTTTTCTTAATCCTGTTGTATTTTTTTTATTTATTGATATAATAATAACGTAAAATAAAGATAATTATATCTATAAAAACAACTTAAAAATAATTAAATTAAAAAAGTCAACACTAATATAAAAGTAACAAAGAAAGGGATGAATTTTTTATGATTAAAAAAGTTGCAATTTTAGCAAACGGTGGCGATGTTTCAGGTTTTAATGCCGTAATTAGAGCAATTATAAAAACTGCAGAAAATAACAATATAGAATGTTATGGTTTTATAGAAGGATATAGAGGATTAGTAGAAAACAATTTAGTACAGCTATGCACTAATGGAACAGGAAATGCAATTGGAATATTACCTAAAGGTGGTTCAATAATTGGATCTTCAACAAACTCAAACGTATTTAATTATCCAGTAGAAGAAAATGGTGAAATAGTATATAAAGATTTGTCAGATAAATGTGTTCAAAATCTTAAAGATGATGGAATAGATTGCTTATTTACACTAGGTGGAGATGGAACTCAAAAATCTGCAAGAGATTTATCTTTAAAAGGGGTAAATGTAATTGGTGTTCCAAAAACAATAGATAATGATGTAGCCTGCACAGAAATTACATTTGGCTACAATACAGCTGTTTCTGTTGCAGCAGAAGCTTTGGACAGGCTTCATACAACAGGTGCAACACATCATAGAATTATGGTACTAGAAGTAATGGGAAGATATGCAGGTTGGATAGCACTAGAGTCTGCTATTGCTGGTGGTGCAGATGTTGCATTAATTCCAGAAATTCCGTATGACATTAATAAAGCAGCACAGAAAATTATTAATCGCAAAAATCGTGGCAAACCATTTAGCATAGTAGTAGTTGCAGAAGGTGCTAAACCAATAGGTGGAGAACTTAGTGTAAAAAAAGTTGCAAATAAAGGCAAAGGTGTAGATAACAACAGACTCGGTGGAGTAGGAGAAAAAGTCGCAGAACGACTTCAAGAATTAACAGGTTTAGAAGCTAGATGCACAGTTTTAGGTTATATGCAAAGAGGTGGAACTCCTACTGCTTTTGATAGAGTTCTATCTACAAAATATGGCGCAAAAGCAATGGAACTTGCACTAGAAGGAAAGTTTAATGTATTAGCAGTTATAAAAGATGGAAGACTAGATAGTGTTCCACTTGAATTAGTTGTTGGAAATAACAAAGAAATAGGAGCAGTATCTGGTAACACTCCTGAAAGTAATATACGCAAAGTTAATATGGATAACGACTTAATAAAAACAGCAAGGCATATTGGAATTAATTTAGGTGATTAATTTAAATAATATTTATATTAATAATAGTATTTTATAAAACAAAATATATATCAATGCAAATAGAAAGGACAACCAATAAATGATAGATTTTAAAGAACAAATTGCAAAGGAAATTAGCAAAAATGTTAATCTACCAAAAGAAGAAATTTATGAATATATAGAAGTGCCATCAGACGAAAAAATGGGTGACTTTTCTTTTCCTTGCTTTAAACTAGCAAAAGAATTAAAAAAAGCTCCTCAAATGATAGCAGAAGATTTAAAACAAAATATTCATTTTAAAGAAGACTTTATGCAAAAAGTAGATGTAGTAAGTGGCTATTTAAATTTTTATATTCAGCCACAAGAATACATAAAAAATGTTTTAAATAAAATTGATGCTTCTAAAGAAAATTTTGGAAAAAGCACAATAGGAAATGGCAAAAACATAGTTATAGATTATTCGGCACCAAATATAGCTAAACCATTTCATATAGGACATTTGCGTTCTACTGTAATTGGAAATGCAATTTATAAAATATATAAATTTTTAGGCTATAATGTAATAGGAATTAACCATTTAGGTGACTATGGCACACAATTTGGAAAATTAATAGAAGGTTACAAATTGTGGGGAAAAGAATATAATATTGAAGAGAACCCTATTGATGAATTAACTAAAATTTATGTAAGAATAAATAATCTTTGCAAAGAAGATGAAACAGTTTTAGAAAACTGTAGAAACAATTTTAAAAAACTAGAAGATGGAGACCCAGAATGTGTAGAGCTTTGGACAAAATTTAGAGAATTAAGCTTAAAAGAATTTCAAAAAGTATATGATTTATTGCAAGTTAGTTTTGACTCTTGGAATGGGGAAGCATTTTACTCAGACAAAATGCAAGAAGTAGTAGATATTTTAAAAGAAAAAAATCTACTAAAACCATCAGAAGGAGCAATGATTGTAGACTTATCTGAAAAAGATATGCCACCATGTATAATAGAAAAAACAAATGGTTCTACAACTTATGCAACACGTGATTTAGCAGCAATATTATATAGAGCAAGAAATTATGATTTTGATAAAGCTTTATATGTAACTTCTTATGAACAAATATTACATTTTAAACAAATTTTTGAAGTTGCAAAATATTTAAACTTAAACGAAAAATATACTCAAAATTTAGTACATATTCCTTTTGGAATGATACAATTAAAAAGTGGAAAAATGTCTACAAGAGAAGGAAATGTTATAAAGCTAGAAGATTTACTAAATGAAGCAATTTCTAGAGTAAACAAAATTATAGATGAAAAAAATCCAGACCTTGAAAATAAAGAAGAAACAGCTAAAAAAATTGGCATAGGTGCAGTTATATTCAATGATTTATATAATAGCAGAATAAAAGATGAAATTTTTGACTGGGATACTATGCTTAACTTTAATGGTGAAACAGGTCCTTACATGCAATATATTTATGTAAGAACAAGAAGCTTACTAGAAAAAGCAGGCTATATACCAAAACTAGAAGAAGTAGATTTTACACAATTATTAGATGAGGCTTCATTAAAAATAATAAAATTAATTTATAGCTTTCAAGATACTTTATTGCAAGCTAGCGAAAAATATGAACCATATATACTAGCAAGGTACTTAATACACTTATCACAAAACTTTAGCAGTTTTTACAATGAAAATAAAATTATAGTAGAAAATAAAGCTTTACAAGATGCAAGACTATATTTAACATATAGTGTGGGGCTAGTATTAAAAATAGGAGCAGAATTACTTGGAATACAAATGCCAAACAAAATGTAATGAGTAAGTGCTTTGAAAGGAAAATTAGTAAAAATGGTTGAAGAAAACACACTAGCAGAAGAAAAAGGAAAAGAAAAACTAGAAGGAAAACTAAAAGAAAAAGCAGAAGAAAAACTAGAAGAGAAAGTAGAAGAAGTAGAAGAAACAACAAAAAAAGGTAAAATTAAAAAAAGAAAAACAACTAAAAAAAATATACCAAAAACAAAAATAACTGTTACAAAAGTATTTGCTTATTTTATAATTTATAGTGTAATAGGCTATATAATAGAAACTGGTTTTGCATTAATTACAAAAGGAGTTTTAGAAAGTAGAAAAAGCTTTTTATATGGCCCATTTTGTGCTATTTATGGCTTAGGTGCAACTACGATGATTATAGGACTTCAAAAGTTTAATAAAAATAATTATACATTATTTTTTGGAGGAGTTTTAATAGGCTCTGTAGTAGAGTATTTAGTTAGCTGGATAGGTGAAATGATATTCCATATTAAATGGTGGGACTATTCAAATATACCATTTAATATTAATGGCAGAATATGTATAGCCTTTTCAATAATTTGGGGAATTTTAGCGATTTATTTAATGCATTTTAATCCACATATAGATAAATTGCTTAGTGTAATTCCCACAAAAGTTCTAAAACCACTTACTTACATACTTACAATTTTTTTATTTACAGATTGGATAATTAGTAGTTTTGCAGTTCAAATGTTCTATGTAAGACTAACTAATCAAAAAGATATTGAATTGCAACAATCTGCAATATTAGAAAAATATGATAAATTATACAATGAAAATGAAACTATAAATAAAATAGTAAATACGTTCTTTTCAGATAATTTTATGATTAAGAGTTTTCCAAATTTAAAAGTAACAACTGAAAAAGGTGAAGTTGTTTATGCACATGACTTTTTCCCTGAAATTCAGACATATTATTTTAAACTATTTACACCAAGATTAAAAGAAAATAAATAAAATACTATTTTTTTTATAAAAAATATGATAAAATCAGATTGATAAAATTTGTAACAAAAAATCAAATGATTTTATATTATATATTAAAACTACTTAACTAGGAGGATACAATGAGAAAATACTTTGGCACAGATGGAATTAGAAGAATTGCTAACACAGAACTTTCTCCATCTTTAGTATATCGTGTTGCAAAAGCAGGAGCTTATGCTTTATCAAAGCAAACAAGCCATGTACCAACAATATTAATTGGAAGGGATACTAGAATTTCAGGAACTTTAATAGAGTCAGCAATGACGGCAGGTTTTTTAAGTTTTGGAGCAAATGTTATAAGCCTAGGAGTTATTCCTACACCAGGTGTAGCATATTTAACAAAAAAATTAAAAGCAGATGCCAGTGTTGTAATTTCTGCATCTCATAATACATACGAATTTAATGGAGTAAAATATTTTAGCAATAAAGGAATGAAAATTCCAGATGAACTTGAAGAAGAAATTGAAACAATGATGGACTCTGAAGAATTAGAAAATAGCTTTACTGCTGTAAATGATAAAATAGGTGTAGCAGAGGTTAGAACCGATTTATTAGATGAATATGTATATTTCTTCAGAAAAAACTTTGAAGAAGAATTTGAAAACTTTAATAGCGAAAATTTTGTTGTTGCAAT
>CANQAI010000073.1 GCA_947589265.1 uncultured Clostridia bacterium | reverse complement strand
TTAAAGACAAGCGTTTTGAAGAACTATTTTTACTTCCAGCAGCACAAACTAGAGATAAAAGTGCAGTAAATGAAAAACAAATGAAAGAATTAGTAGAAAAACTAAAAGAAGAATTTGACTATGTTCTTATAGACTGCCCTGCAGGAATAGAGCAAGGCTTTAAAAATGCAATAGCAGGAGCAAATAGAGCCATAGTTGTAACAACAGCAGAAATATCTGCAATCCGTGATGCAGATAGAATTATAGGACTTTTAGAAGCATCTGAAATTAAAAACCCAGAACTTGTAATTAACCGATTAAGACCAAGTATGGTAAAAAAAGGTGAAATGATGGATGTAGATGATATCGTTGACCTACTATCAATTGACTTAATTGGTGTTGTACCAGATGATGAATACATTATTACACAAACTAACAAAGGAGAGCCAGTAGTATCAAATCATAGAGCTCCATCTGGAAAAGCGTACATAGAAATTGCAAGAAGAATATTAGGCGAAAATGTAGAAGTTACCATTCCAGGAGGGAAACAAGGATTTTTTACCAAAATAAAAAGTATTTTTAAAAGAAAATAAATTACGACTATGGGAGGTAAGAAATGTTCGAAAACATTATTAATTTTTTCAAGAAACTTGGCAAAAAAGAAAAGAAAGAAAGCTCTAATACTGCAAAAGAAAGATTACATCTAGTATTAATGCAAGACAGAGCAAATGTATCAGCAGACTTTTTAGAATTAATGAAACAAGAAATCATTGAGGTAATAAAAAAATATATAGATATAGATGAAAAAGCCATAGATGTTAAGCTAACAAATAAAACAAATGAAGATGGTACAGTTGGTGCACCAGCTTTATATGCCAACATTCCAATTGTTACAATAAAAAATGATGCTAGAAAATTAAATATAGAAAAGCCATCAGATAAAAATACGGAAACATTAAAAAACGATGAAAAAAAATCAGAAAATAATTCTGAAACATTAGAGAAAGAAAATAAAAGCAAAGAAAATGCTCAAAAAGAAGCTAACAAAGACTTACAAGAAGAAACAGCCAATAACGAAAAGCAAGAACAAAAAAGCAATTTAACAGACACAAATCAAGAAGAAAATATGCAACCAGAAAACAATAATTCAGAAGAAAGCACAGAAAAAGTAACAGAAGTGACAAAAGAAGTAGCAGAAAAAGCAGAAAAAGAATTAGAAGAAGTGACAGAAAAAGAGCCAGAAGAAATGGCGCAAAAAGAATCAGAAGGAATGATAGAAAAAATAGCAGAAAAACAATCAGAAGAAATAAAAGAAAAAGAACCAGAAGAAAAAGCTGAAGAACAAGAAAATGAACAAACCGAAAATAAAAACAATAATTACACAGCATAAATAAATCCGTAAATATGAGGTTTGGTATGAAGAAAAAAATATTACGTAACATTGAGTGGGGAATTGTAGTATGCACAATATTGCTAATTGCAATAGGCTTAGTTGCACTATTTTCTGCCACTCAAAATTCTAATTATGACGAATTAAAAAAACAAATAATATGGCTTGCTATCAGCGTGCCAATTATGATTATAATTATTTTAGTAGACTATGAAATTTTTAATAAAATATCACCTATAATATATGGAATTAGCATAGTATTATTAATTGCAGTTCTTTTTACAGAGCCAATAAATGGCGCAACAAGTTGGTTCAGCATAGGACCATTCACACTTCAACCATCAGAATTTGCTAAAATTGGAATAGTGTTATTTTTAGCCGATATAATGGTTAAATTACAAAAAAAAGATAAAGAAGAAATAAATAAATTTTGGAAATTAGGAATAATACTTATAATTGTTGCAGTACCAGTCTTGCTAATTATAAAACAACCAGACTATGGTACAGCTATTGCATTCTTTTCAGCATTAATATTTATGCTATTTTCTGCAGGAATTAGTAAAAGATACATTTTTGTTGCAATATTATTAACAGTTATACTAGTACCAACTGCATACTTTTTTATTTTACCAGAACATGCAAAAACAAGAATAGATGTGTTCTTAAATCCTAATATAGACCCAAGAGGTGCAGGCTATAATATTATTCAATCTAAACTCGCAATAGGTGCAGGAGAGGCCTTCGGAATGGGAATACTAAAAGGAAATCAAACACAACTCGGATACTTATATCCCAAAACCACAGACTTTATTTTTGCTGTAATTGGAGAAGAAATGGGATTTGTAGTTGCAGGAACAGTTATTATACTATATATAATTCTTATAAGCAAAGCTGTGCACGTTGCAAAAACTGCTAAAAATGATTTAGGCTCATATACAGCAATAGGAATTGCAGGAATATTCTTCTTTCACATGGTAGAAAACATAGGTATGACAATGGGGCTAATGCCAATAACAGGAATACCACTTCCATTTGTTAGTTATGGAGGAAGTTCACTATTAACAAACCTAATTTTAATAGCAATTTTATTAAACATTAGTGGACGTAGGCAAAAAACAATATTTGTAAATTAGTTTATAATAAAACAAAAAAGTAATACTAAATAAAAATTAAGAAGGAAAAATATGTATTTACACGAACTAAAAATAGGAAATGTTACATTAGAAAACAATATATTATTAGCTCCAATGGCAGGAATAACAAACCTGCCATTTAGATTAATATGTAAAAAATTTAAACCACGGTCTAGTATTTACAGAAATGGTAAGCAGTAAAGGATTATACTATAATGATGAAAAAACTAAACTATTATTAAATATGGAAAATGAAGTAAGACCAGTTGCAGTACAAATCTTTGGAAATGACATACAAGCAATGAGCGCATCTGCAAAAGAGGTAAGTAAAATAGCAGAAATTATAGATATCAATATGGGATGCCCTGCACCAAAAGTAGTAAAAAACGGAGAAGGAAGTAAATTATTACTTAACCTAGAACTAGCAGGAAATATAATAGAAGAAGTTGTAAAATCATCTAAAGTTCCAGTAACAGTAAAAATAAGAAAAGGATGGGACAAAGAACATATTGTAGCAGTGGAACTTGCTAAAATAGCAGAAGCAAAAGGAGCATCTGCAATAACAATACATGGAAGAACAAGAGATGAATTCTTTTCAGGAGAAGTAGACTTAAGCATTATAAAAGAAGTAAAACAAGCTGTTTCAATACCGGTAATAGGAAATGGAAATATAAAAACGCCTAAAGAAGCTCTAGAAATGTTTGAAAAAACTAATGTAGATGGAATAATGATAGGAAGAGGATCAATAGGAAATCCGTGGATATTTAAGCAAATAATACAATATTTAGAAGGAAAAGAAATAGAAACTGTAACCAATAAAGAAAAGTTAAGTATAATTTTAGAACATATTGATTTACAAGTAAAATATTTAGGAGAAAGTACTGGAATTAAAGAACTAAGAAAAGATATGGTCTATTATTTAAAAAATCTAAATGGGGCAGCAGCTATTAGACAAAAAATTAATCAAATAGAAACAAAAAAAGAATTAGAAGAGTGCCTTATAGAATATTTTAATAATTTATGAATATGATTTTAAAGAATAGGATATTAATTTCCTATTCTTTTTTTAATTATTTTAAATAAAAATTAATAAATTATTTTTATTTAAACTTTATGATTTAATAGAAAGGAATGTGAATAAACTATGAAAATAAAAAATAAAAAATTGATAATCATTTTAGTAGTAACTGTATTTATTATAAGTTTGTTAATTTTAATCAACTTTTTTTATAAAAAAGCTAATAAAAATTTAAATTTGGGAAATAATTTAAGTAATAAAACAAATCAAGAAATTGAAGAATATATTTTAAATATTAGCTCTTATGAAGTAGATATTGAAGTAGAAGTACAAAGTAATAAAAATACTACAAAATATAAATTAAAACAAAGTTATGTAAGTCCAAACATAGAAAAACAGACTGTAGAAGAACCGAGCAATATCCAAGGTTTGCAAACAGTTTATGACGGCAATAAACTCACTATTACTAATACTAAACTGAACTTAAGTACAGTTTATGAAAATTATCCATACATTACAAACAATTATTTATGGTTAAACTCCTTTATTGAAGATTATAAAAACTCACAAAAGCGTAAATTGTATGAAGAAGGAGATCAGCTAGTAATGGAAGTAAGCTTAGAAGATAATCCTTATGTATATTCTAAAAAACTATTTATAAATAAAAATGAAAGTAAGATTACAAAATTAGTGGTACAAGACAAGAACCAAAAAAACCTAGTTTACATATTATATAATGAGATAAAAATAAATAGTTTAGAAAAAGAGGAGGTATTAGCTTTTAAGTTAAAAGAAGTTTCTGCTAAACAATATTAAAAATTATTATCTGCTCTTACAACTATTGTTTTTATTCGCTAATCCTTAAAATATATCAAAACACAAATTAGGAGTGAAGAAAAATGGTAGTAAAAAGAGGAGATATGTTTTATGCAGATTTAAGCCCAGTAGTAGGTTCAGAACAGGGGGGAGTAAGACCTGTACTAATAATACAAAATGATATAGGAAATAAACATAGCCCTACTGTAATTGCAGCTGCAATTACATCGCAAATGGGAAAAAATAAATTGCCAACTCATATTGAAATAGAACCAGAAAAAAGTGGTTTAAAAGCTGAGTCTGTTGTATTAACAGAACAAATTAGAACAATAGATAAAAGTAGATTAAAAGAAAAAATAGGACATATTGATGATGAAAACATCATGTCGCAAATTAATAATGCATTAGGAGTTAGCTTTGGCATTTATGTTTAAAACCTTATTGCACAAGTATCTTTGGAATTTTCTGTGTGCAAATTGTGTGCAACTACTGTAACCATCTAATATTAACCAAAAACTTTAATATATTCCTTGACTTTTTTAAAGGAACAATAATATACAGCAATGGAGTGGTAGATTATTCTATCACTCCATTAGTATTTATATTAATTTAATAGATAATCTTTGTTTATTTTATTTAATGTATATGCAAAAGCTATGTACATTAAAGTAAATGCAACAATTAAAACTGAAA
>CANQAI010000072.1 GCA_947589265.1 uncultured Clostridia bacterium | reverse complement strand
ATTATTTTATCATTTTTTTGTCCAAAACTAAAATACATATCTTTAAAAACTAGAATTTAAAAATAAAATTAAGGTTTATTTGTTTTATAGTATTACTCAGCCGATAGAATTTGCAATTTTATGTAAAATATTATATAATATATATAATATTCGTGGGTACAGCGAACTATAATAAATGTACCATTTTAGTATAAATGTTACCAGCATTATGGTGACATTGCTAAAAGGATAAGGAGCTATTATGAAACGGTATTTGACATTATTAATCGCATTAGTTGTGCTTGCATTCAGTTTAACTGGATGTATTGAAGAAGAAACTGTTCCAAAGGAAGAAAACTTACAGGTTCTTAATCCGTTGAACGGAAATACTTTGGAAAAAACACATGACGTCGAAGGAATTGAATTTGTAACTACTTATGATACTGGTGAGTATGATTTAAGTCGCTGGAGAATAACAGATTCCAAAGTCATCAATATGTCTGCCAAGATTACAAATGTTCCGGAAGGCGCAGTGGTGTTGATTGAACATGTGCATATCGATATGTCACTAAAGTCAACTAATCCACAGCTTGATGGACTTTCACAGGACAACATGGATGACTCTTACCATGGTACATCGCAAGACGGATTTTTTATCAGCCAAGACTATCAGTATGAAAACAAATTTGCAGTTGAAGGATTCAGCAAAGATCTGATTGACGGTTGGATGTTTGTGTGTGGTTCTTATGGATCTGGTTCTATCTCTCAAGAAAGATTAACCGAGAGGAACCTTGTGGAATATGGAAATGTTTACGCAAATAAAATGCAAGTAGTGTATGATGTCCTAATCAAATATCAGGGTGAAGATTTCTATCACGTTGTGTCGCTTCTAGATGAGTTTCTTATACCAGTACAATACGAGGGAGACTCAAACTAATTAGCAACCGTTTCAATCTCTCAGTCTGCATATGCGGACTGAGAGATTATCCGTTTATTATCTTAATTATGAAGTATATAAAAACCAACAATTTATATGAGTTGCGTTATAATGCTTTTTATATTATTCTGGTATACCATATACTTCAACTTTAGAAGAAAAGTCATTTCCTACAAATGGAGTCGAAAGTTTTACTCTTATTGTTTCTTGAAAGCTAGAATATCCATAACTTAATTCTACATTTTCATAATATGTTTCATTTGTACCTATAATTTCATTAGTACTTTGTTTATAAATTGTACAAATAATTTTTACTACTTTATATCTTTCAATTGTATCTTTTTTATAATGTCCCAAATGTACATCTACAGTTGCAATATTAGAGTCAACATTTGTACTATTCGTACAATCGACTTCTACCCAATTATCATTAGCATATTTATCTGATATAGCTGAATTTGTATTATTACTTATATCTGTCGAATTATCACTACTATTGTTGAAAAACATACTTGAGCAAAGAATTATAACAGCAATTATTAAAAGTACTATATATAATGTTCTATTTATTTCTTTTCCTAGCACTATTTGTTCTAACTTGTTTTTACAAAACATTATTATAATAACATATTGAATAACTGTCGCAATTATTTGTGCAATTAAGTTTATAGTTAAAGCATTTGTTAAACTTGATAAGATACTTGCTGAAAATTTAAATGAAACATAAGTAAATAATATACTTACTACTAATAGAACAATTAGAAAAATATAAATATTCTTTAAAGCCTTACTAACATTGCCTGAATTTATATTTACCTCTTTCAAACTAGTTTCTACTGCAGACGAACTTATTTTCCAAAATCCCAAAATGGTAAGCAAAAAGTTAATAATTGATTGAATTTGTGTGGGTACTAATACGATTTCACTAATGATACCAACTACTATACCTATTAAAATTGCACCTATAATATAGTTTACTATAAATTTCTTTGTGAATTTTCCAACAGATTGTGTATTAGCATTGTCAATATAACCCATTTTTTATTTCTCCTCTTATTATATTTTTTAAATATAACTACATTTTACCATTAATGTTTAAATTTTGCTATATAAAAATAAAACTCTGATGTTAAGAATAGAGACTTAAAAAAGTAAAATTCTATCAATTCTGAAGTAAGGAAAAACAAGAGCTTTATAATCATTCGCAATTGAATGAATTTTTACAACTTATTTGCAATTTTATGTAAAATCGTGTATAATATAAAGTAATATAGGCAATGTCCTATATTATTTACCCATTTATCACTAATTAGTGTGAGGGGTTATTCCTCTGCTTTTTAGTTTTGCATATAGAACAATTAACATCAAAAAATTTAAGGAGGAACTAACATGGACGAGAAGAAACGGAACATTCAGGCTGGCTGTACTATTGTAGGAACTATAGCAATTTTTACCTACATCATATTAACAGTAGCAGGTAGTAATAATGTTCTGTTTGTATTGAGAATCTTATTCGCAGGAATAGCAGCAATTGCGTATGCAATTAAGATGAGAGGTGAAATACCAAACGATGAAGATACTGTTTGTATCATTGCAATCTGCCTGTTTAATATTGTGATTACTGCAATGCAACTGAAATGAACCTAGTCCAAAAAAGAAACTTCGCAAGAGGTTTCTTTTTCTATGTTAAAAATATAATTTTTTGTCAATTATATTGCAATTAAATTATAAATTAACAAAAGGCATTTACAAGACTCAAAGGATATTGTAAAATAAAATTATATAAAATTTGCTAATTTTGCTTTCTAAAAACAATTTGCAATTTTATGTAAAAATATGATATACTCTTTGAAAAATTGAAATATAAAATTTAGGAGGCAAAAAGTGAGAATTATTTTAGCTTCACAATCGCCAAGAAGAAAAGAACTTTTAGAACTAATGGGAATAAAAAATTTTGATATTATAGTAAGCAATGCTGATGAAACAATGGATAACAATTTAACACTAGAAGAAATGTCACAAAAAATAGCTTATAAAAAAGCAAAGAATGTTTTTGAAAGAACAATGGGTGACAGAATTGTTATAGGTTCTGATACATTAGTAATAAAAAATAATAAAATTTATGGAAAGCCTAAAAATGAAGAAGATGCATTTAATATGATAAAAGAATTGAAAAATGGCGAACATAAAGTAATTACAAGCTTAAGTGTTTTTAAAGAAGAAAACGGAAACCAAAGTGAGTATTTAGACTATGACATATCAACAATAGAAATAAAGAATATGACAGATGAAGAAATACTGTCTTGGATAAAATCTGGTGAAGCAATAGATAAAGCTGGTGCATATGCAATACAAAGTAAATTTGCAGTGTATATAAATAAAATAAATGGAAATTATTATTCTATTATGGGATTACCAATTAATAAATTATATGATGTCATAAAAGAATATATTTAAAGCTAAAAATCAATCTTAAAAGATTGATTTTTTTGCATTATAGTGATAAAGTAAAGGAAAAAAGATTGGAAGAAATATGGAAATACCAGTAGAAAAGAATAAAGAATATATTGTAAATATTATAGATAATGGTTGTGATGGTGAAGGAATTGCCAAAATAGATGGATACACTATTTTTATTTCAAATGGAATAAAAGGGGAAAAATGCAAAATTTTAATTTTAAAAGTAACTCCTTCATATGCCTTTGGAAAAATAGTTGAAATTATAGAAAAATCACCAGCTAGAATAGAAGTGGATTGTATCACATATAAAAGGTGTGGTGGTTGTACATTAAGGCATATTGAATATAATACCACATTAGCTATGAAACAAAGCATAGTTCAAAATTTAGTTAATAAAACTCTAGAAGAAAAAATAAATGTAGAAGAAACTATTGGAATGAAAAATCCTACACATTATAGAAATAAAGCACAATATCCAGTAGGACTAAATAAAAATAGTAGTCCTATTGTTGGAATTTTTGCCCAAAGAAGTCATGAAATTATTGAAATGGAGAACTGTTTTATACAAAATCCAATTTCTATAATTATATCAAAAAAAATTATAGATTTTATAAAAGACAACAATATTACTGTATATAATGAACAAACTGGCAACGGATTTATTAGGCATATTGTTATAAAAGTAGGAATAAAAACAAAAGAAGTAATGTGTATTTTAGTAAATAATGGAGAAAATTTACCAAAAGAAAAAGAACTAGTAAATGTAATAAAAGAAGAGTTTGAAAATAACAAAGAATTACAGCAATATAAACTAAAAACAATTATAAAAAATGTAAATAATAGAAATACAAACGTAATATTGGGTAGCAAAAATGTTATTTTGTATGGAGATGGATATATTTACGACAAATTAGGAAAGTATACTTTTAAAATATCTCCAATGTCGTTTTACCAAACAAACCCTATACAGACAGAAATATTGTATAATAAGGCAATGGAGTTTGCTAATTTAACCGGAAATGAAACTGTATTGGATTTATACTGTGGAATTGGAACAATTGGAATTTTTGCATCTGATAAAGCAAAAAAAGTATATGGAATTGAAATTGTTGAAGACGCTGTAAAAGATGCTATAGAAAATGCAAAATTAAACAATGTACAAAATATTGAGTTTTTATGTGGCGATGTAGAAAAAACGTTAGAAGAAGTTATATCTAGAAGAGGAAAACCTGACATTATATTTGTGGACCCACCAAGAAGAGGTTTAGATAATACTACAATTTCTAATATTTTAAAAACAGAGCCAGCAAAAATGGTATATATTAGTTGTAATCCAGCAACCATGGTAAGAGACTTGAAAATGTTAGAAGAAAAGTATGAAGTAAAGAAAATCCAGCCAGTAGATATGTTTCCATATACGAGCCATGTGGAGTGTGTAACATTGCTACAATTAAAAGAAAGCATGTAATACTTGATTTTGTTATTGCTTCAAAGATATAATTTTTAAGCAAAGGAGAGTAGTAATTATGAAGATAGGACTAGATATAGATGGAGTAATATTAGACTATGAAAGAGTATTAAAAACATATGGAGATTTGTATGATTTTATAGAATTAAAGAAAAATGGAATTGTTCATAGAAATGAGCATTATTTAAAAAATAG
>CANQAI010000071.1 GCA_947589265.1 uncultured Clostridia bacterium | reverse complement strand
GACCTGGAACGGGCTCGAACCGTCGACCTCTAGCGTGACAGGCTAGCGTTCTAACCAACTGAACTACCAGGCCATAACTTAATAAAAAAATATTTAGCATTACTAAATATTTAAAGAAAATGGTGGGCGCAATAGGGCTCGAACCTATGACCTCCTGCTTGTAAGGCAGATGCTCTCCCAGCTGAGCTATGCGCCCATTTCCGATGACTTTCTAAGTATACTAAATTTTAAAAAAATTGTCAATACATATTTTCAAAAAATTCAAATTTATTATGAAAAAATTGGAGTATATTATTAAAAAACTCAAATTTATTCTTATTTGAAGTCATGTTATAATTATTAAAAACAAGGGCTACCTAATTTAGGTAACCCCATACATTAATTTAATGTATTTAT
Organism: uncultured Clostridia bacterium; assembly: GCA_947589265.1. Lineage (GTDB taxonomy): Bacteria > Bacillota > Clostridia > TANB77 > CAG-508 > CAG-273. Next base: position 4,798 of record CANQAI010000071.1, on the reverse strand, counting down.
AATCTATATTAATTCATTTCCTTTAATTTTTCTATTGCTTTTTGTAATTGTGTGTCTTTATCTTCAGGTATTTCAGTTTGTAATTGAAGTTCTGCTGGAAGTTCTACTTTTATATCTGGTTCAATTCCAACTTTGTTAATAACATTTTTATTAGGTGTATAATATTCATTTGTTGTAATTTTTAAACCACTTCCATCTGATAATCTTTGAAGCTCTTGTATAACACCTTTTCCATAAGTTTTTGTTCCTATTAAAGTAGCTTTTTGGTTATCTTTTAAGGCTCCTGCTAGAATTTCTGAAGCACTTGCAGAATACTCATTTATTAATAATACTACTGGCATATTTATAATTGGTTTATTTTTAGATTTAGTAATAGCTTCATTTTCATTTTTATCTTTTGTAATTAATAATACGCTATTTTTTTCTGTTATAAAGTCTGCTATTTCGGTGGCTTCATCTACTATTCCTCCACCATTATTACGAATATCTATTATTAATTTTTTTATATTTTTCTTTTCAAGTTCTTCATATTTTGTTTTAAATTCGTTTGCACATTCTCCTTCAAAGTCTGAAATAGCAATGTAGCCAATGCTGTTTTCTAATACTTTAGTAGTAATATGGCTAATTTCTACTTTCCTTCTTGTTAATTCTATTGTTTTAGTTTCTTCATTACGTAGTATTTCTAGTGTTACTTTTGTTCCAGCTTCTCCTTTAATTTTATTGGCTGCTTGGTCTAGTTCTTCTCCAGAAAACTCTTCACCATTTACTTTTATTATAAGGTCTCCTGGTAATATGCCAGCTTCTTCTGCTGGTGAATTTTGTATTGGTTCAACAACTAATATTGCATTTTTTTCAGTATCTATTGTCATATATATACCAATTCCTACATAGTTTCCTTCTGTTTCTGTCATTATTTCATCCATTTCCTCTTTGGTATAATAAGTAGTATATGGATCTCCTAGTGCTGAAATGTAACCTTTTAGTGCACCATCAATTAATTCTTCGTCATTAATTTCTCCTATGTATTTTTCTTCTAATTCAGTTCTAAATTTAGAAAGAGTGTGTTCTAGTCCATCAATTGAATCAGATTTTTGGTAGCCAAGTATACCACCATTATTAGTTATATATTGATAAGTTGCAAATGCTGTAATCATAGATGTTATAATTATTATTATCAATATTAACATTATCCATTTATATACCTTTTGTGCAGTATTTCTTTCCATTTTATTTCTCTTCCTTTTTTTAGTTTTTTATAAACCTTATACTATTATACTTCGTTTTTCAAATAATATAATTTATTTATAATAAATTTTACGGAGCTTTTACATAATTTAAAGGATTTGTTGTGACTCCATTTATTCTAACTTCAAAGTGTAAATGAGGTCCAGTAGAATTTCCTGTGCTTCCAACTTCCATAATAACATCACCCTGTTTAACCTCAGTGCCAGTTTTAGTTAATATTTTTTGTCCATGCCCATATAGTGTTGTAATTCCGTCTCCATGATATACCATTACACAATTTCCATAAGAGCCAAGCTCTCCTGCATAAGTAACTACCCCATCAGCAGTTGCTACAACTGGTGCTCCAAAGCCTGCACTTCCTATGTCTATTCCTTGATGAAGCTTAACAATTCCCTCTATTGGATGGTCTCTATTTCCATAATATGATGTAATCCTTGTTCCTTGAACTGCTACAGGCCAAATCATTATTCCACCTGTATATTGAATATCAATTCCACCTGTATAGCCATTAAGTTCTTGAATTTTAGTTTCTATTAATGCTATATCATTTTTGTATTTTTGAATTTCATCATTTAATGCTTTTTCTTCTTTAGATAATTTTTCTATATTTCCCTTTTGCAAATTTTTTGTATTTTTTAAAATAGTTTCTGTACGTTCTGCTGTTATTTTTAAATTTTTAACTTCTGCACTTTCACTTTCTAGTTGTTGCTGTGAAGTTTCTATTAGTTTTCTTTTTTGGTCTACTTCGTCTATTAAGGCATTATCATATTCTGCCATTTCAACCATTGCATAATAAATACCTAAAAACTCTGATAAGCTTTTGGCTGATAGTAAAACTTCTAAATATGCAACATCTCCTTGTTCATATATAGCAACTAGTCTTTTTTTGAGTAATTCATTTCTTTGATTGTATTCTAGTGTGGTTGTTTCTAGTTGTTCAGATGTTTCTTTAATAGATGTTTCTAGGGTTTCTATTCTTTGTTTTAAATTAGCATTCTCCTGCTCATATTTTCTTATTTCATCATCAAGTTTTTGTATTTCTAATAATGATGTTGATATTTCTGTTTGCACATACTCTATTTTTGAATTTATATCTTCTATTTTTTCTTGTGCTTCATTTTTTTGATTTGTTAATTCATTTATATCATTTGTATTTATTATATTACTATTTTGCACATTATTTTGTGAGTTATTATTTTGTATATTATTAGAGCTTGCAAATGATGCAATAGAAATACTTAATAGTAAAATAATAGCAAGGAGAATACATATAATTTTTTGTTTTACCATAATATTTGCATTCTCCCCTCCTTCTAATTTTTATTTAATTGTTTATTGTAGCAATTTATATTATTTAGCGAAAAATTAATTTTGGCTTGTTTAATAGATTACATGTAAGTGGATTTATTTCTGTCATATAATATGGTGTTGTTAAAATTTCAAAATGTAAATGTGCTCCTGAACCAATTCCAGTATTTCCACTATATCCTATTATTTTTCCTCTTTTTACATATTGCCCAGTTGATACTGTATATCTACTTAAATGTTGATATCTTGTATATAAGTCACTAGCATGTTTAATTAATACAAAATTTCCTCTAGCACTTGAGCTTGTTGCTTGAAGGACATATCCATCTGCTGATGCATATACTGGTGTTCCTATTCCAACAGCAATATCTATACCCCTATGGTTACTACTTGCCCCTGCAACTGGTGAAGTTCTAGGGCCAAATGTTGATGTTATTACATTATAACCTGAAGAAGTATTTGAAAGTGGCCAGCCTAAAGTTCCTTCAAAGCTTCCACTATAAACTCCTGAGGCTTTATTTGCTTGTTCTCTAATTAATTTTTCTAGTCTATTTATCTCTGCTCTATATTCATCCATTTGTTTTTGAATTTTCTTTTCTTCTGCAGTTAATGAATCTACTTTTGCTTGTTTTGAAACTTTTGCTATTTTTAAGCTGTTTTCTTTTGATACTATATCTTTTTTAGTAGCATCTAAATCACTTTTACTTTTTTCTAATTCGCTTTTTGCTTTTTCAAGTTCTTTACTTTGCTCTTCTATTTCATCCATTTGTCTGTTATCTGCTTCTGCCATTTCTTTCATTCTTACTTCCATAGCAAAGTAATCCCAAATATTATCTGATGATAATAATACATCTAAAAATGTAATTTGCCCTTCTTCATAAATTGCAACTAATCTATCTTTTAATAATTCTTGTTTTCTTTCAAGTTCTTTTTGTAAGTCTTCTATTTCTTTAGTTTTAGTTTTTATATTATTTTCTGTTTTAGCAATTTTATCTTCTAGGTCATCTATTTCTTTTTCATATTTCATAATAGAATCATCTAGTTCTTCAATTTCTGCTAATGCATCCTTTTTTTGGCTAGTTACTTGATTTTTTTCATTTTCTGCGTCATCTAATTTGCTTTCTATGTTGTCTTTTTGATCTTGATAACTGGCTGCGTCTATAATTGGTGTAACTGAAATTAATAATAGTAATATTGCAAGTATAGTACATATTATTTTCCTTTTCATAAGCGAATTCTCCTTTTTTCTTCCTTAAATAATAGTTTTATGTTATACCTCTAAGTATTTTCTCATTGAAATAGCACTTCCTAATGCACCAATTCCAATTCCTAATGCTAAGTAAATTATAACTAAAGTTCCTAAGATTTCGTTTGTGCTTAATAATGTTGTATAAATTCTTCCCCTTGCTAAAGATGCTTCAATTTCACTTGCTATATATCCATAACCTAATCCAAAAATTAGTGTACATATTAATACTGCTATTAAACCTATTAGCATACCTTCTACCATAAATGGCCATCTTATAAAGCCATTTGTTGCGCCAACATATTTCATAATAGATATTTCTTTTCTTCTTGCATGTACTGTTAGTTTTATGGTGTTTGTAATAATGAATATTGAAATAAATATTAATATTACCAAAATAGTAATTGTAACTACTTTTACGCCATCTGCTATTTTTAATAATGCTTGTATTGTATCTGATCTAATAACAATTTCTGCCACACCTTCTGAGCCTTCAATTTGTTTTTGAACTTCATCTACTTGATTTAAGTCTGTTAATGTTACAACATAAGAAGCTTTAAAAGGATTTTCTTCTCCCTCATATGTAGATAATAAATCTTTTCTTTCTTTAAACATTCTTTTTACTTCTTCTAGGCCTTCTTCTTTGGAAACATATGTAACTTTATTAACATATTCTAAGTTTCTTATTTTATTACCTAGCTGTGTTACTGCTTCTTCTGTTGCGTCATCATAAACGAAAACTCTCATTCCTTGTTGCTGTTCAACAGCTTCAGTAATGTAATTTACATTTTCGCCAACTATATAAAATATACCAAATATAAACATTGTTGCACACATAATAACTAAAGATGCTATTGTAGATTTTTTGTTTTTAAATACATTTCTAAATCCTTCTCCAATTAAATAACCAAAAATACTATACCTCACTGTTATACCCACCTTTTTTATCATCTCTTATGATATTGCCTTCTTCAATTTGAATTACTCTTTTTTTCATTC
>CANQAI010000070.1 GCA_947589265.1 uncultured Clostridia bacterium | reverse complement strand
ATTTTAAAAAAGAAAAACTATATTAGGAGAGTTGGAAAAACCTATAAAGGTTATTGGGAAATACTAAATAAATAAAAACTGTCGACATTGTTGGCAAAATTATAAAAAATTTCGCTTTGAATTTAGAAATAAGTTCAAGGCTTATTTTTATGGAAATTTTATCTACAACATTAAGATATAAAATTATACTATCTTAACACTCAAAATTGAAATATAGGAAAATAATTTAGGAGAAGTGAGTGGATGGCAATGTCGAATCTAAATTATTGCATTTATATTACAAATACATTACATTTATAATATATTAAAAATAATTATTTACAAGTAATGGAAAATATGATTTAATTCAATCAAGAGATTATCCTAGAAAAATGAAAATGATTAAAAAGAAAGCAAAGGAGGAAAATTAGAATGACAGCAAACTATTGCAAGAGTAGAGAGAGAGAGAGAGAGAGAGAGAGCTACAATTTAGAAAATAAAAGAGAAGGGAAAGGGTTATATGGAAACAAGCCATATTTTTTGAGCACTGCAAGTAAAGCTAACGGTATAACTTTAATAGCGTTAGTAGTTACTATAGTAGTGCTTTTAATATTAGCCGGAGTAACCATAACATTTGTATTAGGAGAAGATGGAATAATAAATATGGCAAAGCAAGCAGCCATAGCAACAGAAAACGCACAAGTAGATGATGCCCTTCAATTAAAAGCAGCAGAGCATTTATTCAAAGATATAGAAGACGAAACACAAACAAGCTTAATTTTATATTTAAGACAAGAAGGAATAATAGACGAAAACAATGTAATAAATGTGGGAAAATTAGTTGGACCAGGCTTATCAACAGGAAAAGGAAGTTTTGATACTAAAAAAGACATATATATTTTAGAAGAACAAGGAATAGCAAGTTCAACGAGATTAGCAAGTACAAAAGTTATAAAAATAGCAGAAGAAAGTATAAGCGCTAAAATTTATAATTTGGTATATTATGACAGAGATGGGGTTAGCAGAATAATAAATAATATAAGAGATGGTGGCTCAGAAGAAACAGGGAATATGATTACATTTACAATTGACGGAGAGACATATCACGCAAAAGAAGGAACAACGTGGAAGGAGTTTGTCCAAAAACATCCTGATGAATTCATCATTGATGACATGGGCATGGTTTACTATGATCACAATATACTGGGCCGTCAGAGAGATGATGGGCAGCCGGCTGACGTGGTGCTTGGTGATGAAAAAATCGCAGATGGTGCCACTTATGGTACGGGTGGCTTTGCGGAGTGTGTAAGGGGAGACTCTTTAATATTAACAAACCTAAATAATGAAACTACTCTAGCAAAAGATGTAAGAAATGGTGATACAATAGTTTACTATAATTTTGAAACAAATAAGTTAGAAGAAGGAATAGTATCAAAAGTATATATCCATAAAAATGCAACCAACTTTGTAAAATATGCTTTTGAAGACGGAAGTTATCTAGAGGTAACAGATTACCATCCAATATATACAAAAGAAGGCTGGAGATCACTAACAAGAAGAAATGGTTATGAAAAACCACAAATAGGAGATAAAGTAAAAACAGAAAAGGGCTGGAAAACATTAACTAATATAGAAGAATATAAAGGACTAGAAGATTGTTATGATTTCGGAATAAAATCAAAAGATGGAAAAACAGTTAATAATTATTTTGCAAATGGCACATTGGTACAAAGTTCAATTGATTAGAAACAATACAATAAAAAAGCAAAAAAACTATTGCAAAATTAGAACTTTTAAAATCTATTTTTAAAAAGGGGCGAGATGATGAGTATTCATCTTGCCTTTTTATTATCCCTAAAAAGCAGAATAAAGGCTTAGCCCTAGCAAAATATGTAGTATGTGTAAAATTGAAATAAAAATGTAACATATATTTAATATTACATATAAAAATGTAAAATAAAAGCATCCGTAGCAACAAAAAAACTAAAAAGTAATAAAATGCCAAATATGTAAAATATTGATATTGACATAAGTTCTAATAAATTGTTTAATTAATATAAGTATTAATATATGTAAAAACTTTTTCATACAACTAAGTGTAAGGCAATAAATTAAGTAAAAGGAAAAGCTCAAATAAGCTAAAGGAGATAAAAAATGAAACAGAAAAAAATCACCTTATTAACCGTATTATTATTTCTATCAATTTTTATATTTGGAATTTTTAATAGTGTAAATGCAGCTCAAGCTAGTCCTGGAAAAAACTTAAATATTAAATTTTTAAGAAAATCGGGTTATGGCTATGAACTGTCTAATACACAAAAAATTGTATGGAAAATTTATGAAGTAAATAATGATAATAATGCAACTATATATTGCTTAAAAGGTGGTCCGGGCTTTGGAGATACCTTTTCTTCAACAAGCCCTTCAGAAGCAGAAAAACAAGAGGTATTTACATATAATCAATATTTTAATTTAAGAGAACCAAATAATATTTCACCAGAATCATATAAAAATGCTTTGCCTAAAGACGAAAGCAACTATACATCTCTAATGTGGCTTTTAGATAATATTTATGTTCCAGCAGTAGAAAATGCATCAGATGATGAAAAAGCTAGAGCAACAGCAAACAAAGAAAGTTTATTAAGTGCTGCTAAAAAATATGCAGATGAGCAACAATCAGAAGATGGAGATGACCTTGACCTTTTAACAGATGATGACATAGATGCAGTACAACAATTAGCAATATGGCATTTTACAAATCATGATGATGACTACTGTGTATCATCAGATGGAAATTTTTCATTTAAATTAAATTCAGTAAAAAATGAAGCCAGCAGTTTAAGAAAGTCATTAAGTGATAATACCTTCGAAGATGATAACGGCTGGGAAAGAGAAACTGCTTGCAAAGCATTATTTAAATATTTAGTAAATACAGCTGAGTCAAAATCAAGTTATAATTATAACAATGCTTCAGAAGAAAAGCCAATAGAATTAGAAGATACGAAGGTTAAAGTTACAAAAAAAGATGGTAAACTAATTTTAGGTCCATATAAAATAAAAGAATTAACTAGTGGTGCTAACTATACTTTAAAAGCAAAGGTAACAAATGGAGATGGAAGCGAAGTTCAAAATGTTGAATATTTACAAGAAGATAAAAACACCAAAGTTGAAGATATAAAAACTTTAGTTGGACAAAACTTCTATATTTCAATTCCAGAAAATACAAACATCAAAAATGTAAAACTAGAACTATCAATTAAATTATACGTAAGGCAAATTACATATTGGTCAGAAACAAATCCTGATCCAGCAAACAATCAACCAGTAGTTATTGTAGAAAATATAATAAAATCATTTACTACAGAAAAAACTTATGAAGACAAAGTATTTGACTTATCATTAAGAAAATTCATTTCATCAATAACATCTGGAGAAGAAGACAAAACATATCAAAGAACCCCAGATATAAAAACAGAAGAACTAGCAAATGGAAGCAATACTACAGCTGAATATGAACATTCTAAAAAACCAATAGGTGTTTCAATTGGAGACATTGTAACATATACAATTCGTGTATACAATGAAGGTGAACTAGATGGTTATGTAACTTCAATAAAAGACCACATTCCAGAACAATTGGAATTTTTGTCAAATGATGATTTAAATAAAAAATATGGTTGGGTATTATCAGAGGGAGGTAAAACAGTAACAACAGATATTACATCACCAGAAACTACAAATTCTGAAAATCAAAAAGAAATTTATGCATCAAGAACTCAAAATGAAGATAAAGTATTGCTAAAATCATTTTCAGAAGAAAGCCTTGACTACATAGATGTTCAAATAAGATGCAAAATAAAAGAAGGTATAGACACAAGCAAAAAAATCACAAACATCGCAGAAATTGCAAGTTTTCTAGATGCTGATAAAGAACCTATAATAGATAGAGATTCTACAGCAGATAGTTTAACAAATAGCAATTCAAAACCAGAAGACAATATAGAAGATGATAATTTACCACAAGATACAGACTTTCCAACATACAAAGACACAGAAATAGAAAAAGGAGATAAATACATTCCAGGTCAGCAAGATGATGACGATTTTGAAAAACTATATGTAATAGAAATTATAGGAGATTATGATTTAGAGCTAGAAAAAGTAGACTCACAAAACAATACAAAAAAATTACAAGGAGCAGAATTTAAAATAACTGTTAATGGTAGCGAACCACAAATTTATACTACTGATGCTCAAGGAAAATTAAAAATTAACAAAATAGCAATCGAAGAAGAAGGAGAGCAAACCATTACAATAGAAGAAACAAAGGCACCAACAGGATATAGCAAAGAACCAGGAACTATTACTTTAAAAGTAACAGTAGAGCAACAAGAAGAAGCCTATGTTATAACAAATGCACAAGTACTTTCAACAATAAAAGGGCTTACAATGGACTTTACATCTGGAAAAATTAATTTAACGCTAAAAAACTATCAACTTGATTTAGCTTTAAGAAAATTCATCATAAAAATTGGAGATAATGAAGTAAAAACAGAAAATAAATACACAAGAGAACCACAAATATCAAGTGAAGAATTAGAGAAATTAGAAAATGGAGAAGCTACAACAGCAGAGAAAGTACATCCAAAAGATGCCTTATCAGTAAAAACAGGAGACATAGTATTATACACAATTAGAATATATAACGAAGGTGAAATTCCAGCTTATGCTAAAGAAGTAACAGACTATTTACCAGAAGGACTAAAATTCCTAGAAAACAGTGAAATAAATAGACAATATGGTTGGACATCAGAAGACGGAAAAACTGTAAAAACTAAATATTTAGAAAATAGATTGCTTAGCCCATTTGATGGTGAATTTAATGAAACAAACTCATGTGATTTATTAATAGAATGTGAAGTAGTTGCAACTCAAAATTCACAATCACTAAAAAATATTGCAGAAATAACAAAACATAGTGACGAACATGGAGACGAAACAGTAGAAGATAGAGACTCTATACCAAACAATGTAGATAAACCAAACTATGGAAATAAAAATCAGCAAGATGATGATGACTTCGAAGACCTAGTACTTGAAAATATAGTACCAGAAGAAAAATATTTTGACCTATCACTAAGAAAATTCATAGCATCAGTAAATAATGGAAAAGAAGAAAAAAAATATGATAGAACTCCAAAAGTAGATGTAGGAAGTCTAGCAAGTGGAGACTCTACTACAGCAACATATGAACA
>CANQAI010000069.1 GCA_947589265.1 uncultured Clostridia bacterium | reverse complement strand
ATTACACGACTTTGCGTTTTTGATTGTTTTCATTTATTATTTCTTCAATTTTGATAAATTCATCTAAGTTTTCATTTATAAAAGGGAAAGAGCCGAATCCATAATGGAAACGGCTCTCCTTTTTGACTGGAGTGGATTATAGCTTTACAGCTCATCTTCCACAATTTTGGTTGCAAGACCGATATAACTTGAAGGTGTGAGCTCAAGAAGTGTTTTTCTGTCCTCATCGGACAAAACATCAAGAGTTTTGATGAACTCCTGAATAGCTTCCTTCGAGATGTTTTTTCCTCTCGTAAGCTCTTTCAGCTGATTGTATGCATCCGGAATACCATACTTCCTCAGTACAGTCTGAATTGGCTCAGCCAAAACTTCCCACTTGCTATCGAGGTCAGCAGAAATCTTTGAATCATTTACAGCTACTTTTTTCAAGCCACCTATAGTCTGTTCAATAGCCTGAAGTGAATAGCCAAATGCAAGTCCGATGTTCCTCTGTAAAGAAGAATCGGAAAGATCTCTCTGCATACGAGAACGAGGAAGCTCATCAGAAAGTACGGAACAAATGCCATTACCTATTTTGATATTGGCTTCGCTATTCTCAAAGCGAATAGGATTGACTTTGTGAGGCATTGTACTACTACCAACTTCAGTTTTGACTGCTATCTGCTTAAAATAGTCCATACTGATATACAACCACATATCTAAATCAAAGTCCCTAAGAACATTGTTGAAATGGCGAATACCATCAAGAATATGGCAGATGTAGTCATGGCTTTCGATCTGAGTTGTAACCGGATTAAAATCTAATCCCAGATATTCTTCAATGAATAACTTGGACAATACAGGCCAGTTCTCATTAGGGAAAGCCACAGAAATTGCTGCATAGTTACCAGTTGCACCATTGAACTTCGCACGAGTTTTGATGGATTTCAAATTCTCCAGCGATTTTCTTAGGCGATACGCATACACAGTAAGTTCTTTTCCAACAGTAGTTGGAGTTGCCGGCTGACCATGAGTATGAGCAAGCATTGCAGTATCAGCATGTTCAATAGCAATATTAGAAATGCTATCAATCAGCTTTTTAGCTGCCGGAATCCAAACTTCCTTTAGAGCTGTAGAAATCATGTTGGAATAGGAAGGATTGGTAATGTCCTCAGAAGTGCATCCAATGTGCACAAAGCTGATAAGACTGTTCATTCCCATTTCTTTGAGCTTTTCAGCAACAAAGAGTTCAACTGATTTCACATCGTGATTTGTGACTGCTTCGATTTCCTTAACCCTGACAAAAGAACTATCAGAAAAGTTCTCGTAAATTGCCAAAATTTCCGGAAGTCTGTCCATGTCAAAGGCATCCAAAATATCAGAGCCATTAACATTTTCGAGCAAGAATTTAAGCCACATCACTTCAACCTTAACTCTGTTTTTTACCAAAGCATATTCGGAGAAGTAAGGTGCAAGTTTCTTGCCAATCTGTGAATAGCGTCCATCTAACGGACCCAACGCGAGGTGTTCTGCAGAAATTGTTTCTGCTGTTGCTTCAGGAGATGTAGGCAACCTTAAATTGCCAGCCATATCCTTCCGCAAAGAGGTCTCTTCGGCCAAAGTTTGATTGTCTCTTGTCATAAGGTATTTCCCCTTTCTAAAAGTTATTTAACTATTGCATCTCCAAGTTGCTAAATCTTTAGAAATTTAATAGTTATGAGACAGCCATATTATACTATAATTTACATAAAAAGTAAATAAAATTTAAATATTTCGTAAATTTTATAATCTTACTTGCTCTTATTAATTTCTTGCCACACATCTAAGTCAAGTTTTTAATCTATAAGTTCAATCATATCTTTCTGCAAAAAAACGAATAAACTCATTTAAAATTTGCATATAAACTATTTAAAAATTCTTCTGAATATTGTCTTTGATTAGTATAATTTGAAATGAATTTTCTCTGTACTTTAGTATTATTTTTAATATTATTTCTTATAATATTATCTTCCATATTTTGATAGATAGGTGGTAAAAACCACTCCAATTCTAGCAGTAATTTTGTATAAAAAAACAGAATATTTCTTTAATATCGAAATACTCTGCAATATAGATGATTACTGCATTTTATTAAATTTTCTTTGTGGTTGGTATATTTTAAACACGAGAGGTGTGGATTTAAATTTGCAATTTCCAGCAAAATGGGAAAAAGCAAAAGAAATAAAATTTTCACAAGGATTTACAAAGCCAGCACCCAGAGACTTCGTAGGAAAAGGACCATTAACAGAACCAGAGGCCATTTCACTGTACAATTTTACATTAAAGCATAACTTTAATTTAACAATATCATACCACACACAAGGCAAAGAAATTTATTCACAATTTTTAAACTATGAGCCACCAGAAGCAAAAAAAATAGGAGAAACATTTGCAAAAGCTTCAGGATACAAATTAGCAGAAGTCCCATACAATTCAAGCTTTGCTGGTTATAAGGACTGGTTTATTCAAAACTATAAAAAACCTGGGTATACAATAGAAGCTGGAATACGGAGAAAATCCACTCCAAATTTCTCAGTTTAATGAAATTTATAATGATAATATTGGAATATTAGTACTTGGAATGATATTATAAATTAGAATGTGAAAAATAAGAAAGCTGAAATATCAATTAAAATTGAAAATCCAATCATTGAATAAAGGAACTAAAGAAGAATTATTCTCTAGTTCCTTTTTACTTGCCTGTATCTATACGAATTCAAAGAATTATAAATAAATTCCTAAATAGCTAAAAACAAATTTAACAGCATAGAAAATACCCATGATTAAAGCAAACTTCCAAAAATAAGATTTATTTTCTGATTCTCCTGATAAATGTTTAATAGCAAAATATAGAAGAACAACATATAAAACATTACAGAAAGATGAAAAATGGCTTGTAATTTTTGAAATTTCAGTTCCAAATAATACTAATAAGTTAACAATACTAGCAATAACAACTGGAATATGTGCAATTACTATTGTAGATGCAACAGTTAAAAAAGATTTATCTTTCTTTTTATTAAATCCATAAGCCAAACCAGATAAAACAGCAATGCTAATAATTGGAGCAATTAGCTCTTTAATAACATCAAAAATATTATGGAACAAGTTCTTAAAGAAATATGAAAAACTTCCATATGTTCCAAATAAATACCTATTAGTAATTGAAAAAGCTTGACTAACAAACAATGCTACAAGCCAAACTAATAAAATAACAATAGCAACTCTTAAAAAATTAGACTTGCTATCAGAAGCACATTTTTTAATTGTTTCTAAAGGGTTTTTAAAAAATGAAGAAAAGAATCCCTTAGCAGCATTAGAATCCTTTTTTAAATCTGCAGTTTTAATAGTTTCCTTTATTTTATCTACAGTTTGTTTTGTTTCGTTTTTTAAATCTTCGGCAGTATAATTTAAATTAACAGTTTTGTCATCTACACTTGAAGTATTTTGCTCATTAACTTCATTTTGAACATTTTCACTATTTTGTTCTGTAACTTCATTCTGAACATTTTCACTTTGAGCACTTTCATTAACTTGTTCATCTTTATTTTCTTGATTTTCTTCCATATATGTACCCCTTTCTCTATAACCTAAGATTATTAAACTATAAATTAACAGAAAAGTAAATAGTAAATTAATAAAAATATATTTCTGATTTTAAAAAATATTACATAAAAGAATTATTTTTTTCAAAATGGGTATTCTAAAATTGAAATAATATGATAAAATAAATTACGAAAAAGAGAAAGGAGATAAATTTATGGATAAAAATGAAGCAGAAGAATTAAAGAAAAAGCTATTTAACCAAAAAAAGAATGGCTGGGAAGAAAAATCAGAACAGGAAAAACAAGCAATTTTTGATTACGCAAATGGCTATATAAATTATATGAATAGGTCAAAAACAGAAAGAGAAATTGTTGAAAACTCTGAACAAATAGCAAGAGAGCATGGTTTTAAATCAATATATGAATATGAAAACTTAAATGCAGGAGATAAGGTTTATTACAATAATCGTGGGAAAAGTATGTATTTAGCAGTAATAGGAAATCAAAGCATTGAAGAAGGTATAAACATTGTTGGGGCACATGCAGACTCACCAAGATTAGATTTGAAGCCAAATCCACTATATGAAGACACTGGATTTGCATATTTTAAAACACACTATTATGGGGGAATAAAAAAATATCAATGGACTGCAATTCCACTTAGCATTCATGGTGTTATTGTAAAAACAAATGGTGAAAAAATAAATGTAAAAATAGGAGAAGACGAGCAAGACCCAATCTTCACAATTACAGATTTATTACCACACTTAGCACAAGAACAAATGAAGAAAAAACTAGCAGAAGGAATAGAAGGAGAAGACCTAAATTTATTAATAGGTAGCATTCCATTTGATGCAGACGTTCCAGAAAAAGTAAAATTAAATATACTAAACATTTTAAATTTAAAATATGGAATAACAGAAAAAGACCTACTAAGCTCTGAACTAGAATTAGTACCAGCAATGCAATGCAGAAGTATGGGATTTGACAATAGTATGGTAGCAGGTTATGGCCAAGATGATAAAATATGTGTATATACATCTTTAACAGCACTTATGAATATACAAAATCCAAACAAGACGGCAGTTTGCATAATAGCAGATAAAGAAGAAATAGGAAGCATGGGCAATACAGGAATGGAATCACATGCATTTGACACTTTCATTTCAGAAATCTTAAATAAACTAGGAGTAAATCGCCCTAACTTATTAGACAAAGTATTCTGTAATTCAAAAATGCTATCAGCAGATGTAGATGCAGGCTTAGACCCAATTTATGCAAGCGTATCAGAAAAAAATAATAGTTCATATTTAGGAAGAGGAATTGGACTTAATAAATACACAGGCGCAAAAGGAAAAAGTGGAGCATCAGATGCAAATGCAGAATTTGTAGCAGAAATAAGAAGAATATTTGAAGAAAACAATGTTAGATATCAAATTGCAGAACTTGGAAGGGTAGATGTAGGTGGTGGAGGAACCATAGCCTATATTTTGGCCAATAAAGGAATTGATGTTATAGATTGTGGAGTACCAGTACTTTCAATGCACTCACCTTATGAGGTAACTAGCAAATTTGACTTATTTGAAGCATACAGAGGATATGAAGCATTTTGGAAAAACTAGTAATAAAAAAATAAAGAGGGTGTCCTAGAATAGGAACCCGAAAGCAAAAATTCCAGTGAGAAATCGCTGGAATTTTTGTATGTAAAAAT
>CANQAI010000068.1 GCA_947589265.1 uncultured Clostridia bacterium | reverse complement strand
TACAGCGGCTAGTATGCGACCTTGCCAAGGTTGAGACGGCGGTTCGATTCCGCTCACTTGCTCCAATGGAAAATCTGTTCGAACTTTTATAGTTTGAACTTGAGATACACATCAATCCGTTCGGATTGATGTTTTCGTTTTAAAAAAATAAAACAAAAAGAATGGTGCATTTTATTATAAGGTTTACTAAGGAAAGAATTACTTTATAAAGGGTTCTCTTTTTTGCTTGAAACACTATTAAAATACTATAAAAAGTAGTATAATCTGATTATAAAATTAATGCATAAATAGTAATTTTTTGAAATTAGTGAAATTGATTACATAAAAAAATTAAACACAAGAAAGGAGTTTATAATTTATGGAACATATTAGTAACAGTAAAGATGATGTAGCTATAAATAATAATTTTCAAAGAAAATCAATGTTTGATGAATATGTTATATATGAAAAGATTATTCCAGAAAGAAAAGCTGTTTATAAAGATATTCCATCACAACTAAATTCTGAATTAGTTGACTTTCTATCTAGTATTGGAATAAATCAATTATATTCTCATCAAGCTGAAATGTTTGAAGAAGTTGATAAAGGAAATAATGTTATTATTACTACTTCAACTGCTAGTGGTAAGACATTAAGTTTTTTACTACCAGTAATTAATAGAATTTTATCCAACCCACTTACACGTGCTATTTTTGTTTACCCAACTAAAGCATTGGCAAGTGATCAATATAGAGCAATAAAACCGTTTTTAGATTATTTTGGTCAAGATAGAATAAATGCCGGAGTATATGATGGAGATACTCCAGTTAATGAACGAGCTAGAATTCGTTCAAATGCAAATATTATTTTAACTAATCCAGATATGTTAAATTCTGCATTTCTACCAAATCATAGTAAATTTAATAATAATTTCATTTTTGCAAATTTAGATTTTGTTGTTATTGATGAATTACATAGTTATCGTGGTGCTTTTGGCTCTCATATGTCAAATATATTCAAAAGATTAAATAGAATATGTAAGTATTATAATACTAAGCCACAATATTTATGTAGTTCTGCAACTATTAATAATCCTATAGAATTAGCAAATCTTATGTGTGATAGAGATTTTGTTTTGATTGATAAAGATGGTTCGCCATCATCACAAAAAACTTTTAAATTAATTCAACCACCATTTTTAAAAAATACTGATTTTAAACTTCATATTAATGATATAGCAAAAGATATTATACCAAGATTAGTATTAAATAATAATCATTTTATAACATTTTGTAAATCTCGTAATGCAGTTGAAGTAATATTGAAAGAAAGTAGAGAGCAATTAAAATATGATGGTATTAGCAGTAAAAATTTTGCAGATAAAATTGCCGGTTATAGAGGTGGCTATAAGCCAGAAGAAAGAAAAAATATTGAAAAGCAAATGATTGATGGTACTATAAATGGATTAGTTTCAACTAATGCTCTTGAACTTGGAATTGATATTGGAAAAATTGACACAACATTATTAGTTGGATTCCCTGGTACTCGAGCATCTTTTTGGCAACAAACTGGTAGATCTGGAAGAAAAGGAATACCTGCTACCAATTATATGATTTTAGATGATAGACCATTTGATCAATTTGTCGCTATTAATCCAGACTGGCTATTTAATAAAGAAAGTGAAAATGCAATAATTGATAAAGATAATATTTATATTCAAATGGCCCATTTAAGATCTGCATCTGCAGAATTACCTTTAACTTTAGATGATGCAAAAATGTTTTCAAAATTAAGTGAGATTATTCCAATATTATTAAAAAATAACGAACTTAGAAAAGAAAATGGGCGTTATGTTTGGTGTGGTGGTAAATACCCTGCAGGTGATTATAGCATAAGGAATATTGATCCAGAACGTTATCAAATGATTGACATTACAAATGAAACTCATATTGAAGATATAGATGAATTTATAGCATTTAGAGATTGTCACGATAAATGTATTTATATGCATGAAGGTAATATGTATATGGTTGAAAAAATTGATTTAGATATGAAAAAAATTTTTGTAAAACCAACCAGTGTAAATTATTATACAGTACCATTTTTACTTCAAAATTTTAGTATTATCAATGAACTTAAAAATGGAACTTATAAAAAATGTGAATATGCATTTGGCGATTTAAATGTAACAAATATAATTAAAGGTCATAAAAATATACAATTTAATAATCATAATAATATAGGATTTGAACCAATGGATAACCCAACACTTGAAAAGAATATGGATACAGAAGCAGTTTGGATTCGTATTCCTAGATATGTAACAAATTTCTTTCAAAAAATAGAAGAGCCACTTGAAAACAGTCGTGATAGAAAATATAGATCTTATTCTGGAGGTATGGCTTTTGCTATAAAAAGTTCAGCAATGATGACTACTATGTCAAGTGATGAAGATATATCTACTGGAATAGGCCTATCAGATAATGGATTAGAAAATTTAATTTATATTTATGATAACTATAAGGGTGGTCTTGGTTATTCAAAAAAGATATATGATTATATTGGTACAATAATAGAAAATGCTATCAAGTTAGTATCAAATTGTAGCTGTAAAGATGGATGCTCTGCTTGTGTTGGCGATTATCATTTAGATAAGAGATATGTTTTATGGGGACTAAGGAATTTATTAGAAACAGAAAAAGAAATAATGTATAATGATAAAATTATTAATTTTTCGTTTACAGAAATAAGTAAAGATTTTAAAATGTCTACTCTAAAAGAAAATTGGAATAAATTTGTCTTAAAGTTAGATGAAAATAATGAATATCTATCACAATTTGTTAAAGATGTAAAAAAAGTCGATGTTATAAATAATACAATTTATTTATATGTAGATAATAATTTTATAAAAGATTGGATTGAAGATGTAAATAATATACAACAACTAGAAAATATATTTGCTCATTATATAGAATTTGATAAAGATAATGGTTCTTTAAAAATAATAATAAAGGTTTTAGAAGAGGAATCTTAATATGAATTTTTTTAACAAGTTATTTGGTTTAACTGACAACAAAAACAATGAAACTTTAAATGATAAAGAAGAACTAATATCAGAAGAAAAAGAAAATTCAAACAAAATAGAAAATATAACTGATAATACATTATCTCTAAATGACTACCAAAAAGAAGCAGTTATTAATGAAGATGATGCTTGTATAGTTTCTGCTAATGTTGGTAGTGGCAAAACAACTGTCTTAATTTCTAAAGTTTTATATTTATCACAAAAGTATGATATTAAGGATTTAATAATATTAACTTTTACTAATAAAGCAGCACAAGAAATCAAAGATAGATTATTATCTGTAAATAAAAACTTAACCCCTGATGATTTAAAATATTGCGGTACTTTTCATAGTGTTGCATTAGCACTATTAAAAGAAAAATTGCCAATATTTGATTTAGGTTATACAAATGATTTTTCTGTAATTGATCCAGAAGAAGAACTTGATATGGCAAATGAGATTATTTTTGATAATAATTTAAAAATAAAATACATAAATAAATTACATAGTAGATTAGAAAAAGAAAAACAAGCATATTTATCGAACTCTACACCTAGATATGATGATGACTTTTTTAAATTATATGATTTATTAAAAGTTGAAAAATTAAAACAAAATAAAATGACTTTTGATGATTTAATTTCTAACACTATAACTTTATTAAAGAAAAACAAATTACATCCAAAATGGATCATTGTAGATGAATTTCAAGATTCTAGCACAGATTTACTTGATCTTATTGATAGTTTAAAAGATGCTAAAACAAAAATGTTTGTAGTTGGTGATGAAAATCAAATAATTTATAGTTGGCGAAATACTAATAAAGATGTATTTAATATATTTAAAAAAAAATATAATGCTACTACTTTATCACTTCCTATTAATTACAGATCAACAAAAAGTATTTTGGAAGTAGCAAAAAGTGTTTTAAATAAGCCAATAGATTTGGTTGGCACACGCGAGATTGAAAATAAAATTACAATAAAAAAACATTATAATTCTTTTAATGAAGCTCAATATTTGGTGGAAGAAATAAAAAAAATAGTAGAATTGGGTAATCAGTATAAAGATATAGCAATATTATATAGAACACAAAGACAAACACAAACATTATCAGATGTTTTTGGTAATGCCAATATACCTTATGAAGTTTCTTATAGAAAAACATTGAGTTCTATTCCAGTTTTGTGTTGGTTTGTTTCTTTACTAAAGTGTTCTCTTAATACTTTAGATGTTATGAGTATAATTAAAGTGACTACTGATTTAAAGTATGGATTAAATCTTACTAAAAGCCAAATAAAAAAAATGATTTCTAATGAAGAAAAGAAAAATGATTTTATAAATAAAATTTATAACTTTAATTCACAAAAATTTGAAAATATTTTTGAAATATATGATTATTATAATTTAGATGTTAATATTAAACCTACATCTTCATCTTATGAATCGGATAAAAACTTAATTATGATTCTATTAGAAAAAATTAATAATCTTATTTTAGAAGAAAAAATATCAATAAAAGATGGAATATCTGAATTTATTAATTCATCTGCATTATATGGAATTAATATTTTAAATGAAAATATTAATATAGAAAAAAATTGTGTTAAATTAATGACCTTACATGCATCTAAGGGACTTGAATTTAAATATGTTTATATTATTGGAGTAAATAATGGTCTTATTCCTATTAGGCAAAAATATGAAAATGAAGAGGAATACGAGGAAGAAAAAAGATTGTTTTTTGTAGGAATTACTAGAACAAAAGATTTTTTAGAAATCTCATATTATACAAATCCAGATGAACCTAGAGTTTTTGACTCACCTAGTGAATTTTTAGAAGAAATACCAAGTCATTTGGTAGAAACTGATGAAAAAGAAGCATTAAAAACAAATTCTTTAGCAGATTTGAAAAAGCAAATAAATATAAATGATAATTCATCAGATTCTTTAAATGCCTTATTTGATACCAAATCTTCTGCTAAAAAAATAAAACATCCTAAATATGGTATAGGACAAGTACTCGAAGAAAATGAAGACATAATAGTTGTAGATTTTGAGAAATATGGAAAAAAAGAATTTTTGAAAGATTTAGAAATATATGAAATTATAGAATAATTTTAACTCAGTTATAACCTACATAATAAATGTCATAAGAAAATAAAAAGATGATTTTTAGTTATTAAAAACTTTTTATCATCATTTATTTTTAATTATATTAACGAGTAATTAATTTTCTCTTAATTAAAGTATCTTTGACATTGTTATTAATTTCACCAACACTTTTATTTGCATCAATAATTTCTAAATTACCAAAAGAATTGTATAATTTTTCATATCCTTTTTTAGCTTGCATTAATGATTCATAATTTTCGTGTTTATTTATTTCAGAATTTCTTTCTTTTATTCTACTTAAGGCTAAATCAACG
>CANQAI010000067.1 GCA_947589265.1 uncultured Clostridia bacterium | reverse complement strand
ATTATTTTATCATTTTTTTGTCCAAAACTAAAATACATATCTTTAAAAACTAGAATTTAAAAATAAAATTAAGGTTTGTCCTTCTTTTTCTCTGTTTTCCTTGATATTTCTATCTTTTATTGATATAATTCTTTTAGATTATTTGTTTTGCGAGGTGATTTTTATGTCATATCTTTCTGGTTTTGATAGAAATCAAACTTTTCTTTTTTCTCTTAATGACTTCGTTGACTCTAATAGCTCCGTTAGACTTATTGATGCTTTTGTTCAGGCTCTTAACTTGGACGAGTTAGAATTTAAAACTTTTTCCCCTTCTGCTCGTGGTCAACAGCCTTATAGTCGTGCTGATCTTCTTAAACTTCATATTTACGGTTATGTTAATGGTATTCGTTCTTCTCGTAAGCTTGCTCTAGAAGCTACCAGAAATGTTGAACTTATGTGGCTTTTAAACAATGCTACCCCTGCTAAATCTTGCATTGCTGATTTTGTTAAAAACAACAAAAGACCTATTAAAAATACTTTTAAAAAATTTATTGATTTCCTTAAATTTGCTAACTTCATTGATGCTAAAAAAGTTGTTATTGATGGTACCAAAATTAGAGCTCAAAATTCTCGTAACAAATACTATTCTATTAACAAAATTGATGCTACTATTTCTTTCTTTAACTCTCAAATGGATAAATACCTTCATGAATTAAAATCTGCTGAAGGCTCTATTGATGTTGATGAAAGGGCTATTCTTCCTATTAAACAAAAAATTGATCATTACAAAGATAAACTTGATGAATTTAATTCCATTAAAAAAAATATGATTGACAACAATTTGTCTCAAATTACCATTACTGATCCTGACTCTCGTATGATGACTTCTCATGGTAATTCTAATATCTCTTACAATATGCAAACCTCTGTTGACAGCAAAAATTCTCTTATTATTGCTTCTGATGTTGTTAATGATATTAACGATACTAATCAATTAGAAAACATGGTTAACAATTCAAAAGATACTTTACAGCAAATCCCAGATGCTTCTATTGCTGATATGGGTTACTTTAATGCTGAACAAATTGCTCATTGTGAAAATCTTGGTACTCATGTTTTTGTTAAACACCCTAAAACTAAAAATGCTACTGACAATTTCGATTTTTCTATTGATAAATTTACTTTTAATCCTGACAAAAATACATATACTTGCCCTGCTGGTCAAACTCTTACTTTCTCTAGATATCTTCGTAAAAGAAAATCTAAATCTGACAAAGATACTTCTATTATCGGCTCTGAGTATTCTTGTTCTACTTGCTACAACTGTCCTAATTTCGGCAAATGTACTAATTCATTTGCTGGTAGAAAAATTACTCGTAATTCTTATCAAGATATTTTAGATACTGTTCAGAAACGTTTTGATGATAATCCCGATGTTTATACTTTACGTAAATGCGTTGTTGAACACCCTTTTGGCACTATTAAACGTTCTCTGGGGTATACTTATTTCCTTCGTAAAGGTCTTGAGTCCGTCAAAGTTGAGGCGACTCTTATTTCTCTTGCTTACGATTTCAAAAGACTGGCTACTATTTCAAAAATACCAGATATTTTGAAGAAGATGAAGGAATTCTTCTCCTCTTTTTACCACTTTTTATTATATTTTTTATTTTTAAACAAAAAACTCATAAATTTTTATTAAAATCTATGAGTTCTAATTTTAATTATATATTTTGATTTGTTAATTATTTCTATTTGTTGGGCAGTCTCTCTCTACAGTCGCAAAGGTTTGCTGGTTCATTTGTTTTCCTCCATTTTTTCTTTGGCTACTTATGTTTTTATATATTTAACACCTATAAATATATTTAAACACATATTTTTAAATTTGCATAGTAATTTACGAAATTTAATTAATTTGTAATACATCCGTAACAAAAATGTAACATTAATTTATTATAGTTTTAAATTTTGAATTTAAATAAGTTTATTTTAAATAATTCTATCTACTATTCTGTACTATTTCTACAATATCAGCTATATAGTCCCCTATTACTGGAATGTTTAATGTTACTATTTTTTGCAATATTATTAGTAAAATTGCTGTTAGTACTGTAAAGCCAATTCCTATTCCTATGCCTTTTGCTATACCTGTCATAAAGTTTCTTATTAGTAATTGTTTTCTATTTCCTAATAATTCTGCAAGTTCTAATACATTATTCTTTGATAGTGTGAAATTTAGTTTATCTACACTTTCTAGTAATTCTTTTTCTACTTTTTCTTTCTTTTCTTTTTTAAATTTGAACATAAAAACCTCCATCTTATTATTTAAGATGGAGATTTTTATAATTTTTATGCATTATTTGTTATGGTCTACTGGTTTATATTTACTTTATTTTCATTTTCTTTATTTTTATTTTCTTCTTTAAACAATGCTTCTAGTTTGTTAATTAGTTCTTGAAGCCTAGATACATCTTTTCCCATCATTTCCCAGTTGCCACTTTCACTAGATTTTTTAAGTTCTTTATTGATTTTTATAATGCTCTCCATTAATCCATTTATATCATCTGTATTTTCTATTTCAATATCAACTGCATACTGAGATACTAGGTTATTTAATGCTTCTTCTATGCTGTCTCCAATGGCTACCTTGTTTCCAGATGCTACTACTATTTTCTTTAAAATTGGCGTAGATACATCTTCATTAATGTATTGTTGATATATAGGTTCTACATATAAAAGTGAATTATTTATTGGAACAACTATCATATTTTTAATTAGCTTTGTTCCTGTAACATTTATACTTTCTATTTCTTTTGAAATTCTTTCATCTTGTTCTAATTGTGTATCAATTTGCATTGGTCCTAATATGTTACTATCTGATGGGTATTTGTATAGTGTTAGTTTTTGTACTCCATTTTCATATAGCCCAACTAGATATGAAGTAATATTTTGTTTTTGATACTGTGTATATGGCAAAACTAATCCAAATGTTGCATTACTGCTATCTTGCGTTTTTAACATTGTGTAATATGGTTCTATTTGTGTTCCCACTTTATTAGATACATTACTTGTATTATGTTTTGCAACTTCCCATATATCGTCTCCTCTATATAATACGTCAGTTTGTATGTTATGATATCTTTCCATTATTTCAGCTTGAATGTTGTATAAAAGTTCTGGGTAAACAAATCCTTTTTCTATATCTTCAGGAATTTGAGTATCTTTTTCTACAAATAAGTCTTTATATATTTTTTGGTATGCCATAATAATTGGGTCATTTCTATCTGTAATATAATATTTAATAGTTCCGTCATAAGCATCTATTAATACTTTTACAGAATTTCTAATATAGTTTATACTTTTTCTTTCTAATAAATTATTTGTTTGTAATGAAATTCTTTGTGAAAATGGATAAGCTTCTGTGTAGGTATAGCCATCTAATACCCATACAAGTCTTCCTGCATCAGTTACTACTAAATATGGGTTTTCATCATACATAATATATGGCATTAAAGTTTTTGCTCTTTCTATAATGTTACGATTTATTAGTATTTTACTTTCTGAACCAGAAAATGCTAATTTCAAATTGCTTTCTTTTATAGATAAAATTAGTCTATCTAAAAAATTAAGTTTAAGTCCTGCAGTTCCAGAATATTCATTTTCTGCATT
This sequence comes from uncultured Clostridia bacterium, assembly GCA_947589265.1. Lineage (GTDB taxonomy): Bacteria > Bacillota > Clostridia > TANB77 > CAG-508 > CAG-273. The sequence goes on along the minus strand of CANQAI010000067.1, from coordinate 1,843 downwards.
TTCTGCTTTGTTTGAATTTTCTATTGGAAAATCAAATTCTGCTTTTCCACTACTATTAGTTATAACTGTGTTGTTTGTTTCTAATCCAAAATAAATTCTTGGCTCATTAATATTTACTACATTTTCATTAGAGTTTGTAAATCCTTTTTGTAAATGTACTAAGTTTCCTTTGTTATCAACAGAAGTAGCAGAAGTTATAATTAAGCCATATCCATGCGTATATTCATAGGTTTTATTATTGTATGTACCTGAAGATGATGCTATTTCTCTAGGTGAAACATATACTAAACTTTGTTTTCCGTTAATATTATAATTTGCTATTTGTGTTGTACGATAAGTATAATAGCCTTTATTGGTTTGAAGTGTGTTTAAATTTTTTAAAACAATATCTTTGTTTGTAATAGCCAAATTATCTACTACTATAGCATTTTGCTCTAATTCCTCTTGTGTAATTGTTTCATTTTCTAATAAATTTACTTCTTCTATATTTATTCCATAGGCTTGTTTGGTATAATTTATATTTGCTTCAATGTATTTTTGCTCTTTATCTAATTCATTTGGGTTAACAATGAAAAATTCAAATCCTGCTAAAATAATTAGCATAGTTAATAAATAAAGTGGTACAACTGCTAGTGACATTATTATTTTCTTTGTATTTTTCTTTTTAAAATAATGAATTGCTACTCCAACAGTTACTACAATTATTATTGATAAAATACGATATCCCCATAGCTTTATAGTTACTTCTGAAAGTCCTGCTCCCCAAATTCCATATGTGCTTGTACCTTGTAAATTTAAAAATTTTTGAAGTCCAACATTAAATGTTTCCATAAATATAGTTAATGCTATTAAAATGGCAATTACCATAATGTTAGTACAAAGCTGTTTAGTTAAAACGTTTTTCTTTAATGTTTCTCTATCTATGCCATCAAAATAAATATTAAATGCAATAATATAATAAAGTATTCCATATATTGTTAGCCCTGCTGCAATTCCAATAAGATATTTTAGTATAAGTTGTATAAAAGGTTGTACAAAAATAAAATAACTTATGTCGTAGCCAAATATTGGGTCTGTTAATGCAAAATTTGTTGCATTAATACATAACATAAATTTTTCTATAATTATGTTTGTAACAAAAAAGCTAACTATAATTGATGCTATAAAGGCTATTGATTTATTTAACATTTTAGGCATTGGCTTTTTTTCATCTTCAAAAAATGCTGTTAAGCCTTTTTTTACTCTTTTATTTGTAATGTATATTAATAAAAATAAAAGTACAAAATTAACTCCAAATGTGATTAGTTTATAAATTAAGTTTTGCCAAAATATGCTTATGTATTGTTCTCCTAATTCTAATGTTTCTAAATAGCTTCCTCTATAAATAAAATAAGCTACTATAACTGCTACTAATAAGAATGCTAAAACTATCCATTTTCTTGTAATCTTTTTTAATAATGTTTGCTTTTGTAATTTTTCAGGATTTTGTGCTTGTTCCATTTATATTCTCCCTTCATTACTATATCAAAGCTTTTACAAAGTCTTCGCTACTAAAAATTTCCATATCATCTATTTGCTCTCCAACTCCAACAAATTTCACTGGCATTTGGTTTTCTGCAACAATTCCTACTACTACTCCACCTTTTGCAGTTCCATCTAGCTTTGTTAAAATAATTCCATTTATATCTACTGTTTCTTTAAAAGCTTGTACTTGTGCTATTGCATTTTGACCTGTTGTTGCATCTAGTACCATTAATACTTCTTTTGAAGCTTCTGGCAATTCTTTATCTATTACTTTTTTAATTTTTACTAATTCGTCCATTAAATATTTTTTGTTGTGAAG
>CANQAI010000066.1 GCA_947589265.1 uncultured Clostridia bacterium | reverse complement strand
TGAAACAAAATATACACAGCTTGCTATACTTACTAACTCTTTAGCAATATTAGAAATTTTAAAAAAAGAAAATATAAGAGCTGATATATTAGCAGGACTAAGTTTAGGCGAATATACAGCATTAATACATAGTAAAAGCCTTCCTTTTGAACAAGGAATAAAGCTCGTTCAAAAAAGAGGAGAATATATGCAAAATTTAGTGCCAGAAGGTAACTGGCAAATGGCAGCAATTATGGGCTTAGAAGATAAAAAAGTAGAAGAAGCTTGTAAACAAGTTAAATCAGGATTTGTAGTTCCTGCAAATTATAATAATGTGGGGCAAGTTGTAGTTTCAGGAGAAAAAGAAGCAGTATTAGAGGCACAAGAAATTGCAAAACAAATGGGAGCCAAAAAAACAATCGAATTAAAAACATCTGGCCCATTTCATACAGAAAAATTAATTGAAAGTTCAAATGCCTTAAGAAAAGAGCTTGAAAATATTACATTTAATAAATTTGAAACAAAAGTTATTAAAAACTTAGATGGGGAATTTTATAAAAATACAGATGATATAAAAGAAATTTTAGCAAAACATATTATAAATCCAGTTAGATTTTCGAAAACAATAGAAAAAATGCTATGTGAAGGAATAGATACATTTATAGAAATAGGACCAGGAAAAACATTATCTGGTTTTGTAAAAAGAACACCGGTTGAAAGAGAAATAAAAATATTAAATATAAGTAATATTAATAATTTAAAAGAAACAATAAGTTATATATGCGAAAAATAGTACTATTCGAGCTTTAATATAAATACAACTATTAATTAGTCAGAAAGGAAGAAAAAACAATGAACAAAGTAGTTTTAGTTACAGGTGCCAAAAGAGGCATTGGAAAACAAATAGCATTAACATTTGCAAAAGAAGGATATGATATTGCAACTAACTATATCATAGAAGATGAAGATGTAGAAAATACAAAAAGAGAAATAGAGCAAAATAATGTAAAATGTTTTGTTACAAAATGTGATATTTCTAATTTTGAAGATTGTGAAAAATTTGTAAAAGAAGTTATAGAAGAATATGGAGAGATAGATATATTAGTAAATAATGCAGGAATTACAAGAGATACACTATTAATGAGAATGAAGGAAGAAGACTTTAGAGCAGTAATAGATGTTAATTTAGTTGGAACATTTAATATAACTAAAAATGTAATACCATATATGATAAAGGCTCGCTCTGGAAGAATTATTAATATATCTTCAGTTGTAGGTGTTGCAGGTAATGCAGGACAAACTAATTATGCAGCTTCAAAGGCCGGAATAATAGGATTTACAAAAAGCTTGGCAAAAGAAGTGGCTTCAAGAAATATATTAGTGAATGTAGTAGCACCAGGATTTATACAAACTCAAATGACAGATGTGTTAAAAGATAACATAAAAGAAGAAATTGCTAACTCTATACCATTGGGAAGAATGGGAACAGTGCAAGATGTTGCAAATGTAGTAAAATTTTTAGCATCTGAAGAAAGTTCATATATAACAGGGCAAGTTATACATGTTGATGGTGGTATGCTAATGTAAATAGAAAAATAATTACAATTAAAATTATATAGAAAGGATAGAGATACAATAAAATGGAAAAAAGAGTAGTTATAACAGGTTTAGGAGCAATAACTCCAATTGGAAAAACTGCAAATGAAACTTGGGCTTCAATAGAAAACAAAAAATGTGGTATTGATAATATTACTTTATTTGATACTACAACTTTCAAAACAAAGCTTGCAGGAGAAGTTAAAAACTATAACCCATTGGATTATTTTGATTTAAAACAATCTAAAAGATTTGATAGATGTACCCAATTTGCAGTTATTGCTGCAAGAGAAGCAGTAAAAAATAGTGGAATTACAAAAGAAAATACAAATTATGAAAGAGTAGGAACTTATGTAAGTTCTGGAATAGGTGGATTAATTACTATTGAAGAACAATGTAAAATATATTGTGAAAAAGGAAACAATAGAATTTCACCAATGTTTATACCAATGTCTATAACTAATATTTCTGCTGGAGATATTGCAATAGAATTTGGTTTTAAAGGTGAATCTATGTCAATAGTAACAGCGTGTGCATCTTCTACACATGCAATAGGAGAAGCATATAAAACAATAAAACAAGGCTATGAAGATGTTATTATAGCAGGAGGAACAGAAGCTGGAATATGTAATATAGGAGTTGCAGGATTTGAAAATATGAAAGCCCTATCAACAGCTACTGATAAGAACAGAGCAAGCATTCCTTTTGATAAAGAAAGAACAGGTTTCGTTATGGGTGAAGGCTCAGCAATGGTAATATTAGAAGAACTAGAACATGCTAAAAAAAGAGGAGCTGAAATTTATGCAGAGGTAATTGGCTTTGGCTCTACAACAGATGCTTATCATATAACATCACCAGACCCAGAAGGTATTGGTGCAGCAAATGCTATGATAAGAGCAATGAAAGACGCAAATGTTAAGCCAGAAGACATAGACTATATTAATGCACATGGAACATCAACACACTTAAATGACTCTACTGAAACAAAAGCAATAAAAATAGCTTTTGGTGAAAGAAGCAAAAACATAATGATAAGTTCAACTAAAGGAAATACAGGACATTTATTAGGTGCAGCTGGTGCATTAGAAGCTTTAATATGCACAAAGGCAATACAAAATAATTTTATTCCACCAACAATAAATTACAAAGAAAAAGATGAAGAATGTGATTTAGATATTGTTCCAAACGAACCAAGAAGAGCAAACTTAAATATTGTAATGTCAAATTCTTTAGGCTTTGGTGGGCATAATGCAAGTATTATAATAAAAAAATATAATGAAGAATAATAAAAATAAGCATATATGTATGCCTTCTAGATAAGGTAGGAAAGGAAAGAATTTTAAAATGAATTATGAAGAAATTAAAAAATTAATGGAAGATATGGAAAAATCAACATTAACATCAATAAATATAGAACTTCCAGATGGAACAAAAATAAGTATGAAAAAAGAAACACAACAAGAAACAGAAGTAACTAGTCAATCTTGCAAATTAACCACAGAAGAAAATTATGTTTCGGAAAATGTAGAAGCAAAAGAAGAAAAAACAGGAAACATTATAAAATCTCCAATGGTTGGTAATTTTTATATTAAACCATCTCCAAGTGCTGAGCCTTATGTAGAAGTTGGAAGTTTAGTAGAAAAGGGTGATACTGTTTGCATAATTGAAGCAATGAAATTAATGAATGAAATAGAAACTGAATTTTCTGGTAAAATTACAGAAATTTTTGTAAGAGATGGAGAGCCAGTTGAATATGGAAGTCCTTTATTTAGGGTAGAATAGGAGAAAAATATGCTAAACAAAGAAGAAATTAAAAAAATTATTCCTCAAAGAGAACCATTTTTAATGATAGATGAAGTTGAAGAATATGTACCAGGTCAAAGTGCAGTAGCCTATAAAAACGTAGATGAAAGTGAGTGGTATTTTAAAGGACATTTCCCAGGCAATCCAATAATGCCAGGAGTTCTAATTGCAGAATCTCTTGCACAAACAGGAGCAATAGCAATTTTATCTATGGAAGAAAATAAAGGGAAAAATGCTTTATTTGGTGGAATTGATAAAATGAAGTTCAAAAAAATGGTAGTTCCAGGTGATAGACTAAAATTAGAAGTAAAAATTATAAAGCAAAAAGGTCCTATTGGAGTAGGAGAAGCAACAGCTTCTGTAAATGACAAGATAGTAGCAAGAGGAGAACTTACTTTTGCGTTAGTTTAAGGAGGAAATAAAAAAGAAAATGAACAAAATATTAATTGCAAATAGAGGAGAAATTGCAGTTCGAATTATTAGAGCATGCAAAGAAATGAATATAAAAACGGTTGCAGTATATTCAGAAGCAGATAAAAATGCTCTACATACTCGTTTGGCAGATGAAGCAATTTGCATAGGTCCAGCACCATCTAATAAAAGTTATTTAAACATGAAAAATATTATAGAGGCTGCTTATATAACAGGCGCAGATAGTATACATCCAGGATTTGGATTTTTGGCTGAAAATTCTCAGTTTGCAAAAATATGTGAAGAATCTAATATAAAATTTATAGGGCCTAGTTCAAAAGTTATAGAATTACTAGGAAATAAATCCAATAGCAAAAAACTTATGCAAAAAGCAGGAATTCCAGTTATTCCAGGTTCAGATGGAAGCGTAAAAGGATTAAAAGACGCAATATTAGTTGCAGAAGAAATAGGCTATCCAGTTATGTTAAAAGCAGCAGCAGGTGGTGGAGGAAAAGGAATTAGAGTTGCAAATAATAGCAGTGAGCTAGAAACAAACTATAATATAGTAAAACAAGAAGCGAAGATTTCATTTAATGATGATGAAGTTTATATTGAAAAATTTATACAAAATCCTAGACATATAGAAATACAAATATTAGCAGATGAACATGGAAACATAGTTCATTTAGGTGAAAGAGATTGCTCAATTCAAAGAAAACATCAAAAAATAATGGAAGAAACCCCTTCAACAGCAATAGATGAAAAATTAAGAAATAAAATTGGCATGACTGCAGTAAAAGCTGCAAAAACAGCTGGGTATACTAGTTGTGGAACAGTAGAATTTTTAGTAGATAGTGACAAAAACTTTTATTTTATGGAAATGAATACTAGAATTCAAGTAGAGCATCCTATAACTGAAATGAGAACAGGTATAGACATAGTAAAAGAACAAATTAGAATTGCAGCAGGCGAAGAACTAAAAATCAAACAAAAAGAGGTAGAATTTAAAGGCCATTCAATAGAATGTAGAATAAATGCTGAAGATCCTAGCAAAAACTTTATGCCATGTCCTGGACAAATTAAAGAAATAAACTTACCTGGAGGAAATGGTGTAAGAGTAGATACAGCAATATATAATGGCTATGTTATACCACCAAACTATGATTCAATGATTGCAAAAATTATAGTGCTTGGAGTAAATAGAAATGAAGCTATTGCAAAAATGAGAAGAGCTTTAGAAGAGTTAGTAATAGATGGAGTTACCACCAATAGAGACTTCCTATTCAATATTATAAGAAACCCTAATTTTATTAGAGGAAATTTTGATACTTCATTTATTGAAAATGAAATATTGAAAGGGATGATAAAATAAAATGATTGTTGACAAAATAAAAAAAAGAGAAAACCAAACAGTAAAAAATAAAAAGTCAAATGTAGATATACCAGTAGGAAAATGGCTTAAATGTGAGCAGTGTGGTGAAATTTTATATAAAGAAGAAGTTATAAATAACTTAAATATTTGCCCTAATTGTGGTTATTACTTTACAATGCATATAGAAAGAAGACTAGAACTAATAATAGATGAAGGAACTTATGAAAGGTTTAATTTAGACATAGAAACTACCAATCCATTGGAACTAGATGACTACCCTAAAAAATTAAAAACTTTAAGAGAAAAAACTGGGCTTAAAGAAGCAGTAGCATGTGGCACAGGAAATATAAATGGAGAAAAGGTTGTAATTTGCATTATGGATAGTGGCTTTTTAATGGGAAGTATGGGAGTAGTAGTTGGAGAAAAAATAACATATAGC
>CANQAI010000065.1 GCA_947589265.1 uncultured Clostridia bacterium | reverse complement strand
TGTTCATATGTTGCTGTAGTAGAGTCTCCACTTGCTAGACTTCCTACATCTACTTTTGGAGTTCTATCATATTTTTTCTCTTCTTTTCCATTATTTACTGATGCTATGAATTTTCTTAGTGATAGGTCAAAATATTCTCCTTTTAATACTAAGTCTTCATAGTCATTATCATCACCATCATTTTCTTTTTGATCCATTGGTTGATAGTTATCTTTATTTACGTCATGTGGTATAGAGTCTCTATCTTCTACTGGGTTTCCATCTTTATCTTTGTCTTCTGTTATTTCTGCTATATTTCTTAATTTCTGGTCTTGGCTTCCTACTGTTGCTACTACTTCGCATTCTATTAATAAATCTTCATAGTCTAATGTTTCACCATTATATGCTTCAAGTAATTTTCCATCTAAATAATTTGTTTTTACAGTTTTTCCGTCTGTTGATGTCCATCCATATTGTCTATTTATTTCACTGTTTTCTAGGAATTTTAGTCCATCTGGTAAGTAGTCTGTTACTTCAGATGCATAACCTGCTACCTCACCTTCGTTATACACTCTAATTGTGTATAATACTATATCTCCTGTTTTTACTGATAAGGCATCTTTTGGGTGTACTTTCTCTGCTGTTGTAGTCTCTCCATTTTTTAAAGCTTCTTTTTCTTCATTTGATATTTTTGGCTCTCTTGTATATTCATCTCCTGTTTTTACTTCTTTATCTCCAATTTTTATGATGAATTTTCTTAATGATAAGTCAAATTGTTTTTCTACATAAGATTTTTCATCTTCAAATGGTACTTGTTCTTTTTCTATAATAACAACTGGTTGGTCTTTTTGAGGGTCTTGATTTTCTGCTGACCAATATGTTGCTTTTGTTGCAAGGAAAGAACCTGTAATTTTTAATTCTACGTTTTTAATATTTGTGTTTTCTGGTATAGAAATGTAAAACTCTTGTCCAACTAGAGCTTTTATATCTTTATCAGTAGCAAGTTTATCTTTATCTAAATATGTAACATCTGTAACTTTATTTCCGGCTCCATCTGTTACCTCTGCTTTTAGTGAATATTCAATATCGTCTCTTGTTTGTGTTATTTTATATGGTCCTAATATTAATCTACCATTTTGTTTTGTTTGTGTAATTGTTGTATTATCTAGTGCTACTGGTTTTTCTTCTGATATTTCTTTATAATTATAGCTTGAATTTGCTTCTGCCGTATTTACTAGGTATTGGAATAATAATTTACAAGCAGTAGATCTCTCCCAACCATCATCACTGCTAAATTCACTTAGAGCCTTCATTACACTATCTGGAGTATCTTTTACTGAATTTAGTCTAAATTCGAATGTTTTATTCTCTGCATTGTAATCTCCATCACTGTTTGTGAAATACCATACTGCTAATTGTTGTACTGCATCTATATCATCATCTGTTAAAAAGTCAAGGTCGTCTCCTTCTAATCCCTGCTCATTAGCATATTTTTTAGCAGCTTCTAATAATATTGTTTTGTTTTCTTCTGCTCTGTTCATTTCTTCTTCTGATGCATTTTTTTCTGCTGGAGCATAGAAATTATCAAAAAGCCACATTAAAGATGCATAAGTTTCATCATTTTGAGGTAAAACACTTTTATATGTTTGTGTAATTTCGTCTGGTTTTCTTAAATCAAAATATTGATTATAGTTAAATCCTTCTGGTTGTGCTGTTGAAGTATGACCTGTTGAATTAAATGCAGACCCAAAGCCAGGTCCACCCTTTAAGCAATATATGGTTTGCCCTATGTCATTACCTACTTCATAAATTTTCCATACAATTTTTTGTGTATTGGATAATTCGTATCCATAGCCTGAATCTCTTAGAAACTTAATGTTTAAGTTCTTTCCAGGCTCAGCTACTGTTGCGTGTACTGCTCCAAATGAGTTTAATATAATTGATGTTAAAAGCAATAATATAGCTACTGATATTCCCTTTCTTAATTTCATTGTTTTTACCCTCTTTCCTGATATTACTCTCTAAATTTATTTTACTTTTGTTTTAATATCGTGTCAATAGCAGCATTTTACATATTTCCCACATTTTTTCATAGCTACATTTTTTTGACTTACGGATTTTGTAATTCCTAATTGCATATAAAATTTACAGCCTTATATTACAATTATATTACATTTTTGTCATATTTTCAAGGGTTTTGGCGAATAAGTTGCTTATTTTCTTTGTAGGCGTAAGCTTTTCGTGATTTTTTACAATTTTTCCCATTTAATTGGTCTAAAAAATACCTTTCATTTTTTTCGAAAAATTGTGAGCTATAGCTTTGCCTTTCATATTAATCTCCTCTACAGCTTAAGTATTTATTTTAATAAATCAAATATTAATTTTGTTTATCCTTATAAATATTTATTATATCTTTAAGGCTCATTTTTGTACCATAGTTTAATATTGCATTTGAATATATCTTTATTGCTACCTTAGCTATAATTAATATTGTGGCTATTAAAATTGCAATAGATATTGCTACATCTGTTTCACTTGCTAGGCCCATCATAATTCTAAATGGCATACAAAATGGTGATGATATTGGAAATAGTGAAGCAAATACATCAAGCTCACTTGTTGGGTTCATCATTGTAAAGTATGACAAATAAAATCCTACAACAGCAAGTATTGCTACTGGACTATTTGCTGATTGTATATCTTCTGGTTTACTTACAGTTGAGCCTGTTAGAGCATATAATAGGGCATATGTAAAATATCCTAATATAAAGTATATAATTGTAATAATTCCTAAATATACTGTAATATTAGACATACCTAGTACTGCATTTAAAAGTTCAGCATCTAAAAATACTTTTGCACTTATAAATGCTGTTCCTACAAGTAATATCATTTGCAATAACCCTACAATTCCTATTCCTAAGGTTTTTCCTAATACTATTGTTGTAGGATTTGTTGATGTTACTAATGTTTCCATTATTTTTGAAGTTTTTTCTGTTGTTATAGAGCTTGATACTTGATAAGCACAGAAATATATGGCATAAAATAGTACTATAGACATAAGCATCATAATAAATACATTTCCTTGTACTTCTTCACTTGTTTGTTCTATGCTAACTTCAAAGTTAGGTGTAATTGCTTGTAATTGCTTTTCTGTTAAATTCAATTTGCTAATCTGCATATTTGAATATATTGAGCTAATTGAATTTACTATATTTTCAGGTACTTCTTCAAGCATAGTTGCATTTTTTACTATATACCTAATTTTTATATTATTATCTTGTTTTTCTATTATAATAGCTTCGTCTATTTCTTCGTTTTCTATTTTTTCTTTTATTTCATCAGAGTTAGCTGTTCCAATTTCTATTTCATATCCTAAATCAGTTTGTTTTAAAAGTTCTAAGTTTCCTTCAAAAACGTTGTCATTATCTATAATTAGTAATTTTTCTCCAACATTTTCGCTACTAAATGATTTTATTATGTTTGGTACATTAAATCCTAATACTATTAATACTAAAATAATTAAAGTTGATATTATAAAAGATTTTCTTTTTACCATATCTTTTATGGTAAATTTCATTACTGTAATTATATCTTTCATTTTATTCACCTACCTTTTCTATAAATATGTCATTTAGAGTAGGTTTCTTAATTTCAAACTTGTCTACTTTAATTCCTTCACTAATTAGTTTATTCAAAAGCTTATGTGCCCTGTCTTCTTCATTTATTTTTATAGTGTAATTATTATTTGTTACATTTTCTATTTCTAAGTCTAATTCTTTAATGTAATTATCTATATTTTGTTTTACATCAATTTCTACACGATTTGCAGGGTATTCTTCTTTTATTTGTTTTAAATTGCCTTCTAATACTGTTTTTCCTTTGTTTAGTATTAAAATGTCACTACAAAATTCTTCTATTGTTGCCATTTGATGTGCTGACATTATTACATATTTTCCATTTTTCACTAAATCAATTATAATGTTTTTTAGAATTTCTGTGTTTACTGGGTCTAGTCCACTAAAAGGTTCATCTAGTACAACTAATTCTGGATTATGTATTATTGCTGTCATAAATTGTATTTTCTGTTGATTTCCTTTTGATAGCTTTTCAGCTGGCATTTGTAAGTATTCTTCTACTTTTAGTTCTTTTGCCCATTTGTTTATAGAAGCAAATGCTTCTTCTTTTTTCATTCCTTTTAATTCTGCAAAATACATTAATTGGTCAATTATTTTTGTTTTAGGATATATGCCTCTTTCTTCTGGTAAGTACCCAAAATTAACATTTTTTCTGTCTACTGTTTTTTCTTTCCAAGTAATGTCTCCACTATCTTTTTTAATAATTCCAAGTAGCATTCTTATTGTTGTTGTTTTTCCTGCTCCGTTTGTTCCTAATAATCCAAATACACTAGGTTTATTCATAGTAAAAGAAATATTATCTACTACTAACTTACCTACAAATGTTTTTGATACATTTTTTAATACTAAACTCATTTTTACTATTCCTTTCTTAATCTTTTCAAATTTTATTTGGTAAATATTTTATTAAAGGTTGTTTTTATAAATTCATTATCATTCATTTTATTTTCTAGATATTGGTTGAAATTATTTTTATTTAGTTCATTACTTATTATATCATTATAATTAGGATATAAGCTTTCAACTTGCTTTCTATTTACTTTATATGAATTACCACTAAAATTAAAAGTAATGCTTTGAACATTATCAATTAAAGAAAATATAGATACTGTATTATATAATAAGCATTTTTCTAAATATTGATTTTCATTTATATACCAGTCTGTAATATGATAGTCAATAGTTAATCCTAAATTTTTTGTATCTATTTCAAACTCATATTCATACTCTGAAAGAGGCAAACTATCTATTAAATGGCTGTCATTACTGTTATTACCTATATATTCATTCTTAAATTTTATAATGTTGTCAATGCCTGCCTCATCTCTATTAAATGGAGTTACTGGTACAGTTTCTTCTGTATAAGATTTTTTTGTATCAACTATATAATATTCATTTTTTGTATTTCTATTTATTCTATAAACATTGCAAAGTGGTGCTTTATAAATAATCATGTCTTCCGTTGTTTTTATTAAGTAAGAAAATCTTGGTGCTACTTTATTTAATCTTACATTTGCATAGTCTATTCCTATTAACAATATTAAAATTAAGAGGAAATATCCCAAATTTAAAAATAGTCTTTTTATATATGATTTTTTCTTGTTAAATTTAGAAAATCCTATTAAAGATATAATTAATCCAAGTACAGAATAAATTGCGCCCCAGCTGCTTTCTGCTTGAAATATAGTAAATGCTATAAATATAAGCCCAATTCCAAAAAGCATTAGCATTTCTGCTATTAATTTACTTTTTTCATGTACTTTTTTACTTGTATAATCTATTGTACTGATGATATTTTCTTCTAATTTTTCCTGATAATGCTCTTTGTCTACCTTTTCTCCACTAATTAAATCGTTTACTGTTATGCCTAATTCTTCGCTTAATGGTTTAAGTAAGGAAATATCTGGCATATAATTTCCATTTTCCCATCTTGAAATTGTTTTTGATGTTACTCCTAGTTTTTCTGCCAAGCCTTCTTGTGTTAATTTTTTTTCTTTTCTTTTTTCTGCTATAAATTTTCCAATTTTAATGATATCCATATTTTTTTTGCTCCTTTCGTTTTAAAAATAGCAAAAAAGTTTAAAAATTAACACCCCACAAATAGCGAGTTGTTATTTGTGGCTACCATAATTAAGTCTTCTCTTAATGATTATACTATAATATAGAAAAAAATAAAATACTTAAGCTTATATAAAGGTATCAGAAATTAATTATTTTATTTATATTTTCTATAAAGTCTATTCCTTCTATCTTATTAATC
>CANQAI010000064.1 GCA_947589265.1 uncultured Clostridia bacterium | reverse complement strand
AAAGCAACTCTCCTCTTTATTTGGTAAAAAACTTAATTATTTGTTCATCAATTAAATCAAGACTTTTGTTTGATAAACGTACATTTTTTAAAACAACATCGTAAAATATTCTTTGTTTACTTATTGTAGTAATTTGATTAATTAAAACCATACTTTCTTTTTTATATTGATTAATACCTTTTCCTAATTGGTCTATATATTTCATTTCTTTTGAAATAGATTCTTGTATAGATTTTGGAATTTCTTCCAAATCATCTAATTTAGTTAATAATTTATTTAATCTTTTATTTTCTTTTTGAATATTTTGATTAAGAATATTATAAAGCTCATTACTTAAATTTACACAAGACTTAGGATATTTTTTATTTTCTTTTTTCGATGTTAATGGCACAATATTCAACACTCCATTTTTGGGATTATCTTTTTTATTTAATACAACGCAATAATGTAATCCACCTAATTCACTACCTATGTTAAAACCTAGATTTACTTTTATTATATCTCCTCTATGAAATACGCCAGATTTAGTAACATCAAAATCTCTTTCTTGATCATGATAAACTGCGTAATCATGTATCCAATATGCTAATAATTCACTTTTTTTGTATTCGCTTAATTCTATATGTTTCAAAAAAGACAAATCTAATCTATTTAAAGATTTATCTTTATGAATAATTGCATTGTTTTTTATTTCAATTTCATCATCATTCATAAAATCAGCTCCTTGTAATTATATATAGCAATATTATACCAAACATTTGTTTCGAATGCAACAGCTATTGAAAATTATTTTTATTATGTTATAATTTATATATCAGTTGATTAATCGAATTATTTTTTTTTGAGCAAATTGTGGGAGGAACACTATAATAAATGGGTATATTTTTCGCAAATAACCTACATAATCGTTCCAATGACGAATCTGTTCGAACTTTTATATAGAACAGATAGATATGAAAATCAGATATATCGAAATTTAGTAGTTTTTTGTATAAATGGCTATAATTTTCTAAATTTTATTTGACATTTTTTTAATATCTGTGTATAATAAATATAGGAAATGACAAACCACATATGTGGTCTTGCCAAGATAAAGATTTAAAAATAAACCATTAGCCTAGCACAGCAGAATGGTTTATTTTTTATTTATGTAGCCTACTATCAACCCAGTTCTTATACAGAACTGTAGCCAAGGCAACGTTTAATGTTAAAGAAAACAAATTTTTGAAAAAATATTTTTAATATAAAATCACAAAAAATGTAACAGATGCAAGCTTGGCTCATATAATTATTATAAAGATACTAAAACTATAAAAATAGTTACATTAGAAAAAGGAAGGGGATAAAACAAATGAAAAATAGCAAAAACATTATAATAATAGCATTACTAACGGTTATAGTTATAATGGCAGTAGGCTATTCTGAATTTGCTACACAATTAACAATAAATGGAACAGCCCAGATTATAGGAGAATGGAATGTAAGAATTACAGGAATTAAAGCATTATCTGTAAGTGAAGGTGCTAATGCCGGAACTCCAGAATTTACAGTAACAAGTGCAACTTTTAATGCAGAACTTTCAAGACCAGGAGACAAAATTGTTTATGAAATTACAATAGAAAATGCAGGAACAATTAATGCTACCTTACAAAGTGCAACATTTACAACAGATGAGGAAAATGGGTCTCCTGCAATTAAATATGAAACAACACAGCCAGCACAAACATTAAACTCAGGGGAAACCACTACATTTACAGTAACAGTTATGTATGATGAGAATATAGAGCAAGTGCCAGAAGTTACAACAAAAACAATTACTGGAATTATAGAATATGTCCAGAAATAGTAGGTAATAAATGATTAGAAATTTTAAAAAATTTATAAATCAAAAATTAACACTAATAGTTTTCATAGGCTTTCTACTAATACTAATTTTTATGGCAAATGGGTATAGCTTGCTAAAAACTAATTTAAACTTAAATGGTAATGTAACTGCTAATTTAGACTTTTATGAAGACTGGCACCCAGAATTAGATTTTGTAAAAACTAGTCAAATGGAAGATGTATTTTTTTACGAAATTATAGTTGACAATGACTCAAACCAAACTTACTATAAATGGAAATTAAAAATAGAGGATACAGGATATATTGATTTTCCGTTTGGAATTGATGCAACAAAGGAAAATAATATTTGGACATTGGATTATTCTAGCTGGGATAATAGAATTGATCCACGGAAAAAAGCTTATTTTGAATATTATATTTCAAGTAAAAGACTTAAATAATTCCATGACCAAAGATGAATACGCCAAATACTTTTTGGAAAATTATGTAAAAATATTTGGAGTATCTAAAATAAAAATAAATAGAAAAGGTGAGGCTGTAACTAATGGAAATGCAACATTAACATTAAAACAAGGAGAAAAAGAAGTAAAAACTTTTGACATCGAAGAAAATTTAGATTATGAGCCAAACAATCCAAATGAAAAGCAATATATCTTAAATATATATAATAAGTCCAATAATCTTTATTCTGATATTAGAGTTAATATATTCACAGGGAATGAAGATATTAGTTTAATAGACATATCTCCAAGTGAGGTCATTTGTGAGCATAGTGAAAGCATTACTTTTGAAATTCCTACTTGGATATATATTACAAATGATACAGCAATATCTGTTTATATTACTGTAATTACAAATAACAGTACTTTTAACCCTGATATTATTGTAACTTCGCTAGTAGAATAGTATGTTTAAACGAAAAAGGTGAAAGTAATGAAACAGTTGAAAAATAAAGGGTTACTATTAATATTAACTATTTATTTATTAATAAAAACCTATTTTACAATAAATAATAATATTTTATTTATAAATATTATTAATCCTTTGTTTTGGACTTGTGTTTTTGCATATGTAATATTAGATATGAAAAAAGGCTATTTCAGATTTAATATAAATAAAAAGTATTGTGTACCTGCTATAATAATTTCTTTTATTAATATTGCTATTTATTTTTTATTTCGGCTTTATTCTAGGATTTTCTAAAAGCTCATACAATCATAATATAATAGCAATACTAAAAAATTTTATTACACAACTATTTCCAATAATTGGTCTTGAATTTACAAGAGAAATTATTATAGATAGAAACAAAGAAAACAAGCCATTAACATTATATATAACAATATTACTAATTTTATTAGAAATGAATTTTTACACAATAACAAATTTTCTTGCAAATAGAGAAGAAATGTTTGAATATATATGCTCCACAATAATACCTTTAATAGCTTGTAATATATTGTATACGTATTTAACCTTAAAATGCACTTATATTGTAACTTTAATATATAGAATTTTTAATACAATAGTTATATTACTTTTGCCAATTATTCCTAATTTTGATTGGTTTGCAATGGGATCACTAAGCTTATTGTCAGCAATAGTAATTTATTTATTGTTTAAATATAAATTAATTAAAGAAAATACTAGCGTAAAAAAGAAAAGAAAAGATTATTATGCAAAACTTAGCTATACTGTAACACTTATTTTATCAATATTTCTAATATGTTTTATGCTTGGAATATTTAAATATGAGCCAATATCAATACTTTCAAATAGTATGGAACCAAAATTTAGTGCCTGCGATGTAGTTATTATTAAAAAGCTAAGTGAAAGTGAATTAAAAGAAATTCCAATAGGAACTATTATAGCATACACAGTCAATAAACAAAATATAATACATCGTGTTGTAGACAAAGTAAAAGTAGATGATATAGTTTTTTACCAAACAAAAGGAGATAACAACAATTCACCAGATGCAAATTTAGTACAAACAGAACAAATACAAGGAATATATAAAATGCATATAAAATATATAGGATTTCCATCTGTATGGCTATATTATTTCTTTAACTCAGAAAGGATGAATTAATATGACACAAACTAAAAGAAAATATAGAAGCATAAACGAAATGAAAAGTAATGCTAAAAAAGTTAATTATATTAGTATTGTAATTTCTATAATTATGGCAATATTAGCAATTACATTCATAGACGTAGGCTCTAGAAAAAATAATGATACAAATTTAATATATAGTTATTCAGGTCAAAAAAATGGTAATTATGAAGTACTATTAAAACCAAATACTTTTTATGAAACAGAAGTACTTCCATCTGGTAAATATTATGCTGCAAAATCAGTAGATAAATATATAATAAACTTTGTTTATGACTTTAAAGCAAGCAGAAAAGCGAACATAGACTATAACTATAATATTAGTGCAGAAATTGTTGGAACCGTGCCAAGTAATGATAATCAACACAAAGAAATTTGGAATAGAACCTTTCCTATTTCAGAAAATAAAGCAAGCATTTATAAAGACAATTTTAATATTAATGACCAAATAAATATAGATTATGATTATTATAATAATCTAGCACGTTCTTATGAGGAAAACTATGGAATTACAATTAATGCTGTTTTAAAAGTATATTTTAATATTTCATATAATATTAATCTTGAAGAAGTAAATGAAGAAGACAAAAATGTTAATGATTACATTGAATTAGATATAGATTTAACAGATGAAGTAACAAAAGTAAGCGAAAATTATGATAAAACTATTAATAAAAATATTATAGAAGAAGCAAAAAATGAAAAAAGCAATATTGCATTTTACGTTTTAGGTGGAATATGTGCCATAATTTGTATAACAATAATTGCAATAATAACAAAGCGAAATAATAAAACACCTGAGCAAAGGTATAAAAATAATATTAATCGTATTATGAAATACTATAAGGAGCTAATTGTTACTGTAACAAATGAGCCAAACTTAGCAGATTTAAAAGTTATGAATATTAATAGTCTAGATGATTTAATTGATGTAGCTGAGCAAAACAATAGTAATATTATTCATTATGAAGTAGTCAAAAATTTAAGAAGTAATTTATATGTAATTGTTAGTGGTTATGTATATGTTTATATTGTAACTGATGAGGAATTGAAGTAACGCTATAATAAATTTTATTTTATAAAAATTATATAATTAATAGTATCAATAAAATTTTAATTTATAGAATATTATCACTAAAATTTGCAAATAATAATATTATGTATTGACAAAATATATACAATGAGGTACAATCATAATATAGAAATTTGGGGGTGATAAAATGCCTAAAACAGATAGTATAAATATAAGAATAGAACCAGAGCTAAAAAAAGACGTAGAAGAAACCTTAAATGAATTAGGAATGAATATAGCAGATGCAGTTACAATATTTTTCAAACAAATAGTAATGACTGAAAGTATTCCTTTTGCAATAAAAAAAGCTAAATATAATAAAGAAACTATTGAAGCAATAAAAGAAGCTAAAGAAATAACAAAAAATCCTAATAAATATAAATCTTTTGATAACGTAGAAGAACTAATGGAGGATTTAAATAGTGACGAAGACTAAATATAAAATTACAGAAACCAATAAATTTAAAAAAGATTACAAAAAAATTAAACTAAGAGGTAATTTTAATGAAAAAGAATTCATAACAGTAGTTACAATGTTAGCCAATGATGAAAAATTACCAGAAAAATATGAAAATCATTTATTAGAACCTAAAAGTGAACGGTATATGGGAATGCCATATAAAGCCCAACTTACTTTTAATGTATACTAAAAGTAATAAAATATTAGTGTTAACACTAGTTAGAATTGGCAGTCACTCAGATTTATTTGAATAATTAACTTTGAAAGATGGAAATTTATACTTTCCATCTTTTTTATACACATATTTCTTAAAGGTTGATATATTTTGCTTAACATGATAAAATATTATAGAAAATTAAAAACTAAGGAGATAAAACTATGGGATTTTTTGAAAAATTAAAACAAGGTTTAAGTAAAACCAAAAGCTCATTTGATGAAAAAA
>CANQAI010000063.1 GCA_947589265.1 uncultured Clostridia bacterium | reverse complement strand
CAAACCTTAATTGAGATAACAAGTCAAAATTAAAATTTAAGTATTAATTTTGATTAAATTTATTATACGTGGAGGTTCTTTTGTATGAAAAGTAAATGGATTTTTATTTTAATTGGAATAATTGTAATAATAGGCATTGCATATTTTATTTTTTCTCAAAGGAATACCAATAATACTACTCATTATGGTACTTCCGATGGTCAAAGAATTTCCACTGAAACTCAAAATAACGCTCAAGATACAAAAAAATTAGTTGAAACTGAAATTTCTAAGTTTTCTACTAAAATTATTGTAGATGATGATAATCGTGATAATAACCTAGAAATTAGTGCATCTAAATTAAATGGTGTTATTGTAAAAGATGGTGAAGAATTTTCTTTTAATGATACTGTTGGAAATCCCACACCTGACGAAGGCTATGAAAAAGCAGGTGTTTTCATAGGTGGGCAAAAGTCTAAAGGTTATGGTGGTGGAAATTGTCAAATTAGTACTACTCTTTATGATGCTGTTTTAAAGGTAAAAGGCCTAAAAGTAACAGAAAGGCACGAACATGGAAAAGAAGTTGGCTATGTAGAAAAAGGAAAAGATGCTACTGTTGTATATGATGAACTTGATTTAAAGTTTAAAAATAATACAGGATATGATATAAAAATATATTCTGATGTTACTACAGAAAAAGTTAATGTTAAAATTGTAAAACTTTCTTACGAAAATTAATTTTATTATTCAAAATGTCATAAAAATACCTTTTCAAAATATAATTTACTAATTTATATTTTGGGAGGTATTTATGTTTGTAAAAAACAAAATACAATTAAAAATAGTTTGCATTTTATTAGCTTTTTTATGCATTTTTTGTAGCATTTATTATGCATTTTGCAATGTTTGCTATGCTTCAGATAGTGTTTATGTGTGGTCTCCTGAAAGTGAGCCTTTAAATAATACTACTTCTACTACAAGTGCCAATATAATTTCTAATAATGCTACTAATGAAATTTCTTTAAATAATAATCCTAACAATACAGTTACAACCTCTGCTAATATTACAGATTTAGGCTTGCAGTGCGGTGGAGCTATTTTAATAGAAATGAATTCTGGAAATGTTTTATATGACCATAATATGCACGAAAAGTTAAGACCTGCAAGTGTTACAAAAGTTATGACTATTCTGCTAATTATGGAAGCTATTGATTCTGGAAGACTTTCATACACAGATAAAATTCCTTGCTCTGAAAATGCTAGTAATATGGGCGGTTCTCAAATTTGGCTTGATGTAAGAGAAGAATTAACTGTAGACGAAATGTTAAAAGCAATTTGTGTTGTTTCTGCAAATGATTGCACTATGGCTATGGCAGAATATTTGGCAGGCTCTGAAGAAGCTTTTGTTAAACAAATGAATGATAAAGCAAAAGAGCTTGGTATGAATGATACCACATTTAAAAACTGTCATGGAATTGATGAAGATGGGCATTTAACATCTGCTTATGATATTGCTTTAATGTCTAGAGAGCTTTTAGTAAAGCATCCAGATATTACAAAATATACTACTATTTGGATGGACTCTTTAAGAGATGGTAAATCTCAGCTCGTAAATACAAACAAATTGATTAGAAATTATAAAGGTGCAACTGGTTTAAAAACAGGTTCTACATCTGTTGCTCTTTTTAACCTATCTGCAAGTGCTACTCGTGATGATTTGTCTTTAATTGCAGTTGTAATGAAGGCTTCATCAACTCAAGTGCGTTTTTCTGAAGCTCAAAAGTTATTAGATTATGGTTTTAGTAATTATCAATATAAAAAACTTGCAAATAAGGCAGATTTTGTAAAAGAAATTGCTGTTAATAAAGGCGTTGAGTCAAAGGTTAATGCTATTTTAGAAACAGATAGTGGAATTTTAATTACAAAAGGTCAAGATAAGAATATAGAACAAATAATAGATTTACCAGAAATTGTATCTACTCCTATTGTTCAAAATCAAGTTTTAGGAAGTATTACTTATACCTTAAATGGAGAACAAATTGGTAAAGTTAATATTGTTGCAGAAAAGTCTGTTGAAAAGATTAGTGCTTTTTCTATGATTGAATATGTTTATAGTAAGTGGTTTTCATTGTTTAGGGTTTAATTTTAAAAAAATATTGCATCTTCCAAATTTTTAAATATATTTAAAAAATTTTCTTGACTTCCATATACATTTTGATTATAATATGTATATGGAGGTCAAAAATGGAAAATGTTGAAATTCTAAAGAGGTTTATTGAAGAAAATAATGGCATTCTTTTATCATCAGATGTAAAAAAACTTAATATTCATAAACAATATATCAAATTATTGTGTGATGTAGATTATATAGAAAGAAAAGAAAAAGGTGTATATGTAAAAAAAGGGAAAAATATAAATGATTTCTTTTTATTACAGCAAAGATATAAAACCGGGATTTACTCACATAACACTGCATTGTACTTTTACAATTTAACCGACAGGACACCATTAAAATATGATTTAACTTTTCAAAATAATATAAGAGTAAGAGATGAACTAATTACCCCACATTATAGTAAAAGTAATTATTTTTTGATAGGACAAGCTGAATTGTCTTTACAAGATGGAACAACAATTAAGCTATACGATTTAGAAAGAACAATTATTGATATATTACGCGATAGAAACAAAATTGATTTGCAAATATTTAATAATGCAATAAATGGATATATGAAAAGAACCGATAAAAATTTAGTAAAATTAAGTAAATATGCAAAAATATTTAATCAAGAAAATGTATTAAAAAAATATATGGAGGTTCTATCGTGATAAAAAATTCTATGAGTTTAAAAGCAAAAATAAATAATATAGCTAAAGAAGAAAAAGTTGCTCCACAGGCGATAATGCAAACTTATATGCTAGAGAGATTACTTGAAAGAATATCAGTTTCAAAATATAAAAATAATTTTATATTAAAAGGTGGAATGTTGATATCGTCTATTATTGGTATAGATAATAGAGCAACAATGGATATGGATACAACTATAAAAGGTTTTAAATTAGACAAAAAAAATCTTGCAAATATACTCCAAGAAATTATAAAAATTGACATTGGAGATAATATAAAATTTGAAATAATTAATATTGAAAGCATCAGAGAAAATGACGATTATGGTGGACTTCGTATTTATTTGGAAGCAAGTTTTGATGAAATGCCAATAGATTTAAAGGTAGATGTAACTACTGGCGATATGATAACTTATAAAGAAGTTAACTATAGATATAACTTGCTTTTAGAAAATCGAAGTATAGAAATTTGGACTTATAATATTGAAACAATTATTGCAGAAAAATATGAATCTGTTATAAAAAGAAGCATATTAAATACAAGAATAAGAGATTATTATGACTTGTATATGTTAATGCATTTAGGAAAAAATATATCAAATAAGATTTTAATAGATGCAATAATTGAAACGTCAAAGCACAGAAAAACTTATGACATTATTAATGATAAAAATACTGTGAACTATGTAATAAATTCTATAAAAAGCGATAATTCGTTACAAAAGCAATGGAATAAGTATCAAAAAAATTATGAGTACGCAAAAGGAATAAAATATGAGCAGCTAATTAGCAGTATTAGTTTAATTAAAGAGCTGTATTTTAAGTAATGTCAGTATAATTTGCTTATTGCAAAATAGGTTAAAAAAATTTCTTTAAGTGTATAAAACCTAAAGAAATTTTTTCTATTTTACTAATTTTAAGTTATTTTAATACTGGGTAACCTTCATTTTTATTGTCTTTATCTTTTAGCCAAACTGTTTCATCGTTTCCTTCATTTAGTTTTGTTACAAAAGCATCTTCTTGCATTTGTTCTGCTGTTCTACTTTCTGGTGCTTCTACAGTATCTTTTAAGTTTATTGCTCCTGCACATGTGCCTTGCAAATAATAACAGTTTGTAACTGTTGTATTTGTTGGACTGCTAGTTCCTACAATTGCTCCGAATATAATCATTAGTTGGTTCAGTTGCACTAACATTTCCTGTATTATAGCAATTTTTTATTTCACTACCAGTTGTAGTATAATTTACACAACTAATTCCTCCAACATATCCATCAATCGATTTTACTATTCCTTTATTGTAACAATTGTTTATATATGCTGGTGAGTTATAGCCTTGTATTCCTACAATTCCTCCGACTAAGTGTTCTCCATTTATTTCTCCAGTATTAAAGCAATTTGATATTGTTCCGATTTGATATAATACCACTAATCCCACCTATTTGGCGCACGGTAAAATTGTCTTTTAGAATTCCTATATTTCCTTCATTATAGCAATTGTGAATTGAGGATTCACTTAAAGAACCCGATATTCCTCCAACCTCTATTCCTGCTGTAGATTTTACTTCATTATGATTGTTTGAGTTTTTTATTTCACTTTGCTTTCCGGCACCTCCTACTATTCCACCAGTATTTGCATGGTATTGGTTGTCCGGAGTCATAAATATGCCATTTCCTGTTATTATTCCATTATTGCTACAACTATCTATTACCGTATTGTAACTATAGCCTGCTATTCCACCTATATATTGATTACCTGTAACTGCACCGTTATTTGTTGATGATATAATTTCTATT
The DNA here is from genome assembly GCA_947589265.1 of uncultured Clostridia bacterium. GTDB lineage: Bacteria > Bacillota > Clostridia > TANB77 > CAG-508 > CAG-273. Next base: position 1,351 of record CANQAI010000063.1, on the reverse strand, counting down.
TTACTTGTAGTGTTTTCTCCTACTACTCCTGCTATGCCTCCAACACGCTGTTTACCTTCTATTATTCCTTTATTGGTACATGATATTACAGTTGCCCCTTCATTTTTAATGTCTCCTACTATTCCTCCTACATCTGAATAGGCTCCTGTTACATTTCCTGTGTTTTCACATTCTTTTATTGTTCCATTAGTCCAACCTACTATTCCTGCTATGTTTTGAGCAACTTTTCCTGTTGATGTTACCTCTCCTTTGTTTTGGCATTTTTCTATTCCACTAATATCACTAACCCCTGCTATGCCTCCAACATGACTATTTAGCCCTATTATTTTACCTGTGTTAACGCATTCTTTAACTATGCTATTATTACGACTATATCCTACTACTCCTCCAATGTAATTGTATACACTTTCTTCATTATTTGCTGCTCCTTTCTCTACTATATCTGCACTATTATTACAATTATTTACTATAGTGTTCCAACTTGTACCTGCTATTCCACCTATCAATTTATCACCTGTAACTGCACCGTTATTTGTGGATGATACAATTTCTATTTTACTGGTGGTGTTTTCTCCTACTATTCCTGCTATGCCTCCAACATGCTGTTTGCCTTCTATTATTCCTTCATTTGTACAAGATATTACAGTCGCCCCTTCGTTTTTAATGTCTCCTACTATTCCTCCCACATCATAACTAGCTCCTGTTATTTTTCCTGTGTTTTCACATTCTTTTATTGTTCCAGCTCCACACCAGCCTACTATTCCTGCTATGTTTTGAGCAGCTTTTCCTGTTGATGTTACCTCTCCTTTGTTTTGGCATTTTTCTACTGTACCACCTACATTACTGTTTCCTACTATTCCCCCAACACTTCCATTTAATGCCGTTATTTTACCTATGTTAAGGCATTCTTTAACTATGCTATTATTACGACTATTTCCTACTATTCCCCCGATTTGCACACCTACATGATTTGTATTATCTGCAACTCCATTCTCACTAATATTTGCACTATTACTACATAATATAATACTTCCACCGTTATCATTTTGCCCTACTATTCCTCCTGCATATTCTTTGGCTTTTACTGTTCCTCCTTCTGTTTTTACATTTTCTATTATCCCATTATCATTTCTTCCTACTAGACCTCCTGCATAGCTTTCTGTCGTTGTTATATTTACATCTGTCATTATTATATTGTTTATACTGCTGTTTTCTCCTGCATATCCAAATAGTCCTACTGGTTTTCCGTCTGTTCTTGAAACAAGTATATTTTTTATTGCATGCTTTCCTCCATTAAATGTTCCTTTAAATGGATGTGTTGCATCCGGTCCTATTGGATTAAAACCTCCAC
>CANQAI010000062.1 GCA_947589265.1 uncultured Clostridia bacterium | reverse complement strand
TTAGTCATTTCTGCTAAGTTAGCTCCTTTTCCTCCTAACAATTCTCTCATGTTAGCATTTCCTTCTTTAAATAAGTAAACATACTTGTGACTCATAAAGAACCTCCTTTAAATTTTTTGTATTACTTAAAAAGTAATTTACATATTTTTATTTAGGAACAGTCTTGTCCCTAGCTTAGTTATTATATATGTAAATTGCAAAATTGTAAAGAGATTTTTCTAAATTTACAAAAAAAGAAACGCTGACGAGATAAACTCGCCAGCGCCGGAGAGGATGTTCTTCATAGGCCTTTCGATTTTTTTCTAAATTCATCTATATTAAGCATAGCCTTTTTTACTTTTGGTAAAACTTTGCTAAAAATGTAATATGAAAAACCTTTATATACCTTATCTATTTCTCCTATGAATTTTGTAGGGCCTTCCTGCCTACAAAATCCTTCTTTAAATCTATATAGACCATTATCCATTGTAGTATTAAAAATGCCCCCAAAATCATAGTATTTGCAATTTGTTTCTATTGCCCATTTTATCATAGTTTCCTGCATTAAATATGTTGGCATTAGATTACGCTTTTCATTTGAACTTGCTCCATAAAAATATGTAACTTTTTTGCCATAATTAATAGTTAAAGCTGCAGCTAAAGCTTCTCCTTCATATTCTGCTATATAAATTCTAGCTTTATCTTTAAATACTTCCATAACTTTTTTATAATATTCATAAGTTCTTACTGCAATTCTGTCTCTTTTAGCTGTAATTACCATTAAATCATAAAAATTTTTTAAGTCTTCTTCTGAATTTGAATATCTAACTGTTATTCCCTTTTTCTCTGCAAGTCTTATATTATATCTAGTTTTAGAACTATAACCTGCCATTATTTCTTCTTCTGTTCTTCCTTCAATATGTAAAATCATATTACGAATTGTTTGCATTAACTCTAAAATACTTTTAAAATCACTTTTTACTTTAAATCCACAATTCTTGAGATTACTTGCAGTTTCTTCATTGTATGGTATTTCTGGGTCCATTTTTAAAACAAATGCATTATACTTTTTGGCAAGTGGTTCTGCTTCTTTTACTAATTCTTGCATTATTTTTGTATCATTTATATCTGCTACTGGTCCTCTTACTGCATACATAATAGTAAAAAACTTTGCCATAGTTCTTATTAGTATAAGCATAGCACCAATAATTTTTCCATCTTTTTCTATGTATACATATTCGTTTTTCCAATTGTCAGTTTTAATTTCTGCCCATTCAAAGCTTTGATAATAACTTGCATATTCTGAAGTTTCAAAAAAATTTCTTAATTTGTTTACTGCCATTTTATCATTTTTATTTAATATTGGCATTTTTGTGTTCCTCCTGAAATTTCAATTTTTCATTCAAAAATAATCTCTATAGTTTAAGCTTCTTCTTTATAAATTTTCAACTTAACTAAAATAGAATATAGTTTGCTTCCAAATGGGATCATCATAATGTCTTCTTTAGTTAATGCTTTCATTAATAAGATTAATATAGCATAAATAACTGCTCCTAAAATTATAGAAATAATTGTACTTATAGAATGTCTTATTATCATATTTAAGCCTTGATTAATAAAGTATGTACATACACCCATAATAAGTCCTGAAACGATTGGTGCAAGTATCATTCTTTTAAATTTAAATTGCAATTTTATATGTTTTGTAAGTACAGCAAAACTAATAATAAATGCAAGGACTTGTGCTACAATAGAGCTAATTCCTGCTCCATATATTCCAATATTAGGATTACTTATTAATAAAATATTTAATATAAATTTAGATGCAATAGCAACTACTAACCCAATGGCTGGTATATGATTTTTCCCTATTCCATATAATCCACCATTTGTAGTTTGGCTTAAAGCAATAAATATCATTGGAATACAGAAAATCATAAGTACGTTTGCTCCATCATTTGCAGCTGGATATATTAAATTTAAAATTGGTTGTGCTAATGCTATCATTCCAATAGCACATGGTATAACTATTAAAAATGATGCAAATATTGAAAATGTCATTCTTTTTGAAGCTGTTTCGTAGTCTTTTTGGGCTATAGAAGTTGAAATTGCTGGTATTAATGCTGATGAAAATGCAACATTGACTGCAATTGGAAGTCCTACTAAAGTATCTACTTTTGACAAAATTCCTGCCATACTCATAGCATAAGCTTCTAGTTCTTCTTTTATAGGATAAATGCTTGCAAAACTTGCTTGAATACATCTGCTTACTGTTGCACTATCTATTAATGGACTTACAACAGATATAATAGAACTTAATGTAACAGGTATAGAAAAAGTTAAAATAACTTTTAGTAAATTCCATTTCGTTTTATTATCTTCTGGAGATATTTGTGTTTTATCTACTTTAAGTTTTTTCTTTTTATAATAAGCAATTAAATAAAAAAATGTAAGCACTATTGCACATGTTGTAGATAAATTTCCACCTGCAGCCATAATGTATGGCTGTTTTCCTATTAATGCATATACAAATGTTATAGATAATACGCAATTTAAAAATTGCTCTATTATTTGTGAATAGCTTGTTGGTTTCATATCATCTTGCCCTGCAAAGTAACCTCTAAAAACTGCAGATGCTGCTACAAATGCAATGGCCGGTGCTAACACTTGCATAACATATTTTGTATCTGGTACATTGAATATGACTGTTGCTATAAATTCTGCTCCAAAAAATAAAAATATTGATAATACAGCTCCAATTCCTACAAAGAATGTCATACATATTTTAAAAATTCTTTGTGCACCTTTTTCATCATTTATAGCAAGTCTTTCTGATACTAGTTTTGAAACTACACCAGGTATACCTAGTGAAGATATTGCAAGAAGAAGTGAATATATTTGGTATCCTGCTGAGTAATATCCAAGTCCAGTATCTCCAAACCCTTCTACATTTGTAATAACAAGCCTATATATTAAGCCTAAAACTTTAACCATTATTTGTGCAAACATAAGAATAATTACGTTTCTCATAAATGAATTTGTTTTTTTAGGCTTTGTATTTTCTGTTTTCTTTTCTTCTAACTCCAATTTTCTCTCCTTTTAAAGAATACATTTTTACTATTTAAAATATAATTTTTTCTTGTATGTAGTCTGCAAGTTCATCAATTTTAATTCTTACTTGCTCCATAGTATCTCTATCTCTTACAGTTACTGTGTTATCTTCTAATGTATCAAAGTCAATTGTAACACAGTATGGTGTTCCTATTTCATCTTCTCTTCTATATCTTTTGCCAATGCTTCCTGCTTCGTCATAATCACACATAAATTTCTTGCTAAGTTTTTCATATACTTCTTCTGCCTTTTCACTTAATTTTTTAGAAAGTGGAAGAACGGCTACTTTGTATGGTGCTAAAAATGGATGTAAATGTAAAACAACCCTTGTATCTCCTTCTGATATTTCTTCTTCATCATAAGCTTCTGAAAGTACTGCTAAAACAGTTCTATCTAGTCCATAGGTAGATTCAATAATATATGGTATATATCTTTCATTTGTTTCTGGGTCTAAATACTCCATACTCTTTCCAGAATATTCTTGATGTTTTGATAAGTCAAAGTTTGTTCTATTATGTGTTCCATTAATTTCTCCCCAACCAAATGGGAATAAGTATTCTATATCACATGCTTCTTTTGCATAATGTGCTAATTTTTCGTGATCGTGGAACCTTAACTTTTCTTCTGGTAAACCTAAATCCATAAAATATTTCTTGCCATATTCTTTAAAGTATTTATAAAGGTCACTATCTGTACCTTCTTTGCAAAATGTTTGGAATTCCATTTGTTCAAATTCAATTGTTCTAAATGTAAAGTTTCCAGGTGTAATTTCATTCCTAAATGCCTTTCCTATTTGTCCTATACTAAATGGAAGTTTTGCTCTTGTGGTTCTTTGAACATTTAAGTAATTAACATATTCGCCTTGAGCATTTTCTGGTCTTAAATAAATGATACTTTTGCTGTCTGTAGTTACTCCTCTGTATGTTTGGAACATTAAATTGAATTGCCTAATATCTGTGAAATCTGATTTTCCACAGTTTGGGCAAGGAACTTTATGCTCTCTAATATAATTTATCATTTCTTCTTGTGTCATTGCATCTGCATCAGCATTTGGGTCAAAATCATTAATTAAATTATCTGCTCTATGACGCATTTTACATTCTTTACAGTCTATTAATGGATCTGAAAAACTTGCTACATGTCCAGAAGCTTCCCATACTCTTGGATGCATTAAAATATCTGCATCTAATTCATAACTATTTTTTCTTTCTTGAATAAATCTTTTTCTCCATGTATCCTTAATGTTATTTTTTAATCTTGAACCTAATGGTCCATAATCCCAAGTATTTGCTAAACCTCCATAAATTTCAGAACCTGGATAGATAAATCCTCTTCCCTTACATAAAGCAACTATTTTTTCCATTGTTACATTTTCCATTTTTTAAAACCTCCCTTTTAGTTTTAGCTAAGAATTGAAAATAATTTTACCTTTAAACACAAAAATTGTCAATATTGTTTATTTTATTGCATTAATAGCATCATCAGTTACTTTTTCTTTGTCAAATTTTTTCATAATAAAAACTAAAATTGTAACTAATAAAAAAGTAATTCCATATATGAGCAAACTAAAATGCCAGTTTCCAGAAAGTAAATTAGAGCCTGCTAGTGTAGAAGATATTACAGAAGGAAATCTAGCAATTGTTGAAATTAAAATAAATTCTAATGGCTTAATTGGAAGTAGTGCTGCAATATATGTTAATAGATCTTTTGGTGTTCCTGGTATAAAAAATAAGATAAAAATAATAAATCTAATTGTTTTTGGATTTCTAAATGCTTTACTTTTTTCTATTTTTTGTATTTTACTTTTGTCTATAAAGCTATAAATAAATTGTCTACCAAATTTATGTACTAACAAATAAATGAATGCTGAAATTATTGCTGCTGCAATCATTATAAATACCGTACCCCAGAAGCCTCCATAACAAACACCTGCTAATATTTCTATTGGTTCTCCTGGAATAATAAATAAAAATATTTGTGCAAATTGTAGTCCAAATAACATTAAAAATCCTATAAATCCAGAGTTATTTATCCTTTTCTTAAAAGCATTTTGTCCTTCTTGTGTTCCAAGGCTTTTTATTACTGGAAACAAGTATATAGTCATTGCCACCATTATTGCTACTACTACACATAATAGTGTAATCTTCAATATTTTACTTTTTTTGTTCATTTTATTTTCTCATTTCTTTTATAATGAATTATATTTTAATTACATTAGAATTTTAACATAGGATACAAAAAATAACAAGGATTTATGGTTTGTATTTTTAAAAAAGCAAAAATTATCTTGCCATTTTGCAATAAGTAGCATATACTAGTATTTAACAAGGTATTGAATTATACTTTTGAAAATACTGTTTAATAGGAGTTAATTAAATTGGAACCATTATTTAAAAATAAAACTACTTTATCTAGTAAAAATTATATTGAACTTGTAAAATTTCATCAAAAAGAAAATAACTGGAAATACTTTTTATATACTGCTTTTTACTCTATTTTATTTGTTATTTTCATTGCTATTCAAATAGCATCTAAATACTATTTCCCTGCTATTTTAGTCTTTATATGCTTTTTTGGTTTTTTAGTATATAGATTTATTGAGCCCTATTATAAAACTAAAAAAGAATTTCAAAGTGAAAAAGTGCAAAAAAATTTAGTTAATTTTTATTTATTTTATGAAAGATATTTTGAAGTAAGAAATAAAATGGGCAATTCTAGGTTAAAATATTATAAAATATATAAAGCTTATGAAAATAAAGATTTTATTTATTTGTACATAAATAAGGATTATGCTTTTATATTAGAAAAATCTGGATTTTTAATTGGTGATGCAGATTTGTTTAAAAAGTTTATTAAAAATAAAATAAAATTTAAATTTAAGGGGAATTAACAAAAAAATAGTTTGCATTTATTGTTATTTTATTTTATAATTATATTATATAGATAACTTGCGGGTATAATTTAGTGGTAGAATGTCATGCTTCCGACCTGATAGCGCGGGTTCAATTCCCGCTACCCGCTCCACGTTATAAAACTTTATAAAAGTTTATAAAATGTTATAAAAAATTAAATATATTAAAATCGCTAAATTTTATTTGACTTTCTCCAATATTTCTTGTATAATAAATATAGGAAATAGAGAAACCACAAACGTGGTTTGCCTAATTGATATGTAAAAAAACACAC
>CANQAI010000061.1 GCA_947589265.1 uncultured Clostridia bacterium | reverse complement strand
TAGACTAAAAACATTAAAAAATATATTATTAAATTTTAAGATTACAATTTTACTAAAAATATTGAGAACCCCAGAAACAATATCTGGGGTTTGTCAATACTCTGAGAAATAATTAATATTTCTATTATCATTTTTTTTAAAATTTTGTCAACACTTTTTTTTAAAATGTCCTTGACATTGGTACCATTTTAAAATTAGAGAACACTTCTTTTTTATATATATTAATAGTAAATAAACATCAGTATTTTTTACAAAAAGATTGAATATGAAATAAAAAGATGATATATTAATTTTAAAGTTTGCACATGGGAGGAAATATGAATAAAATTGTATTGATTGATGGAAATAGCATATTAAACAGAGCCTTTTATGGAATTATGGGTACAAAAATGTTAACAACCCGTGATGGAAAATATACAAATGCAGTATATGGTTTTTTAGCTATTCTGTTCAGAGTATTAGAAGATATTAACCCCGAGTATTTAATGGTTACATTCGATTTAAAAGCACCAACAGCAAGACATAAACTTTATGAAGGATATAAAGCAAACAGAAAAGGAATGCCAAATGAACTTGCAGAGCAAATGCCTATTGTAAAAGATATTTTAAGAGCTATGAACATTAAGATTGTAGAAAAAGAAGGCTATGAAGCAGACGATGTTCTGGGAACAATATGTAAAAAGGCAGAAAAAAATGGATTAGATGTTACTATTGTTTCAGGAGATAGAGATACATTCCAACTAACTTCTGACAAAATAAAAGTACGTATTCCACATACGAAAGTGGGGAAAACAGAAGTAGATATTCTAGACAAAAAAGCGATTATAAAAAAATATGGTGTTACACCAAAACAGTTAATAGATGTAAAAGGCTTAATGGGAGACACTTCTGATAATATTCCTGGAGTACCAGGAATAGGAGAAAAAACAGCACTAGAATTAATAAAAAAATATCATTCTATTGAAAACTTATATGATGCAATTGAAAAAAACGAAACTGACTTAAAGCCAAAAACATTAGAAAAATTAGTACAAAATAAAGACTTAGCAGAACTCTCTAAAACTTTAGGAACAATAAATATAGCTGTTCCTATTGAAGAAACAATAGAAGACTTTAAAATGAAAGAATGGAACAAAGAAGAGGTTTTTGCAATATTCAAAGAATTAAACTTTAACAGATTTATTGAGCGCTTTAACTTACAAGGTGAAACACCTGCTATTGAAACACAAAACTTAAGTAATTTATTTGAAATAGAAACTATTTCTATTACAGAACAAGAAAAAATTAGCCAACTATTACAAAAAATAAAAGAAGATAAAAAATTATACTATTTACTTGATAAAAAGGACTCAAATAAAGATGATGACAAAATTATTCATAAAGAAATAACTGCAATTTATATTTATTGTAATAATAAAGTTTATGAAATAAAAACAAAAAATGATGAAAAGCTTTGGAGATCTTCTTTCAAAGAAGTTTTAGAAAATAAAGAAATATTAAAATATGGATATCATTTAAGTGAAGATTATGTGCTACTAAAGCAAATGGAAATTCAAGAAGATGGAATTTTCTTTGATGCAGAAATTGCAGCATATGACCTAAATCCAACCAACGGCAGTTATAAATTAGAAGAACTATCAATACAATATTTAAACATAGACATTTCACAATATTTAGAAACAATGGGAGTAAAAGAAAATAAAGAAACACAAATAACACTATTCCAAACAGAAGACTCTAATCTAGACTTTGATAAATATAAAAAATCTATTTGTGTATATGCTATTGCAAAAATGCAAGAAGTAATGCTTAAAAAATTAGAAGAATTAAACTCAATAGATTTATTTAATAATATTGAAATGCCTTTAGTAAAAGTGCTAGGAAGTATGCAATATGAGGGAATATATGCAGATAAAAAAGAATTAATATCTTTTGGCAACAAACTAAAAGAAGAAATAGAAATAATAAAGCAAAATATTTATACATTATGTGGAGAAGAATTCAATATAAACTCTACACAGCAATTAGGAGTTATTCTATTTGAAAAATTGAAACTTCCTGTATACAAAAAAACAAAAACTGGCTATTCTACTGACGTTGACATTTTAGAAAAATTAAGGCTAGAACACCCAGTAATAGATAAAATTTTGGAATATCGTAGTTTAATGAAATTAAATTCTACCTATGTAGAAGGATTAATACCATATATAAATTCTAAAACTGGAAAAATCCATTCATATTTTCATCAAACTATTACAGCAACCGGCAGGATAAGTTCTACAGAACCAAATTTGCAAAATATTCCTACCAGAATAGAACTTGGCAAACAGGTTAGAAAAGTTTTTAAGGCAACAGAAGGAAATATTTTTATTGATGCAGATTATTCTCAAATTGAATTAAGAATATTAGCACATATTTCAAAAGATAAAAATATGAGAAATGCATTTTTAAATGAAGAAGACATTCACAAACAAGTAGCTTCAAAAGTATTTAATGTTCCACTAGAAGAAGTTACTAAAGAGCAAAGAACAGCAGCAAAAGCAGTTAATTTTGGAATTGTATATGGAATAAGTGGATTTGGACTAGCTGAACAACTAAAAATTGGAAGAAAAAAAGCTGAGCAATATATTGACCAATATTTAGAAAAATATGGTGGAGTAAAGCAATTTATGGATAATATTGTAGACCAGGCAAAACAGCAAGGCTTTGTAGAAACATTATTTCATAGAAGAAGATACATTCCAGAACTTTCTTCTAACAATTATATGGTAAGACAATTTGGCTCTAGAGCAGCAATGAACACACCTATACAAGGAACTGCAGCAGATATTATGAAAATAGCAATGATAAAAGTATTTGATAAATTAGAAGAAGAGAAACTAGATGCAAAAATTATTCTTCAAATTCACGATGAGTTATTAATAGAATGCAAAATAGAAGAAAAGGAAAAAGTAAAGCAAATTTTAAAAAGTAGTATGGAAAATGCAACGAAATTAAGCATTCCTTTAGAAGTAGAAGTCTCGGAAGCAGACAATTGGTATGATGTTAAATAAAAAATTTCATCTCAAGCTTGCTAAATAACAAGTTTGGGATATTTTATATTATAAAGTAGTTGCGTATTTACATAATTTGTGATATAATTTGCACACAAAAGGCCAATCAGCCTTAATAAAAACACTTTAAAGGAGTGAAAGAAAGTGAAAATTTTAGTTGAACTATCTGAACTTTCGTATAAAGAACGGATGAGATTGGCAGAAAAAATATCTGATACGAACGCACTGAAAGAACTTTCAGAAGATGAAGAATGGGCTATAAGATACGCAGTAGCAAAAAATGCTAAAGCAACCCCAGAAATCCTTTTGAAACTTTCAAAAGATGAAAAATGGGATGTAAGATACGCAGTAGCAAGAAATGCCAATGTAACCCAAGAAATTCTTATGAAGCTTTCAGAAGATGAAGACTGGCCTGTAAGAAGAGAAGTAGCTGGGAGTGCCAAAGCAACCCAAAAAATTCTTCTGAAACTTTCAGAAGATGAAAACGGGGTAGTAAGGTGCGAAGTAGCAAGAAATGCAAATGCAACACTAGAAATCCTTTTGAAGCTTTCAGAAGATGAAAAATTGGAGGTAAGAGAAGCAGTAGCGGAAAATGCCAATGCAACCCAAGAAATTCTTTGGAAACTTTCAAAAGATGAAGAATGGAGAGTAAGATTGGCAGCAATGGGAAAACTACAGAAAAACAATTAAAATTTTCACACCCCACACTTGTTAGATAACAAGTGTGGGATATTTATATTATAAAGTAATTGCGCATTTACATAATTTATGATATAATTTGCACACAAAAGGCTAATCAGCCTTAATAAAAACACTTTAAAGGAGTGAAAGAAAGTGAAAATTTTAGTTGAACTATCCGAACTTTCGTATAAAGAACGGATGGGATTGGCAAGAAAAATATCTGATACGAATGGACTTAAAGAACTTTCGCAAGATGAAAACTGGTTTGTAAGAGAAGCAGTAGCAAAAAGTGCCAACGCAACCCCAGAAATTCTTTTGAAACTTTCAGAAGACAAGTATTTGGAAATAAGAGAAGCAGTAGCCAAAAATGCAAATGCAACCCCAGAAATCCTTTCAAAACTTTCAGAAGATGAAAACTGGTATGTAAGAGAAGCAGTAGCAAAAAATGCCAATGCAACCACAGAAATTCTTTTGAAACTTTCAGAAGATGAAAGTTTGGAAGTAAGGTACGCAGTAGCAGGAAATGCCAATGCAACCCAAGAAATTCTTTCAAAACTTTCAGAAGATGAAGACTGGCCTGTAAGATTAGCAGTAGCAAAAAATGCAAAAGCAACCCAAAAAATTCTTTTGAAACTTTCAGAAGACAAGTATTGGGAAATAAGAGAAGCAGTAGCAAAAAATGCCAATGCAACCCCAGAAATTCTTATGAAACTTTCGGAAGATGAAGAATACTGGGCTATAAGAGAAGCAGTAGCAAGAAATGCCAATGCAACCCCAGAAATTCTTATGAGACTTTCGGAAGATGAAGAAAGTTATGTAAGAAAAGCAGTAGCAGAAAATGTCAATGCAACCCCAGAAATTCTTTTGAAACTTTCAGAAGATAAAGACTGGAGTGTAAGGCAAGAAGTAGCAAAAAATGCCAACGCAACCCCAGAAGTTCTTATGAAACTTTCAGAAGATGAAGAATGGTATGTAAGATACGCAGTAGTAGAAAATGCAAATGCAACCCCAGAAATCCTTTTGAAACTTTCAGAAGATGAAAAATGGGATGTAAGATACGCAGTAGCAAAAAAATGCTAAAGCAACACCAGAAATTCTTAAAAAGCTACATAAAAGCAATTAAAATTTTCACACCCCACACTTGTTAAATAACAAGTGTGGGATATTTATATTATAAAGTAATTGCGTATTTACATAATTTATGATATAATTTGCACACAAAAGGCTAATCAGCCTTAATAAAAACACTTTAAAGGAGTGAAAGAAAGTGAAAAGACGAATTGAACTATCAAAACTTCCTATTGAAGAACGGATAAGTCTGGCATCAAGTACATCTAATCCGGATGCACTGAAAGAACTCTCGCAAGATGGAAACTGGTTTATAAGAAAAGCAGTAGCAGAAAATGCCAGTGCAACCCCAGAAATTCTTTTGAAGCTTTCAAAAGATGGAGACTGGCTGGTAAGAAGAGCAGTAGCAGAAAGTGCCAACGCAACCCCAGAAATTCTTTTAAGGCTTTCGAAAGATAAAAATGGGGATATAAGGTACGCAGTAGCAAGAAATGTCAATGCAACCTCAGCAATTCTTTTGAAACTTTCAGACGATAAGGTATGGAGAGTAAGAGAAGCAGCAGCAGGAAGTGCCAATGCAACCTCAGAAATTCTTTTGAAACTTTCGAAAGATGAAGCCTTGGCAGTAAGGCACGCAGTAGCAAAAAATGTCAACGTAACCCCAGAAATTCTTTTGAAGCTTTCAGAAGATAAATACTGTGAAGTAAGATTAGCAGTAGCAGGAAGTGCCAAAGCAACCCAAAAAGCTCTTCTGAAACTTTCGGAAGATGAATACTGGTTTGTAAGAGAAGCAGTAGCAGAAAATGTCAATGTAACCCCAGAAATTCTTTTGAAACTTTCAAAAGATGAAAATGGTTGGGTAAGAGAGGCAGTAGTCGAAAAACTACAGAAAAGCAATTAAAATTTTCACACCCACACTTGTTAAATAACAAGTGTGGGATATTTTACATTATAAAGTAGTTGCATATTTACATAATCTGTGATATAATTTGTACACAAAAGGCTAATAAGCCTTAATAAAAACACTTTAAAGGAGTGAAAGAAAGTGAAAAATTTAATTGAATTATCCGAGCGATCTTTGGGAGAACGGATATGGATGGCATCAAGCATATCTGATCCGGATGTACTGAAAGAACTTTCGCAAGATGAAAACTGGATGGTAAGAAGAACAGTAGCAGAAAATGCCAACGCAACCCCAGAAATTCTTATGAAACTTTCAGAAGATGAAGACTGGGAAGTAAGGTACGCAGTAGCAATAAATGTCAATGCAACCCCAGAAGTTCTTATGAAACTTTCAGAAGACAAAGACTGGATTGTAAGGCAAGCAGTAGCAGAAAATGCTAAAACGACCACAAAAATTCTTTTGAAGCTTTCAGAAGATAAAGACTGGAGGGTAAGACTATCAGTAGCAAAAAATGCCAATGCAACCCCAGAAATTCTTTTGAAACTTTCAGAAGATGAAAACGGGCTAGTAAGGTTCGAAGTAGCAAGAAATACAAATGCAACCCCAGAAATTCTTATGAAACTTTCAAAAGATGAAGATTGGGAAGTAAGGCAAGCAGTAGTAGAAAATGCTAATACAACACCAGAAATTTTTTTGAAGCCTTCAGAAGTTGAAGAATCGAGAGTAAGATCGGCAGTAGTCGGAAAACTACAGAAAAACAATTAAAATTTTCACACCCCACACTTGTTAGATAACAGGTGTGGGATATTTTACATTATAAAGTAATTGCATATTTACATAATTTGTGATATAATTTGCACACAAAAGGCTAATCAGCCTTAATAAAAACACTTTAAAGGAGTGAAAG
>CANQAI010000060.1 GCA_947589265.1 uncultured Clostridia bacterium | reverse complement strand
TAACACCTAAAAAAATATGTCCACCATTTCTATTAAGCATTCCACAAATAGTTTCAAAAAGTGATTTTGGCAAATTTATAGTTGCTTCTTTAAATTCGGTTGTGTAAGTTTCTCCTCTTTGTATAATATTTAATAAACTTTCTGATATTTTTTCCACTTTTATTATCTTTCCTTTCTGTCATGGATTATATCATATGTATTCTTATTTTTCCATTGTTTTTATTATTTATATATAAATTAGTTCTCTTCGGCTTGTTGCTTAATTGTATGCATTGTACCAATCCAATATAGCATATCAGTATTTTTCATAAACATTATTGTATATTCTGCTTTCTTATATTCCTTTAAATAGTTTAATCTCATTCTTCCATATTTATTCAAGTGAATTTTTAATTCATCTTCTAAATATTTAAAAATTTATGATTTTTGACTCAAATTGTTACTAAGAGGAACCCCTTGTTATTACTACATTTTAATTTTTCGTCATAAGAGAATATGGTTGTAACTCCTACCACTATTAAAGGTATGCCATCGATTACAGTTTTTGCAATATAAAAACCTCACCTTATTATTTAAGATGAGGATTTTTAGAATTTTCTTATTATTTAATTTTCTAACTAATCATACTACTTTTAATTGATTGAACTTTGTACTAATGTGCCATTTGCGAAATAATTATTAACTGTTTTTCCTTCTTTTGATTTTATTGCAAAGTCGTAGCAATCTTCTAGCCCTTTGTATTCTTCTATATTAGTTAATGTTTTCCAGCCTTTTTCTGTTTTTACTTTATCTCCTATTTGTGGTTTTTCATAACCATTTCTTCTTGTTAGTGATCTCCAGCCTTCTTTTGTATATATTGGATGGTAATCTGTTACCTCTAGATAACTTCCGTCTTCAAAAGCATATTTTACAAAGTTGGTTGCATTTTTATGGATATATACTTTTGATACTATTCCTTCTTCTAACTTATTTGTTTCAAAATTATAGTAAACTATTGTATCACCGTTTCTTACATCTTTTGCTAGAGTAGTTTCATTATTTAGGTTTGTTAAAATTAAAGAGTCCCTTGAAACACATTCCCCCGGGAAAACCCAACTATACATTCCGTCCGTCAACAATTTTGTCGGTTATTCTAACCTCTCCACCTCCATCGGGAGCGTCGAGTATCAACATGTTCCTCAATTCATAGTCGCGCACAACTTCAGCACTATCGCTAGGGTTGGCGAACACATCAGGATATGTTGGGACAAACTCCTTCCACGTTGTTCCTTCTTTTGCGTGATATGTCTCTCCGTCAATTGTAAATGTAATCATATTCCCTGTTTCTTCTGAGCCACCATCTCTTATATTATTTATTATTCTGCTAACCCCATCTCTGTCATAATATACCAAATTATAAATTTTAGCGCTTATACTTTCTTCTGCTATTTTTATAACTTTTGTACTTGCTAATCTCGTTGAACTTGCTATTCCTTGTTCTTCTAAAATATATATGTCTTTTTTAGTATCAAAACTTCCTTTTCCTGTTGATAAGCCTGGTCCAACTAATTTTCCCACATTTATTACATTGTTTTCGTCTATTATTCCTTCTTGTCTTAAATATAAAATTAAGCTTGTTTGTGTTTCGTCTTCTATATCTTTGAATAAATGCTCTGCTGCTTTTAATTGAAGGGCATCATCTACTTGCGCGTTTTCTGTTGCTATGGCTGCTTGTTTTGCCATATTTATTATTCCATCTTCACCCATTACAAACGTTAGTGTTATTCCTGCTAGTATTAATAAAACAACTATTGTTACTACTAAAGCTATTAGTGTAATACCTTCGGATTTGTTTTTTAATATTCTTTTCATTTGTTTCAATCCTTTCATATATTTTTAGCATATACTAAGGTGTTTCCTTTATAAGTTTAACTTAACTCACATTAAAAGTCAATATGAAATTGGGGAAAATGAAATAATAAAAAAAACGGAGCTTTTTTAAAAAACTCCGTCTTTTTTTTTATATTAATTTACATCTCTTACAGCTTCTTCTGTTTCTTCTGTGTTAATGTGAGTATTTTTGTAAATTGGAAGTCCTGTTCCTGCTGGAATTAGTTTACCAATTATAACATTTTCTTTTAGTCCTATTAATTCATCTACTTTGCCTTTAACTGCTGCTTCTGTTAATACCCTTGTTGTTTCCTGGAATGAAGCTGCAGATAAGAAGCTTTCTGTAGCTAGTGATGCTTTAGTAATTCCAAGTAACATACGTTTTCCTGTTGCTGGCTTTTTGCCTTGTGCAATTGCTTCTTTGTTTTTATCTTCAAATTCATAAACATCTACTAGAGAACCGGCAAACATATCTGTTTCACCATTGTCTTCTACTCTTACTTTTTTAAGCATTTGTCTAGCAATTACTTCAATGTGCTTGTCGTTTATATCAACACCTTGGTTACGATAAACTTTTTGAACTTCTTGGATTAAGTAATTGTATACTCCTTCTGGTCCTTTAATTGCTAATATTTCGTTTGGATTAATAGCACCTTCAATTAAAGCATCATTTGCTTGTACGAAGTCTCCATCTTTAACACGTAGTTTTGATCTAAATGGTATTGAATAAGTTCTAGAGTCATCATCTGATGTAACAATGATTTCTTTTTTCTTTTTGTCTTCTACTACTTTAACAACGCCATCGATTTCAGTAATTACAGCTAATCCTTTTGGTTTTCTTGCTTCAAATAGTTCTTCAACTCTAGGAAGACCTTGTGTAATATCTGCTACACCTGCAACACCACCAGAGTGAATTGTTCTCATTGTAAGCTGTGTACCAGGTTCACCAATAGATTGTGCAGCAATTATACCAACAGATTCTCCAATATTTACTTCATCACGAGTAGCTAAGCCCATTCCATAACATTTACGACATACACCGTGTTTTGTATGGCATCCTAAAACTGAACGTACTGGTACTTTTTCCATTCCTGTTTTAATTATTTTTTCTGCTATTTTTTCTGTAATCATAGTATTTGTATCTACAATTACTTCTTTAGTTGTTGGGTCTATAATTGTTTCTAGTGGATATCTACCAATTAATCTTTCTTCTAGTTTTTCGATTACTTGGTTTCCATCTTTAATGTCTTCTAGAACAATGCCTTCATTAGTTCCACAGTCGTCTTCACGAACTATAATATCTTGTGAAACATCAACTAATCTTCTTGTTAAGTATCCAGAGTCTGCTGTTCTTAAGGCTGTATCTGCTAAACCTTTTCTAGCTCCATGTGCTGAAATAAAGTATTCTAGTGCATCTAGTCCCTCACGGAAAGAAGATGTGATTGGAATTTCAATTGTTTTACCTGTTGTGCTTGCCATAAGTCCACGCATACCTGCAATTTGTCTTAATTGGTTTAAGTTACCTCTTGCTCCAGATTGGCTCATCATATAAACTGGGTTTAGCTCTTCGAAGTTGTTTTTCATAGCTTCTGTAACATCGTCTGTTGCTTTTTCCCAAATTCTAATTACTGAGTTATAACGTTCATCGTTAGTAATTAAACCACGTTTATATTGTTTTAATACATTATTAACTTCTTCATTAGCATTAGCTAAGATTTGTTTTTTAGCTTCTGGTACTTTAACATCATCTACTGAAACTGTAATACCTGCTGTTGTAGAGTGTTTGAAGCCCATTGCTTTAACATAGTCTAGTAATTCTGCTGTTGCACTTAATCCATTGCTATTAATTGATTTTTCAATAATTTTTCCTAGGTTTTTCTTAGAAACTGCAAAGTTTATTTCTGGTTCAAATAAGTTTTCAGGTTTGCTTCTATCTACAAATCCTAAGTTTTGTGGAATACCTTCATTGTAAATTAATCTTCCAACTGTTGTTTCTACTTTACGTGTTTCTAAAACTCCATCTATTTCTTTTTGTATTCTAACAAATATTTTTGCGTGTAAGCCTAGGTCATTGTTTTCATAAGCAATTACTGCTTCTTCTGGTGAAGAGTAGTAGTTTCCTTCTCCTTGTTCACCAGCTATTTCCATTGTTAGGTAATAACTTCCTAAAATCATATCTTGTGTAGGTACTGTTACTGGTTTACCGTCTTGTGGTTTAAGTAAGTTATTAACTGAAAGCATTAAGTATCTTGCTTCTGCTTGTGCTTCTGGTGATAATGGTAAGTGAATAGCCATTTGGTCACCATCGAAGTCTGCGTTAAATGCTGTACATACTAATGGATGAAGTTTTATTGCTCTACCTTCTACTAAAACTGGCTCAAATGCTTGAATACCAAGTCTGTGTAGTGTTGGTGCACGGTTTAGAAGTACTGGATGGTCTTTAATAACATCTTCTAGAATATCCCATACTTCTGGTCTTAATCTTTCTACCATTCTTTTAGCATTTTTAATATTGTGTGCTATTCCACGTCCTACTAATTCTTTCATAACAAATGGTTTGAATAATTCAACTGCCATTTCTTTTGGCACACCACATTGATATAGTTTAAGTTCTGGTCCTACTACGATAACTGAACGTCCTGAATAGTCAACACGTTTTCCAAGTAGGTTTTGACGAAATCTTCCTTGTTTTCCTTTTAGTAGATCTGATAATGATTTTAGTGCTCTGTTTCCAGCACCTGTTACTGGTCTTCCACGTCTGCCATTGTCTATTAGGGCATCTACTGCTTCTTGTAACATTCTTTTTTCGTTACGTACTATAATTTCTGGTGCTCCTAATTCTAGTAATCTTTTTAAACGGTTATTTCTGTTTATAACTCTACGGTATAAGTCATTCAAGTCTGATGTAGCAAATCTGCCACCATCTAATTGTACCATTGGTCTTAAGTCTGGTGGAATTACTGGAATTACGTTCATTATCATCCATTCAGGTTTGTTTTGAGATAATCTGAATGATTCTACTGTATCTAGTCTTTTTACTAATTTTGCCTTTTTTTGTTCACTTGCTTTTTCAAGTTCTTTTTTTAGCTTTTCTGCTAATTTTTCTACGTCAATTTCTTGTAATAGCTCTTGAATTGCTTCTGCCCCCATTTTCGCTTTGAAAGAGCCTACACCGTATTTTTCTTCTGCTTCGTGATATTCTTTTTCAGATAATACTTGGCATTTTACTAGTCCACTAGTTCCTTTATCTGTTACAATATATGATGCAAAGTAAATAACTTTTTCTAGGCTTCTTGGTGAAATATCTAACATTAAGCCAATTCTACTTGGAATTCCTTTAAAATACCAAATATGTGCAACTGGAGCTGCAAGTTCAATATGACCCATTCTTTCACGTCTAACTTTAGATTTTGTTACTTCTACGCCACATCTATCGCAAACAATTCCTTTATATCTTACCCTTTTGTATTTTCCACAGTGACATTCCCAATCTTTTGTTGGTCCAAATATTCTTTCACAAAATAGACCATCTTTTTCTGGTTTTAATGTTCTGTAATTAATGGTTTCTGGTTTTTTTACTTCACCTTTTGACCATTCTCTAATTTTTTCATCTGATGCTAATCCTATTTTTATTTTGTCGAAAATATCTAATTCATCCACTTTTTTTAGCCCCCCTAATATTTATTTTTAATAGGTTTTCCTCTTTCCTATCTTTGGTTTTTCGTAATCTGTTATTTTTAATAATATCCACTGCTGTACAATTCCCTTTGGTCATTATTTTTTAATGATTACGAAGGCTATTAAATTAATAAAATTCTACGTGCATAAACTTGCTTCTTCTGCCACAGGCAGAGCTCGTTTATTCATCAAGTAAATCTTGGTCATTTAGAAGATTGTCTTCTCCTAGGTCTGTATCATCTAATAAAATTTCGTCATCGTCAATGTCTGCAAATAAATTATCTGTGTCTTCAGTATCTTCTAATGAATCTGGGTCATCTTCGTTTGCTTCAATGTAACTATCTGAAAGTTCAGATTCATCTATAACTTGTTCTTCTATTTTTCTGCCATCTTCAACACTGTTAAAGTCTATGCCGTCTTCAATGTTTTCTTTTAATTCTAGTTCTTGGTTATCTTGTGATAGAAGTCTTACATCTAAGCCTAAAGATTGAAGTTCTTTGATTAATACTTTAAATCCTTCTGGAACTCCTGGCTCTGGTACATTTTCGCCTTTTACAATTGCTTCATAAGTTTTTACTCTTCCTACGATATCATCTGATTTAACAGTTAACATTTCTTGCAATGTGTATGCTGCACCATAAGCTTCTAGTGCCCAAACCTCCATTTCACCAAAACGTTGTCCACCAAATTGTGCTTTACCTCCTAGAGGTTGTTGTGTAACTAATGAGTATGGTCCAGTAGAACGAGCATGGATTTTATCATCTACTAAGTGGTGTAATTTTAACATGTACATTACTCCTACTGTGATTGGATGGTCAAATGGTTCTCCTGTTCTACCATCATATACTATTGTTTTTCCGTCTTCTCTAAGACCTGCTTCTTTTAATAATTCTTTAATTTCTTCATCTGTTGCACCATCAAATACTGGTGTTGCAACTTTAATTCCAAGTGCTCTTGCTGCCATTCCTAAGTGAACTTCTAGTACCTGTCCTAAATTCATACGAGAAGGAACACCAAGTGGGTTTAATACTATATCTACTGGTGTACCATCTGGTAAGAATGGCATGTCTTCTTCTGGTAATATACGAGAAATAACACCTTTATTACCATGACGTCCTGACATTTTATCTCCAAC
>CANQAI010000059.1 GCA_947589265.1 uncultured Clostridia bacterium | reverse complement strand
GCAACTGACTTGTAATCAGTAGGTCATCTGTTCGAATCAGATAAGTGGCTCCATTACTTAGAACTAGACTTGTTTTATAACTTGTCTAGTTCTTTGTTTTTATATTTGGAGCTCAATGCCACAATAGTTTAAATAAAAGGAGCAAACAAAAATTATGGAAGAAAACAAAGAAACAAATAAAACAGTAATTGTAACAGGTGGTTCAAGAGGAATAGGAGCAGAAATAGTTAAACTATTAGCAAAAGAAAAATACAATATTGTTTTAAACTATAATAAATCAGAAAGCCAAGCAAAACAAATACAAGAAAATTTATTACAAGAAAATATAAAAATAGAAATCTTTAGAGCAGATGTATCAAAAAGAGAAGAGGTAAAAAAACTAATAAAATTCACATTAGAAAAATTTAAAACAATAGATGTATTAATTAATAACGCAGGAATAACAAGCGAAAAGCTATTTACAGAAACTACAGATGAAGAATGGAATACAATGATAAACACAAATTTAAATTCTGTATTTTACTGTTCACAAGAAGCATTAAAAGAAATGATTAATAAAAAACAAGGATGTATTATAAACATATCATCTATATGGGGAGTAACAGGAGGCTCTTGCGAAGTAGCGTATTCAGTAGCAAAAGCAGGAATAAATGGGCTTACAAAAGCATTAGCAAAAGAAGTAGGACTATCAAATATTAGAGTAAATGCAATTGCACCAGGAATAATAGAAACTGAAATGAATTCACATTTAAGTAGTAAAGAAAAGAATGAAATAAAAGAAGAAATTCCACTAAATAAAATAGGAATGCCAATCGATATTGCTAAATGTGTAAAATGGTTGATTGAAGACGAATATACAACAGGGCAAATAATTTCCATAAATGGAGGATGGTATATATAAAAATAAAACCCTCTGGCGAATTGCCAGAGGGTATATTTTATTCTGATATTTTTCTTTTATAATTTCCAGAAATCAATCTAGGTATATAAGTAATAATTTTATAAACAGCTAAACGAAGTTTTTTACTCCAAATATAAGATCTTCTTAATTTTCTTGGAGCATCAACATCAGCATCTTCTTTAACAACTAAAGAAAGTTCAGCTTTCTCAATGGGAAATATGTAATTTTGACCATCATTGTTATCCCATTCATCATTTCCATTTCTAAAACAGAAATTAAGAGTTTCAGAAGAGGTTAATTCTATTTCTGCTTGAAAACCAAGTTCTGTTTTTTCCATTTTAACTTCAGCTAAATTTTCCCAATTAAGTCCAAAACCATAATGAATATAAACTTCTTCTGAACCATTTTGGAAAAGTACTCCAGCATAAGAAATTTTTACCTTTGAATTTTCTATTAATTTATCGGTATTAAAGAAAATATTTTTAACTAATTCCATTTAAAATTCTCCTTATTTATCTCTTGTTCATCTATTTTGATATTATAATATTAAATATTTTATAATTCAAGTGTTTTTGACAAAAATATATTTATTTTATCAAATTTTTAATTTTATGCATTTTCTTCAACAGTACCAACTATTTTTCCAACAATATAAAAATCATCTTTTTTGTTTAAGCAAATATCTGGAATATCCTTATCTTCTGCCCTTAAAACAACACCATCTTTACGAATAATAAATCTGCGAATTAATAATTTATTTTGGTAAGAAAATAAGCCTAAATCTCTGTTATCTAGTGGTGTGTTAAATTGAACATAAACGTAAGAATCTTTTTTTAATTTTGGCTCCATAGCAGTATCATTAATCTTTACTGCAATAGACGCATCTGGAATTGTAGGAGGACAATCAACCAAAGAGCCGAATGAGTCAAAACTAGGAATTTTATTGTAAGGAATATGAGCTTCTATTTTATAAGAATGATGTTCTTCAGAAAGCTCTTTATCATAAGTATACATTAAAGGGCGATAAGGAATTCCCATTGTTTTACACATATTTCTTAAAACTTTATGACTAGGATTTCTTTCACCTTTCTCGATATGAGTTAAATGACCAGTATTAATGTTTGTACCTCTGGCTATTCCAGCCTTTGTTAAGTTATTTTCTTTACGAATGTATGCAATCATTTCACCTATCATAATTTTGAATACTCCTTTTTTCAAAATTTTCTATTCATATTATATAGAAAAATAAAAAACTTGTCTAGTAGAAAATGATAAAAAAATATAAATTATGACAAAAATAGTTTTTCTTTTTATTGTAAAACTAAAAGATATGTGGTAATATTATTTCATACAAAAGTATATATTGTTATAGAGGGGAATATTATGAAAAAGAAAGAAGAAAACAAAGAGACTGAAAAAGTTGAAATAAAGGCAGAAGAGGAAAACACAAAAAAAGAATTAGTAGAAAATACAAAAGAGGAAACAGCAAATAATACCAAAGAAGAAAAAAAAGAAAACACAAAAAAAGAACAACCACAAAATGAAAAAGCAGAAACAACACAAAAAGAAGACAAAAAACAAGAGCCTCAAGAAAAAGATAAAAAAGATTTTAAACCAGTAGCAAAAACAGTAGAAAAAGACCCTGCATACCAAAAGAAAAAAAATAAAAAAGGTTTAACAATTACAATTGCAATTGCACTAGTTATTTTCATAGCATTAGCAATTTCAGTAGTATTTTCATTGTTAAATATGAACAGTAATAAAATTGTAGACGGAGTTTCAATCTTAGGAATAGATGTAAGTGGTTTAACAGCAGAACAAGCAAAAGACCAAATAAATGATGCTATTGAAAGCAGATTTGAAGATGAAAACAATACTTTAATTTTAAAAAGAAATGAAGAAGAAACAAACGTAACAGCAAATACATTTAATGCAAAATTTGATGTAGATAAAGCTGTAGCAGAAGCATATAACATAGGCAGAAGAGGAAATATTGTTAGAGATAATTATGAAATTTTATTTGCAAAGTTATTTAAAAGAAATGTAGAAGCACAATTATATTTAGATGAAGAATTATTAAGTAAAACTATTCAAGATGTAAGTTCTAAAATGCAAGATGTTGTCGAAGAAAGCAGTTATTATATAGAAGACGAAAATTTAATTATTGTAAAAGGAAAAGCTGGGTATATAGTAGATAGTGAAGAATTAAAAAATAGAATATATTCACAAATAAGCAATATACACACAAATTACCAAGTAGTTGAAATTCCTACAAAATATAAAGAGCCAGACCCTATCAACTTAGAAAAAATTAGAAATGAAATATATAAAGAGCCAAAAGACGCTTATGTTGAGAAAAATCCAACACAAGTGCATCCACAGGTAAATGGAGTTGATTTTGCAATTTCAATAGATGAAGCAAAAAAACTACTAGAAGAAGATAAAGAAGAATATACAATTCCATTAAAGATAACAATACCTAAAAAAACCGTTAGCCAGCTAGGGGAAGAGGCATTCCCAGAATTACTTGCAACATATTCAACTACTTACGACGCAAGCAATAAAAACAGAAGTACAAATATAGAACTTGCAAGCTCAAAGGTTAATGGAACAGTTATAATGCCAGGGGAAAACTTTTCATATAATACAGTAGTTGGTAGAAGAACAATAGAAGCAGGCTACAAAGAAGGAACAGCATATATTGGTGGAAAAGTTGTACCAGATGTTGGTGGTGGAATATGTCAATTATCTTCTACAATATACAATGTAGCATTATTTGCTAACTTAGAAATTGTAGAAAGAAGTAATCATATGTTTTTAACAGGATATGTAGCAGCAGGAAGAGATGCAACAGTATATTATGGAAGCATAGATTTTGTATTTAAAAATACCAGAAAATACCCTATAAAAATTGTAACAAACTCAAAAAATGGTGTATGTAAAGTTAGCATATATGGAATAAAAGAAGAAAAAGAATATGAAGTAGTATTACAACCTAAAATAACATCATATATTCCTTATACAACAACTTATAAAGATGACCCAACTCTAGAAGAAGGAAAAGAAGTAGTAGAACAAGCTGGTGTAAATGGATGCAGAAGTGAATGCTATAAAATTTTAAAACTAGATGGAAAAGTAGTAGAACAAAAATTACTTTCAAAAGACACATATAAAGCAAAAGAAAAAATAGTAAGAAGAGGAACTAAAAAAGTAAGTGCAAAACCTACAGAAGAACCAGAAGCAAAACCAACGCAAAAGCCAGATGAAAATAAAAATGAAGAAAAACCTAATGAAAATCAAGAGCAAGCACCTCAAACTAATACAGAAAATCAAGAAATATAAGAAAATAAAAAGACTGTTAAAAAAATAACAGTCTTTTTTGTTGACTTTTCTTAAACAAGCTTATATACTTATTTAATAAACATAAATTGGAAGGAAAAAAATATGAACCTTGAAGAAGAAACTAAGTTTTTAATAAAAAAATATAATATAAATGCAAATAAAAAGTTAGGACAGAATTTTTTAATAGATGAGCAAGTTGTAGAAAATATTATTGAAGCAGCAAAAATATCTAAAGAAGACATAGTAATTGAAATAGGACCAGGCCTTGGAACTTTAACAAATAAATTACTAGAAAAGGCTAAAAAAGTAATAGCAATTGAATTAGACGATAAAATGATTGATATATTACAAGATAGATTTTCACTTTATAATAATTTTACACTACTAAATGAAGATGTGTTAAAAATAAATTTTGACAAATTAATAAATGAACAAAATATAGAAAACAACACAATAAAAATAGTAGCAAATTTACCATATTATATTACAACACCAATTATTATGAAATTGTTAGAAGAAAAAGTTCCAGCAAAAAGCATTACTGTTATGATACAAAAAGAAGTAGCAGATAGATTAACAGCAATTCCAGGAGAAAAAGAAACTGGAGCAATTACATATTGTGTTTATTACTACTGTGAGCCTAAAAAAATAATAATAGTCCCAAATACCTCATTTATTCCAGAGCCACAAGTTAACTCAGAAGTAATAACACTAAATATAAGAAAAAAGCCACCAATAAACATAAAAGACGAAAAAAAATTTTTTCAAATAATTAAAGCAAGTTTTATGCAAAGAAGAAAGACCTTAATAAATGGACTTGCAAATTCAGGAATAGCATCAAAAGAACAAATAAAAGAATTATTAAATTCAATACGGATTATCTGAAAACATAAGAGGAGAAGATTTAAGCATAGAACAATTTGCAGAAATTGCAAATAAGTTATAAAAATAAATAAATTTATATTTTAAATAATAAAATAACAGATTTAAGAGTCAGTTTTACTTTTGCAGAACTAATAAAAAAGTATTGACAAATAAGACCAAAACGTCTTATAATAGTATTTGCAAATAATTTATGGGCCATTAGCTCAGTTGGTAGAGCAGCAGACTCTTAATCTGACGGTCGGAGGTTCAAATCCTCTATGGCTCACCACAGCTTCCTTATATATTTTGTATAAGGGAGTTTTTTATGCAAATAATAATTTTATAAAAAACTAATAATAAAAATAGGAGGGAAAAAGCAATGATAGAAATGTATAACACAAACATAGAAACCAACGAAACAAAAAAAGTAAAAAAATATCAAAAAGGAAATTGGATTAATTTAGTTTCACCTTCGGAAGAAGAAATAAAAGAAGTTTGTAAAAATGTGAACATAAGCCAAGACTTTATAAGATATGCCCTAGACTATGAAGAAAAAGCCAGAATTGATATAGAAGATGAAGACAATACAACACTATTTGTTATAGATGTTCCAGTGCTTGAAAAAGAAGGAGACACATTAATTTATAGTACAATGCCAATAGGAATAATAACAGTTAGAGATGATTTTCTTATTACAGTATCTATTAAAAAAAATGAAATAATTCAAAAATTAACAAAAAACAAAAATATTGTTACTTATAAAAAAAGTAGATTTATTTTACAAATATTATATTCAAATGCTTCACTCTACCTAGAATTATTAAAAAAAATAAATAAAGAAACAGAAATTGCAGAATCTGTTTTAAAAAATTCTATGAAAAATAAAGAATTATTAAAACTATTAAGCCTAGAAAAAAGCTTGGTATATTTTACAACATCACTAAAATCAAATGAAATTGTTATGGAAAAAACAATGAGAGGAAAAATCATAAAATTATATGAAGAAGATGAAGACTTGCTAGAAGATGCTATTACAGAAAACAAACAAGCTATTGAAATGGCAAAAATTTATAGTGACATTTTAAATGGAACAATGGATGCATATGCTTCAATTATATCAAATAACTTAAATAGAGTTATGAAATATTTAACTTCAATTACAATTATCTTAGCAATTCCAACAATGGTATCAAGTTTTTGGGGAATGAACGTGCCAGTACCAATGCAAAAAAATCCATTTGGATTTATTATAATTTTAATTTTTTCAATACTAATAACATTAATGGCAACTTTATGGTTAAGTAAGAAAAATATGCTAAAATAAAAAAATACAATTTTGTAAAAAAATGCCTCTTTAAATAAAGCATAAAAAATAATAAAAAGAATATACTAAAAATGAAAACTATTTTGTATACAAAATTAAGGAGGATATTAAAATGAAAGTTATAGATAAAATTGCACTTTTATTAGTTATAATAGGAGCCATCAACTGGGGATTAGTAGGAATATTTAACTTCAATTTAGTAGATGCTATATTTGGAGTAATGTCTGTTATAAGTAGAATTATCTACATCTTAGTTGGAATTTCTGGCTTATGGGCAATTAAATTATTATTTGACAACAAATAAGTTACAAAATTTTTTATTAAACACAAAAAGCTACTAGTAATTACATCAAATCTTTAATAGTACTAGTTTTCTTGTTTTTCAAATGCCCGTTGTAGCTAGAAAGCTCAAAGAAGTAAAGTCAGAACGGGACCTCTCAAAACTGCGAAAAATAGTACTATTAAATCAATTAG
>CANQAI010000058.1 GCA_947589265.1 uncultured Clostridia bacterium | reverse complement strand
GAGCCATCGCGGACTCGAACCGCGGACAACTTGATTAAAAGTCAAGTGCTCTACCACCTGAGCTAATGACCCAAGTTTCAAGCTTGCAACTCTCGTTTGAGTTAACACAAGCTTTATTTTAAACTATTTAATATATTTTGTCAATAGATTTCTTGAATTTTTTAGAGAAAAATATTTAAAAATGTAATTTCTTATTATTTTTCAGCTTATTTTACTCTATAAATATTTATGCATTTAATTTTTCTATTATTTCTTCAACATCGATTCCATGAACTTCACAAGCTTCTTCTATTGTTTCTGCTTGAGAAGCAGGGCATCCTAAGCAGTGCATTCCAGCTTCTAATAAAATATCTGCTTTTTCTGGTGCAACTTCTAATAATTCACCAATTGTCATATCTTTTTTTATTTCCATAATGCTCTCCTTTCTGAAACTAATATTAATTTTATCACATTTTTATAAAAAAGTATAGACAAATTTGAAAATTTGATATATTATAAAAAAGTGAGGTGATACTAAATAGAATTAATTGATTATTTTTTTATACTTCTTATTATCAATTCTTTTATATTTTTTTATTCATTATATACTTTTTTCGATGTAAAAATATTTCATAATTTACAAGGTTCGAAATTAAAATTAAAAACAAATTCATTTAAATAGGAGGCTTTTTATTGCTGAAACGTATTTTTTTTACTTTATTTATTATGTGCTTATTTTGTTTTATTGGTTATCAAATTTTTATTCCTCTTTATACCCAAAATCATATTATAGTAGATTATGGACTGCATTCTTTTGATATTTGTACAGAACAACCTGTTATATGGAAATATTCTAAAATTTGGTTTTGTTTCACTTATGTTTTTGCTTCATTTTTCTTTTCTAATATGTTTTATCAATTGTTTTTTTATAGAATTCTAAATAAGTCAAAGAAATATAAGCCTAAAATTAGAAATAACCTTTCTTTAATAAACTGCGAGGAGTTTGATAATTCTTTAAAGCTTTTAATTGGAGAAACCGAAAAAGAAAAAAATCTAATATATTTACCCGAAAAAAGTTTATATCAAAATATTTTAATTACAGGAACCATAGGAACTGGAAAAACAAGTAGTGCAATGTATCCTTTCACTAGACAGTTAATTTCATATTCACATAATAATGAAGGTGAAAAATTAGGAATGCTTATTTTAGATGTAAAAGGTAACTATTATGAAAAAGTATTAGAATTTGCAAAAGAATTTGGAAGAGAAAATGATGTAATTACAATTTCTCTTAATGGAAAATACAAATATAATCCTTTACATAAACCAAATTTAAAGCCTTCTATTTTGGCTAATCGCTTAAAAACAATTTTACTTCTTTTTTCTAAAAATAATACCGAGTCATATTGGTTAGACAAGGCTGCACAAGTTTTAGAGGAATGTATTAAGCTTTGTAGATTATATAATGACAATTATGTTACCTTTCAAGAGTTGCATAAATTGGTGACTGTGCCAAATTATTACTTAGAAAAAGTTAATCTAATGAGAGAAAAATTTGCACAAAATGAACTTTCACAAAGTCAAGTTTATGATTTATTATCTTCTATAACTTTTTTTCAAAAAGAATTTTTATCGTTGGATGATAGAACATTATCTATTTTAAAATCTGAAATTACACGTATTACAAACTGTTTTATTTCTGATTATGATGTTTTAAAAACATTTAACCCTATTAAAGAAGATTTAAATTTTTTTGGTTTTGAAGAGTTATTAGAAAAAGGAAAAATTGTAGTGTTAAATATGAATATTAATGAATACTCTAATCTTTCAAAGATAATTGCAGCATATTTGAAACTAGATTTTCAAACAGATGTTATGGCAAGACTTGCAAAAAATAATTTTTCCAACTTTAGAAGTGTTTGCTTCATTTCTGATGAATATTCAGAATATTGTACAGAAACAGATGCTAACTTTTTCTCTCAAAGTAGAGAGGCTAAATGTATTAATATTGTAGCCACTCAGAGTTATACTTCACTTCTTAATACTTTGCATGATCAAGCTACTGTTAATGTTATTATTCAAAATTTTATTAATAAGCTATGGTTTCGTAATGATGATATTTTTACTATTGAAACTGCACAAAAACAAATTGGTAAAGAAGATAAGCAAAAAATTTCGAGAGGTATTTCAGAAAATGCTAAAGAAACTGTTTTTAGCTATTTTACTAATTCATTTAATTCTAAAAATTCTAGTATATCAGAAACTATTAGTACTAATACATATTCAGATTTTGTTTATGACACGAGATTTTTTACACAGTCACTACAAAACTTTTCCTGTCTAGCTTTTCTTTCTGATGGTACTAAAATAATTAAACCTCAAAAAATTAACTTATTTCCATATTTTAAGTAATTTAAATTAAATTTTTCTAAAGGAGTGTATTTATGTTATCAAAAAAAATTAAAGTAAATCAAAATTTTATTATTAAAATGTTATTTTTATCTATAATTATTTTTTTATTTTCCTATTCTCCAGTATATGCTGGTCTATTTGATGGAAATCCAGCAATTGTAGATAAATTAAATTCTGCATTTGAACAAATTGAGAACTGGCTATTAAAGCTTTCTACTCCAGCTGCAGCAGTTGCTATTGCTGTTGGGGTTTTTATGCAAAAATTCAGTTTTGGAGATGAAGAAAGAATTAGAACTTCGAAAAAATTAATTCGTGGTACTTTATTTTCATACGCTTTTATTCTAGTTTTAAATTTAGTTCTATCTGCAATTCAAACTTTATTAAAATAGGAGGCATTATCTTTGGAAGACCCTACTTCTTTAACAAATACCATTATTCAAACAATTAATTCTATTTTTCAAACCTTATTTTCTTCTATTGATAATAGTGTTTATCAAATATTAGATGATATTACTTTTATTGATAGTAGGATTTTAACAGATTCTATTTTTGAAAAATTATTTGGTACTAATTCTTCTAATGGTCTGCTTCTAGTTGCTAATTCTTTATTATTTGGTTTTGCATTATATTATGGTATTAGGTTATTATATTCTTATTATATGAATTTACAAATAGAAAGACCTTATCAATTTATTTTTAAATTATTAATTTTCGGAATTGTTATGAATTGTTCTTATTTAATTTGTAAGCAATTTTTAGAACTTAATGGTTTTATTTCTGATGCAATTAGAAATATTGGAGAAAAAATTTTAGGAAATGAAATTTCTTTTTCAGAACTAACTATGCAATTAAATGATTATATTTCTATTAACGAAGAAGAATTTACTATATTTTCATTTGATGGCATGATTAAAAGTTTTATTTCTATTGGTATGTTTAATTTAATTTTTTCATATTCTCTACGCTTTATTTTAATAAAAATATTTATTTTATTAGCTCCATTTTGCATTTTAAGTTTAATAAATAGTTCTACTTCTTGGCTGTTTAAAACTTGGTTTAGAACAATTTTATCTTTGCTTCTACAACAGTCTTTTATTTCAATTATTTTATTAATCATTTTTTCTGTCCCTTATCAAAGTGGAGATATTTTTTCTAAATTAATCTATATTGGTGGCATTTATGCTTTAATTCGTGCTAACTCATATATGAGAACTTTAATCGGTGGAATTTCTACAGATGTTTCTGCCAATTTGCAACTTGGAGCTAATATTTTAAAAAATAATTAATATTTATATTAATTATTTCTATATAATTAAATTGTTTAATTTTTATTTAATTATTTTTAATTTTTTAGTAAGGAGAAAATCATATGAAATTTATTTTTCCACAAAATTATAATTTTAAAAATAAATTATTTGGAATTTTAGATTATTCATCTTTAATTTTAAATATTGTTTGGGATTTTATAATTTTTATTTTAATAAATTTATTTTTTAAAAATTTAAATGTAAAAATATTTATTTTTATATTATTTTGTTTTCCGATTTTTTTATTTAGTATAATTGGTTTTAATCACGAAAATATATTATATATTTTTGTGTATATTATACAATATGTAAAAAGTCCAAAACTTTATTTGTATTCAAAAAGGTAAAATATTGTCTTTTTGTATAATGTGTATTTTTGGTCATTGTTTTGCTATTACATACTTCTTCTTTTTAATGGATATATCATCTGTAATTAGTTTTCATAATTTTGTTTATGTATATTGTTTTTGTTCGTTTGTTGTAGTGTCGCAAATCCTTTATTCCTATGTTCTTTTATTGTTTTTATTGTGCTTTTTAAATTTTAATTTTTGTTGAATTTTGTTTTTCAGGTACATTATATAAGATTTTTCTATGATGTACTGAATTTGGTTTGTTGACTTTTTCTCTTACTTTTTGACAATTTTTATTTTTGGTGTTTTATTTGCATATTCTTCATTTTTAATCTATTTATTTTGTTTTGTTTTTAATTTAATTTTTTTGTTTTATTTATTTCTATTTTTACTTTTATTATAATTTATTTGTTCTATTTATTTTTTATTTTTAATTTTATTATAATTTATTTGTTCTATTTATTTTTTATTTTTAATTTTATTATAATTTATTTATTTTATTAATTTTTCATTTTAATTTTATTATGATTTATTTATTTTTTATCTATTTATTTGCTTATTTTAGTTTTATTTTAATTTAATTATTTTATTTTTTATTTAATTTGTAATTCGTTTTTTATTTGACTTATTTAAATTTAATTTATATTCATTTTGTTTTTTATTTTAATTTATTTTTATTTATTGTATATTGAATAGAAAAATGATATAATTTATCAAAATATAATATAAATGGGGGATTTCTATGAAACTAGAGCAAAATGATTTATTACCATTGTTTTCGAACACAAATATACCAGATATATTTTTTACAGAGTATTTGCCAGAAGCAAATGGTGATTTTGTTAAGGTTTATTTATATATTTTATTTCTTTCAAAATATGATAAAGATATTAAAGTAAATGATTTATGCAAAAAGTTAGGACTTTCTCTAAAGGTAATTCAAGATGCTATTAAATATTGGGAAGACCAAAATGTACTTACTAGAAAGAATACTGGCTTTGTTTTTAATAATTTGCAAGAAATAGAACTTCATCATTTATATAAGCCTAGAGTTGCACTATCTGCTGAACAAATTCAAAAATCTGCAGAAAGTCAAAAACGTGCAAAAACTATTGAATATATTAATAATAAATTTTTCTCTGGTTTGATGCCTACTACGTGGTATCCTGATATTGAATTATGGTTTAAAAAATATGATTTTGATGATGAAGTTATGATTGCTTTATTTGAATATTGTTTTGATAAATCTGCTTTACATAGAAATTATATTCAGGCAGTTGCAGATGCTTGGTCTAAAAATTCTGTTAAGTCTTATAATGATTTGGAATTATATTATGAGAAGCGTGAAAAGGTAAATAAAGTAGCCAATATGATTATTAAAAAGCTAAATATCTCTAGACCTTTATCATTATATGAATTTAATTATGTTGAAAAATGGGTTGTTGATTTTGCTTTTTCTTTTGATATTATTGAAATTGCTTTAAAAAGGACTACTTCCAAGGCTAATTTTAGTTTTGAATATATTGATAAGTTGCTTACAGATTGGTATGATAGAAAGTTTACAACTCCAGAGCAAATACAGAAGTTTATAGATGATATGAAGCAAAAGAATAAAGATGTAAAACAATTGGAAAAGAAAACCGGTTATCAAAAGTATGACCAAAGGACTTATGATAATTTAAATGATTTATATGCAAATAAAAAGAATTAATTTATTGGAGGTTTTATTTTGAATAATTCTACTCTTAAATCTTTATTAATTGAATATGATAAAAAACGAATTTCTGCCGAAGAGTTAGCTCAAAAAAATAGAGAAACATTATATACTAAATTTCCTGAGCTTGCTGATGTTGATAAAAAATTGAGTTCATTAGCTTTATCTACAATGAAGCAATTGGCTCAAAATAATGATAAAGAATTAATTAAAAAATTAAATTCTGATATTGAAGTTTTAAAGAAGAAAAAAGAAGAAATATTAAAGTCTATTGGTAAAGAAGCTGAATGTATTATTCCAAATTATGAGTGTAAAATTTGTAATGATACTGGCTACATTTTTAATGGTAGTACTTCTAAAATGTGTAATTGTTTAAAACAAAGAATTTATAATATTGAATATAATAAAGCAAATTTTAATAATTTGAATAAACAAAATTTTAATAATTTTAATTTAAATTTATATTCTGAAGAAGTGTCAAACGATAAATATGGTGCTGATATTTCCCCAAGGGAAAATATTAAATTGATTTTGGATATTTGTAAAAATTTTATTGCTAATTTTGATAATCCAGATGAAAAGAATTTACTATTTACAGGTAGGACCGGTCTTGGTAAAACATTTCTTTCTAGCTGTATTGCAAATGAACTTTTAAAACAAGGAAAAACTGTATTATATCAAACTTCTTCTGTTATGCTAGACACTATTATTAATTATCATTTAGGAAAGTCAAATGTTGATCCAGATATTTATAATCATTTACTTAATGTTGATTTATTAATTGTTGATGATTTAGGTACAGAAGGAATTAATAATATGAAATTAGTAGAATTATTTAATTTATTAAATACTAGATTATTAAATTCTAGTAAGCCTACTAAAACTATTATTTCTACTAATTTAAGTTTGCAAGATATGTTTGAAACCTATGATGAAAGAATAGTTTCTAGAATTATTGGATATTATAATATTTGTTATTTTTTCGGTGATGATATTAGGTTTATACATTAAGATTATATATAATTATTATTTAAAATGTATTTACATAATTTTAAAATATAGTTACATAAAAGAGGGTGTCCTAGAATAGGAACCCGAAAGCAAAAATTCCAGTGAGAAATCGCTGGAATTTTTGTATGTAAAAT
>CANQAI010000057.1 GCA_947589265.1 uncultured Clostridia bacterium | reverse complement strand
GGTGGACGTCATACACCATTCTTCAATGGATATAGACCACAATTCTATTTCAGAACAACAGACGTTACAGGTGTTATCGAATTACAAGCTGGTACAGAAATGGTTATGCCAGGTGATAACGTAGATATGACAATCGAACTTATTACTCCAATCGCTATCGAAAACGGATTAAGATTCGCTATTCGTGAAGGTGGACGTACAGTAGGTTCTGGTGTTGTATCAGAAATATTAGCTTAGTAAATATAGTAATAGCAAGGGTTACAAGAAATTGTACACCTTGCTATTTTTTTGTTTCACACTAATTTATCACTTTAGTTTAGAGTAAGTTTTATCAAATGTGATAAAATCTTGAAATATTTTGTAGAATATTGACTTTTTTGAGGTTTAATTATATACTTTACTTGCAACAAATGATATATACAAAAGTACTAAATAAAGGAGAAATTTTTTTATGAAAAGTCTAAAGAATGCAATTTTAACAGGAGTACTTACAGGTATAACACTTTGCACAATTACTACTTGCTCAAATGCAGCAACTGTTAAAGTTACAACAGAAACTTTAAACGTAAGAAAAGGACCATCTACTAGTACAGAAGTAATAGCAATGCTATCAGAAGGCGTAGAGTGTGAGCTATTAGGAGAAGAAGGTAATTGGTACAAAGTTAAATATAAAAATTATACAGGCTATGTTAGCAAAGATTATGCAAAAGTAGTTGGAGCCTCAAATAGCAATAACTCAAATGAAAATAATAATACACAAAGCAATTTGCAACAAAACAATAGCACAGATAACAATCAAGACACTAATACGGACAATAATCAAAATAACAATTCACAGCAAAACAATAATGTAAACAATAATCAAAGCAATAGTCCAGAACAAAACAATAATGCAGAAAACAACCAAACTAGCAATTCACAAGAAAATAATGAACAAGAAGAAGTTACAGTAATTTATAAAAAGTTTAATAGAAATACAGATATTAAATTATTACCATTAATTCATTCAAGTAAAATTGGCAGTGCAAAATTAGGTGAACAAGTAATCTTTATTACTGAAGCTTCTGGTTGGTCATATATTCAAACAAATTCAATTAGTGGTTGGGTAAGAAGTGATACCCTTTCAGAAGAAATAACCCAAACTACTAGCAACCCAAACACCAACAATTCAGAAAAAAAAGGTTATATAAATGAAAGTAGTGTTAATTTAAGAAAAGGTGCAGGAACTAGTAACTCAGTTATAAAAGTTCTAACACTAAATACAGAAGTTACTATCATTGAGGAAGAAGAAAACTGGTATAAAGTAAAAGCTGGAAGTGACACTGGCTATGTATCAAAACAATATGTGTCAGACACAAAAAAAGTAACTTCAAGAAGCAATAATACTGCAAGAACTGAAGAGCCTACAACACAAAATACGAAAATAACTTCAAAAACAGAAGAAAATACTAATGCAAAAAATACAGAAACAACCTCAAAAAAAGAGACCAATAGCACAACAGTAAAAAATGCAAGTACAACTTCAAAAAAAGAACAAAATAACACAACTTCAAAAAACACCAGTACAAGTACAAATAAAATAAAGGGCACAGATATTGTAGCATATGCGCAAAAATATTTAGGCTATAAATATGTATATGGTGGAGACGGCTCAAACAATACATTTGACTGTTCAGGCTTTACAATGTATGTATTTAAACATTTTGGAATAAAACTATCACATGGTGCAAATGCACAATATAATAGTGGAAAAGGTAAAAAAATAAGTAAGCAAGCAGATCTTCAAGTAGGGGATATTGTATTTTTAACAGACTATGAAACCGGAAAAGGAATAGGACATTGTGGAATATACTTAGGAAATGGAAACTTCATTCATGCATCTACTACAACATATACGGTTACAATCTCTAGTTTAAATACAATGTATAAAGGAAGATTTTATGCAGGACTTAGATTAATTTAAAAAATTAATTCGAGGAGATATTATAAAAAATATTTAATTATTTGAAAACTATTATAAAAAATTAAAATTATATATAAAATAAAAAATGGGGGCAAATAAAGAAAGGAATAAAGAACTTTGAAAATATCTTTAAGTGCCTCTTGTGGAACCATTTTAGGAATTGTAATGGGGCTATACTTAAACAGTATAGCTCTTTTTGTATCTATTATTGTATTTGGGCTATTTCTATACTTTTGCCTAAAAAAAAGTAAATACATTTTAATATTTCTTATTTGTTTCACATCGTTTTATACGCATACAACAATTAATGAAAATAACTACAAAGAAAACTATGAAACCTATGGAAATAAAAAAGTATTAATTCAAGCAATTATAATGTCTAACCCAGAAGAAAAAGAATATAAAAATACTTATGAAATTAAAGTTATTCAAATAGAAAACATTGAAAGTAAAACAAAGTCTAATAAAAGTCTTAATTTGCTTTGCAACATAAAAAAACAAGATAACATTTCTTTAAAATATGGAGACAAAATTGAATTCACATCAACATATAAGCTACCATCTACCAAACGAAATGAAGGTGGATTTGATTATATGCAATATTTAAAAACTAAAAAAATATCAGGAACAGTAGATGTATCTTTAAATGAAATTAAAGTAATAGAAGAAAATAAAGCACCATTAATAAAAAGCATTATACATAACCTAAAAAATAGTTTAATAGCAAAAATAACACAAATATTGCCAAAAGATACTGCAGGAATATGCATAGGGCTTTTGCTAGGAGACAAAACTTTAATTTCAGAAGAAATTCAAAACAATTTCAAGCAAAGTAGCCTTTCACATATGCTTGCTATATCTGGAGCACATATATCATATATATTGCTAGGAATTACTACATTTTTACATATTTTAAAATTTCATAAAAGATGGAGCAAAATAATAGTAATAGTATTTCTTATATTTTTTATGGCATTAGTGGGTTTTACTCCGTCAGTCACAAGAGCCTGTATAATGTCAATAATTTCTTTATTAGCAGGAATACTATTTAGAAAACCAAACATATACCAGAATTTAGCAATTAGTAGCATTATTATTCTACTCATAAATCCATACTCATTATTAGATATTGGTTTCCAGCTTTCATTTGGTGGAACAATAGGAATTGTACTACTAATGCAAAATAAAGAAAAGCCCAAATTAGAAACTGAGCAAAACAAAGAAAAGCCAAAATTAGAAACTGAGCAAAACAAAGAAAATAATTTAGTTTATAAAATCTTTAACTACATAAAACAAATTATTAAAGTTTCAATTTCAGCAAATTTAGTTATTCTACCAATAATGATATATCATTTTAATACAATTTCAGCTACATTTTTAATTTCAAACATATTAGCATCACCAATACTTGCAATTAGCTTAATATTAGGATTAATTTTTATAATATTTTCATTAATATTCAAACCAATTGCAATTGTCATTTCATATTTTTTAAATCTAACTCTACAATCTTTAATTCAAATTACAAACTTTGCAAGCAAACTACCATACTCACAAATTTTAATTTCAACACCAAAACCTTGGCAAATAGCACTATACTACCTTATTTTACTAAATGCAAAAACTTTTTCCATAAAATACTTTATGAAATACAAAAAAGTAATTTTAATAATAGAAATTTTAATTCTAATATTTCCATATTTTATAAAGCTTCCTACCTCAAATGTAAATATATATTTCATTGATGTAGGCCAAGGAGATAGCACGCTAATAGAAACACCATCTAGAAAAACAGTTTTAATAGATGGTGGAGGAAGTGAATTTGGAACCTTTGATGTTGGAGAAAAAACACTACTGCCATATTTATTAGACAAAAATATAATGAAGATTGATTATATTATGTTTTCACACTTTGACTCAGACCATTGTGGAGGTTTACTTACAATTTTGCAAAAAATAAAAGTAAAAAACATCATTATAAGCAAGCAAGGAGAGCTTTCTAGTAATTTCAAACAATTGTTAGAAATTATAAAAAATAAGAACATAAACATTATTATTGCAAAAGCAGGAGACACCATAAAAATTGATGATGAATGTTATTTTAACATTTTATTTCCAGAAAATGATTTAATCTCTGAAAATATACTAAACAACAATTCAATTGTTGCCAAATTTTGCTATCAAAATAATTTTAGTATGCTATTTACAGGCGATGTAGAAAAAATAGCAGAAAATAGAATAGCAGAACTCTATAAAAACACCAATATTTTAAATTCTACCATTTTAAAAATAGCACATCATGGATCTAAAACATCTTCCACAGAAGAACTACTCAAATTAATAAGCCCAAAAATTGCACTAATTGGAGTTGGAGAAAACAATAAATTTGGGCATCCAAGTGACATTACAATACAAAATTTAGAAAAATTACGGCTGTATTATTTATAGGACTGATGAAATGGGCCAAATATCAATTATAGTAAATAAAAATGGAAAAATAAAAACCAAAAAACAAATAAATTAAAAGCGTATTAAAAAGATTTGCAACTAAAATTCAGTTGCAAAACAAACTAGCAAGGAGTATAATATATGGAAAAGCTGTAGCTCTGGGGGGAAAATGAATAAAAATGGCCAAATACTCAAATCAAAAAAATGAAATAAAAGAAGAAGAAATAGAACAAGCAGCACAAGAAATAAAAAATGGAAATCTAGTGCTATTTCCAACAGAAACTGTTTATGGAATTGGGGCAAACGCATTAGATGAAGTTGCAGTTAAAAAAATATTTAAAGCAAAAGGCAGAGCAAGCGATAACCCTTTAATTGTACACATTTGTAATATAGAAATGTTAGAAAAAATAGTAAAAGAAATAACAGATATAGAAAAAAGATTAATAGAAAAATTCTGGCCAGGCCCACTTACCATTATTTTTGACAGAAAAAGTGAAAAAATAATACCAAATGTAGTAACAGCAGGACTTAACACAGTTGGAATTCGTATGCCAAGTAATAAAATAGCAAAAAAATTAATAGAAAAGGCAGAAGTTCCAATAGCTGCTCCAAGTGCAAATGTATCTGGAAAACCAAGTGGCACAAATGTAGAAGATATTATAGAAGAACTCCAAGATAAAGTAGAATACATTCTAGATGGAGGATCTTCGGACATTGGGCTAGAATCAACAGTAATAAG
This sequence comes from uncultured Clostridia bacterium, assembly GCA_947589265.1. Taxonomy (GTDB): domain Bacteria; phylum Bacillota; class Clostridia; order TANB77; family CAG-508; genus CAG-273. The sequence continues at coordinate 1,759 of CANQAI010000057.1, read as the reverse complement.
AGTAGAAAATAACCAAATTAATATCTTAAGACCAGGAAAGATTACAAAGGAAGAACTAGAAGAAGTTGTAAAAAATGTACAAGTAGATGCTCACGTGTTAGGAAAAGTAGAAAAAAACGAAATAGTTAGCTCTCCTGGTATGAAATATCGCCATTATGCACCAAATACTAAATGCATGATGGTTTACAGTAAACAAAAAGAAAAAATGATTAATAAAATAAATGAAATAACAAGTCAAGTTAATGAAGAAGGAAAAGAAGTGTTAGTATTAGGAAGAAAAAACAACTTAGAAAAATATATTTCAAAGAAAAAATGGAATATAGGAGAAAACTTAAACGAAATTGCCAAAAATATTTTTACACTTTTACGAAAAGTAGATAAAGAAAATGTAGACTTAGTTATTATAGAAGGAGTAGGCGAAGAAGAGTTAGGCTTAGCAATTACAAATCGTTTAATACGTGCCTGTGAATATAATTATATAGTTTTATGAATAAAAATTACCAAAAATCCTCATACTAAATTTAAACCAATTACTAAAAAGGAGGATAAATTTAGTAATGAAAAAAGAGTGGATACTTGGAATTATTGCATTCATATTATTAATTATAAGCATTGTTTTAGGAATATATGTATATAACTTGAACAAAACAAAAGATAGTAATATGCTACATAGTGTTCAGCTGGCTCAAATATATAATCAAAACAATTCATCAAATGAAGCAGTTTCTACTTCTTCAACAGAAGAAAGAATATCACCAAATTGCACTATTGTAGAAAAACAATATTATAAAGACTGTGACCATATTATAAGAAATGAAATACCGGTAGAAAACAATTTAATAAATTATACTAAAGAAGATTTAGAAAAAAAATATAAAGGCTGGAATGTAGAAGAATTTACAAGTAATAAAGTTACTGTATATAAAGAAAATGAGGGCTTTTGCCCAGAACACTATGTGATTAGAGCACATAATGGAGTTCTTAGTATTTACAAGGTTGATAAAGACGGAATAGAAACATTGGAAAGAGAAACTGAAATTCAAACAATGTACTTACCACAAGAAGATATAGAAAAATTTGAGCAAGGTATGCAAGTAGTAGGTAGTAGTCAGCTACTTGATGTACTAGAAGATTTTGAATAAATATAATGAAAAAAGTTACTATTGGCAACAATAGTAACTTTTAATATTACAATTTCATTACAAATATATTAAGAGTTTGTAAAATCACTATTCAAACTTAAAAATATATGCTTAAATATAAGTAGAGCCATTAAAAGCATAATACAAATGAAAATAAATTTACAAAAAAATAATATGGTTTTATAAAGGTAAAATTGTAAAAAACAAAAGAAAAATGGAGGAAAATGAAAAAATGTTAAAAGGGGAAGAATATAATAAGTGCTTAAGGGACAATGGCATTAATAACACAAGCAGAAAAACAAAAGACATAAAGAACAAAACGAAAAGTAACAAACGGAATAACCTTACTAGCATTAGTAGTAACAATAGTAGTGCTTCTAATACTAGCAGCCATAAGCATAACATACATATTTGGAGAAAATGGAATAATATCTCAAGCAGAACTAGCAGTTGAAAGAACAAGAATAGGAGACTACCAAACAGTACTAGAGGTATTAAGATCAGGAATAGAGCCAGAGAAAATAGTAGAAGAGTTAACCTCAAAACAATTTATGGATAGATTTGAGCAAAGGGCTAATAAAGAAATAGCAGAAGGCGCATTAAAAGGTTCAAAAGAT
>CANQAI010000056.1 GCA_947589265.1 uncultured Clostridia bacterium | reverse complement strand
TATTTCCCCATTTTTTGCTTGGTACTTTTTGCTTACATTTTTTAGTTCTAATACTTTTTTCATAAGTACCTCCTAATTATTCAATTTATCATAGTATAGTTTATGAAAGTAGACATAACTTTGTGTATATTTGATTTTAAAATTGTAAATTTACTTATTTTATTCTAAGCATTTGTTTTGGATATATTAAATTTGGGTTTTTAATTCTGTTTAGTCTTACAATGTTTGCAATAGTAGTGTTATTTTTTTTAGCTATTGTCCATAACGAATCACCTTTTCGCACTGTGTAAATGGTATGACCACAGTCATAACTTATAGAAGAATTTTGTATTTTTAGTTCTTGTTTTGGATAAATTAAATTGACATTGCTTATATTATTATCACTTGCTATTTTAGTTACAGTTGTATTAAATCTTAGTGCTATTTCAGATAATGTATCTCCTTTTTGTACAATGTATATTTGTGTATTATCTTCACTTGTTTTTTTATATGGTACAATCAGTTTTGCTCCTGCATAAATTAAGTTTGGATTTTTTATATTGTTTAATTTTACAAGTTCTTTTACTGTAGTGTTGTATTTTAAGGCTAAACATGATAAAGTGTCTCCTTTTTTTATGGTTATTGTTTTTGTGTTGCTTGGGTTTTCTGGTTCTTCTGGATTGTTTGGATTTTCTGGTTGTTCTGGCTTTTTAGTTGGCTCCGGACTCTCTGTTGGTTTTGGTTTTTCTGTTGGCTCTGGTTTCTTAGTTGGCTCCGGTTTCTCTGTTGGCTCTGGTTTCTTCGTTGGTTCTGGTTTCTTTGTTGGTTCTGGCACTTCAGATGTGTCTGATAAAAATATTTCTTTTGTGTATTTATCTCTATCTACATAGGCTTCTATTCCTTCTATTTCTCCTACATCTGTGTATTGCCAGCCTACCCATGAATTCCAGTTTCCATCGTTTTGTGGTTCATTTACTTCATATTGTGCAATCCATAGTGGATAATTTAATATTTCTCCATTCCATATATTATTTGCATTGTTCGCATTGCTGTATAGTACTACTTCCTTTTTGCTTAATTCTTCTACCTTTTTTAAGAAAGTTAAGCCAATTTTATTTATTTCTTCTTTTGAAAGATCTCCAAAGCTCTCGAAATCCATTGCGAGCCTACAGTCTGCTACTTTTCCAGATAATGTAGAAACAAAAAATTCAGCTTGTTTTATAGCTTGTTCTTCTGTTCTAGCAGTTACATAATGGTAAAATCCTATCTTTAAGCCATTTTCCTTTGCTTTTTTATAGTTTTCCTCAAACAGTGGATCTACAAGACTTGTGCCTTCGCTTGATTTTATATATACTATTTCTATTCCTGACTCTTTTACTTTTTTAAAGTCAATATTTCCTTGATATGTACTTACATCTATTCCTTGATATATTTCATCACTTGATGGTCCAAATGCAAATATTGGTACTGGTAGGATATAAATTACAAAAATGAATGTTAGCAGGAATGTGAAGGTTGTTTTTATTAATTTTGTTTGTTGCATAAATAAAACTCCTTTCGTTTTTATATATTTTATGAAAAGAGTTTTTAGATGTTATTATTTTATTTGTTTTATATGATTTAAATAAAGTTTGCCTCCGTTTTTATAAATTTCTATTACATCAAATCTTATATATTGATTTTCTAAATGGTGAGAATATATGTAATATTTAGTGGCTTTTAGTATATGTTTTTGCTTTTTTTGCGTTACTGCTTCTGCAGGTGTACCATAATGAAGGTTTTGCCTTGTTTTTACTTCTATAAATACATATTCTTCTTTTTCCTTTGCAATAATGTCTATTTCGCCTTGTTTGCAGTAAAAGTTTTTTTGTACTATTTTATACCCTTTGCTTTGCAAATATTTTGTGGCATATTCTTCTCCTTCTTTGCCAAGTTCATGTCTTTCATACATTTTTTGTTGCTCCTTTATTTATTAATTTCTTGTGGTTTTGGGTTTTAATTTGTTTTCTATTGGCTACTATTTGTTACTATTGGCTCATTTGTTGTTATTGGCTGTCTTGGACAATTTTAATTTCTAATATATTTATTGCCTGGGATATTTTTGATTAAACCTTCTATTTCTAGCATACATAGAGCCTCTGAAATTTCTGTAATTGGTTTATTAGTTATTCTAAAAATTTCATTTGCTGATATTGGGAGCTGCCCTATAAGATTATAAATTGTTTGATATTGCTTTAAATTTTGTAATTGTTTTTCTGCTTCTTTTTTATTTACGTTTTGCTGTATTTCTATGCCTTCTTCTATATAAAAATCTATAATGTCTTGTGCACAAGTTACCAAATTTGCTCCTTGTTTTATTAATAAGTTTGTGTTATAACCTGTTTTTTCATCTATTCTATTTGGTATACAAAATACGTCTTTTCCTTGCTTTATTGCAAGCTTTGCAGTTATTGCCCCACCACTTCCATATCTTGCTTCTACTAATAGTACTCCTAGTGATAATCCACTAATTATGCGATTTCTTTTAGGAAAATTTCCTTTGCTTTTTGGCGTTTCTGGTGGGTATTCTGTTATAATGCATCCATCATTTTCAAGTATTTTTTTATATAAATAATAATTTTCTTCTGGATAAACATTATTAAACCCACTTCCTAGAACTGCTATAGTTTTGCCTTTTTTCTCCATTGAATATGTGTGAGCTATGCTATCTATGCCAACTGCTAAGCCACTTACGATTGTAAAGCCTTGTTCTGAAAGCTGTGATGAGAATAATTTTGCACACTTTTTTCCATATTCTGTAGCTAATCTACTTCCTACTATTGCGATTGAATTTTGGCTTAATAGATCCATATTTCCTTCTACATATAGTTCATCTGGTGGATTTTGTATTTTTAATAATTTTTCTGGATAAATTTTGTCTGCTTTTTTTATTATTTTCATTTTGTGTTATCATCCTTTTTTATTATTCTTTTTTAAGGTTTTTTTAGTTTTTCCAATATTTTTTGTCTAGATTTCTATAACCAATTGCTTCTGTAATATGTGCTTTTTGTATTTGTTCTGAGCCTTCTAAGTCTGCTATGGTTCTTGCTACTTTTAATATTCTTCCATAGGCCCTTGCACTTAATCCCAATTTATTAAATGCTATTTCTAAAATACTTTTACTTTCTTTATTTAGTTTGCAGTATTTTTCGATTAAGTTTGGCGTTAAGTTGGAATTAGAATATATTTTTTCTTCTTTATATCTATCTCTTTGTATTTGCCTTGCTTTATTAACTCGTTGCTTTATTTGTTCTGATGTTTCTTCTGCCTTATCATTTTCTAATTTTTTATATTTTACGGGTGTTACTTCTATTTGAATATCTATTCTGTCTAATAAAGGTCCACTTATTTTCCCCATATATTTTGTAATTGCTTGCATACTACATGAACATTCCTTTTCCTGTGAGCCATAATATCCACATGGGCATGGGTTCATTGAGGCTACAAACATAAAGTTACAAGGATATGTTAAAGTCCCATTTATTCTTGATATTGTTACTAATCCATCTTCTAATGGACCTCTTAATACTTCTAAAGTGTGCTGATTAAATTCTGGAAGTTCATCAAGAAATAAAACTCCGTAATGTGCTAAACTAATTTCCCCCGGTTTTGGAATTCTTCCCCCTCCTGCGAGTGAAGTAGCTGAGATTGTGTGGTGTGGGGAGCGAAATGGTCTACTTATAATTATTGGTACATCTTGTTTTAGCGTTCCTGCTATACTATGAATTTTTGTGATTTCTAATGCCTCTTCAAAACTTAGGTCTGGCAAGATTGATGGAATTCTTTTTGCTATCATAGTTTTTCCTGAGCCGAGGGCTTCCTATTAATAGACAGTTATGTCCTCCTGCTGCTGCGACTTCTACTGCTCTTTTTACATTTTCTTGTCCTTTTACTTCTGAAAAATCTAATGGATATTTTTTCCCTTTTTCTAGGCACTCTTCCCACGTAATGTGGCTTGATGATATTGTTATGTTATTATTAAGGTAATGAACTACTTCACTTAGATCATATGCTCCTAAGATTTCAATTCCACTTATTATTGATGCTTCTTTTACATTTTGCTTTGGCATTATTATTTTTTTAATTCCCATTTTTTTTGCTTCTATACAAATTGGTAATGCTCCATTTATTGGGTTTAAGTCTCCATTTAAGGAAAGTTCACCTATCATTAGGATGTTTTCTGGCTCTTTTGTATATATGACATCTATGCTTTTTAAAATTCCTACAGCCATTGGTAGGTCATAAATTGAGCCCTCTTTTTTTATGCTAGCTGGGGCTAAATTTATTACTATTTTTCTACTAAATAGTTCATAACCAGAGTTTTTTATTGCAGTTCTTATTCTTTCTTTTGCTTCTTTTACGCTGGTGTCTGGCAGTCCTACAATATCCCATGATGGCATTCCTGCAGATACATCTACTTGGACGTCAATTAAAAAGCCTTCTAGTCCATGCAAGGCCATAGTTTTTACAGTTGATAACATTTTTGTGCTCCTTTTTTGTGATTTTTTTAGATAATAAAATAATTTGATTTTAAATGTTTTTGATATAAATATTCATTATATGAATTATCAAAAATTAATGCATAGAAAATTTACCATTAGAGATCTTCTATGCATTAGATAATATATAATTTTGTTTTAAAAATCAATAGTTTGTTATGTTTTTGTTTGTTTTTATTGAACTTTTGTTGAATTTTTTATAACTGTTCGATTTTTTTCTGCCGTTTTTTACTTTTTTCTACATTTTTCTGTCTTTTTCTACGGCGTTCGACTTTTTCAATTTTTGTGATTTTTTTTCGACTTTTGTGATTTTTTGTGGCTTTTTTGACTTTGCGATTATATTTGGCATTGATGGCTCTTATGGCTTTTATAGTTTTTGTGATATTTATGGTTTTATGGTATTTATAGTTTTTATTGCATTTATTGTATTTATAGTTTTTATGGCATTTAGCATAAAAGTTTTAATTTCCCACCACATTTCCCACATCTATATCTTTTTATTAAGTTTTGATTAAATCGTTTTCTGTAAATTATTTGTCCACAATCTTGGCATATTATTTTATATTTATAATTATTTTCTTCTTTGTATTCAAGGTTGCTTAATAGATAATCTGCTTCTTTGTTACCCTTTGTAGTAATGTTATATCCTAGTTTTTGGTTTATATACTTAGCATATTTTTTGAATTCATTTCCGTGGTTGTTGCAAAATGGAATGCAATGTATAAGTTCATGTATTATGGTATTTTTTATAATATTATCGTTTAACTGCATTACCCATTTACTAATTTCAATGTGATGTGTATTAAATTTTTCATATTTTATAGTTTTGTGAGGTCCTATTTTTTGTATTACTTTGTACTTTTTATCTGGATTTTCTTGTTTACAACAACCATATCTTTTGTTGTTTCTTTTTGAAATTTTAATATCTATATATCCTATTATTTTTTCATTTTGTATATTTATTCCAATATTTTCAAGTTCTTGTATGCATTCAAGATATAACTTATTTAGTTTTTCTTCTGGCATTTTTTCTCCTTGCTTTATTATCATTTGGTATTTTTATTTTATGATTTTATAAAAAATTATATAAATTTTGTGCTGTTCTTGCATAGTTTGATTTGTGCCTGTATAGTTTGCTTTGTGTTTGTATTACTATTTTATTTCTTGTTTTTCTTTTAATAAATCTCTTATTTCTTCTAATAATACTGTATTTGGTTCTTTTGTAGGTTCTGGAGCTGGTTCTTCTTCTTTTTTAGTAAATTTTTTCATTATTTTTACTATAAAGAAAATGCAGACTGCTATGATTAGAAAGTCTATGACATTTTGTATAAAATTTCCGTATGTTACAGTTGCTTCACCTATTTTTATGCTTAAATTTGAGAAGTCTATGCCTCCTATTATTACTCCTATTAATGGCATTAGTATATCATCTACTATTGATGATACTATTTTTCCAAATGCAGAACCTATGATAACACCAACAGCTAAGTCCATTGCATTTCCTTTTGCTATGAATTTTTTAAATTCTGATAGTGTTTTTTCTCCTTTTTTTATTATTTCTTCTTTTTCTCCTTTTAAGTGCACTTTCTTTTTTGAATTAGTTTCTTGTGTTGCATCCTCTAAATTTTCTTGTTCGTTTAATTCTGTTTCGTCTTTTAGATTTTCTTGTTTTTTCATTTTTTCTTGTATGATATATTTAGTAAATTTAAATATATCATTTGCTCCTTTCTTTTTTATATTTAAATTATTATCTTTCACTATCTTCTACGCTTTTTACTAACGCTGTTCTCATATTATTTTTCTGTCCACCATATATGTCATTAAATAAGCTATTTCCAATTACTAGAACTTTGTCTGGTGTTAAATTCATTTTCGCACAAGCTTTTAAGAAGTTTCTTTTTAATGGCTTATAGGCAAATCCTATATAGTCTATTCCTTTTTTTTGAAAATATTGTTCAATTTTTGGGTCTTTTCCATTACTTAAAATTATAATTTTAAGCTTACCTTTCAAGCTTTCAATCCAGTCTTGGTTGCACTTTGGAATATTTCTCATTTGCTTTCTTAATGTTTCGTCAACATCTAATATAATTCCTTCTATTCCAAACTTTAATATTAGTTCTTCGAATCTTTTTTCGTCTAAATTGGTTACTTTATCTACTGTTATATCTGGTTTTATAAACCTTAACAATACATATTGTACTAAATCTAATATTTTATCAGCTATTATCGCATCTAATGTTTTCATTTTTTTCTCCATTTCATAAGCATCTATAAGAGTATACCATAAATTTATATAAATTGCTATACTTTTGTGGTAATTTTTTATGTAACCTTAATTTTATTTTTAAATTCTAGTTTTTAAAGATATGTATTTTAGTTTTGGACAAAAAAATGATAAAATAATA
>CANQAI010000055.1 GCA_947589265.1 uncultured Clostridia bacterium | reverse complement strand
TTTTTTACCTCCTTTAGCACCACAAAAAATATGGTGTGCTTTTTTTATATTTCACACACCATATTATACATGATCTAGCAGGTCTGAGCCAATTAGATTTGCGTAATTTTAATACAGAAAAAGTAACAAATATGCAACAGATGTTTCGTGGGTGTGAAAATCTTGAAGAGTTAGATTTGCGTAATTTTGACACTCGTTCAGTAACGAACATGTTTACCATGTTTTATGGGTGTAAAAATCTTAAACAGTTAGATTTACGTAATTTTAATACAGAAAAGATAACAAATATGGAATGGATGTTTTTTGAGTGTGAAAATCTTGAAGAGTTAGATTTGCGCAATTTTAATACAGAAAAAGTAACAGATATGAGCTATATGTTTTTTAGATGCCATAAACTAAATAATCTAAATGTGACATCTTTTAACACAGGAGCAGTAACGGCTATGGAAAATATGTTTGGAGGTTGTCATCTATTGACTAGTATTGATGTGCATTCATTTGATACACACTCAGTAACAAACATGAAATGGATGTTTCAAGAATGTTATGGCGTAACTGAACTTGATTTAAGTTCTTTCGTTACAACAAGTTTAACTAACGCAGAAAAAATGTTTATACGTTCTAGCAACTTACGCAATATATATGTCGGTCCGGGCTGGAATATAGAAAATGCAAATACTGATTTGATGTTTGATGGATGTGGAACAGACAAAGTTACACTTAAGAATGAATAAAAAAATTTTATTATAGTATTTTAAATTAAATATTTGAGATGTCATGTCCCTATACTTATTTTTAAGTATTTAGGGACATGTTAATTTTAAATTGTTAAGTTAATACAAAATTAAAAAATATGTAATAATATTACAAATAAATATTATTACAATATTATTACAATTACATAACATTTCTGTAACAATGTTGAATTGATGTAACAATTAGAATATAATTAAAGCAAATAAGAACACATAAGAAAATCCATAAAAGAAGGGGAGAGTAACTATGGAAACTTTTGCAGATTACATTTTATCTGAAAAAGATTGGGTTCGAAAAATGGAAATTATGCATTATTTAAAGAAAAAAACTGGAATATTTTTCGACAAATCTGTTATTTTCAAAACTTACTTAGCAAAGCTATTTTTAGATAATACTGACTTAGGTCTAGATGAAAATGAAGTAATTACAGCTTGCTTGCTATGTAATTGCAAAAAAGTAAATAATCCACAAGATATAAATAAAATTAAATCTTATGCAAAAGATGGAGCAACTTACTTAAAAGAACTTGGATTTTCAGATAGATTTTGTAAAATTTGTGAAGAAGTTAATAGATATAGTGGAAGCACTCCTAGAGAAAAAGAAAGTGATGTTTTAGAGCTAGTAGATAACTTCGGAGCAATGTTATTAGATAGACCAGAAAGAATTGCTTTCAAGCCAGATGAAGCTATAGTATTATTAGAATACAGAAATTTAAAAGATAAGCACAATATATATTTAAATGACTTTACAAAATTTGTTAGTCAAATGGAGGAGGTATTAGTATGAGTAAAACACTTATGAGATATATATCAGAAACAATGAATGGCTGTCCTTATACAGATGTAGATTGTATAACAACTTGTGTAGCAATGGATGCTAAAGTATCTAAAGCAATTGAAGATTATAAGGCTAAACAAAATGAGCCTTCTCAAGTAAAAGAACCTGGTAGCCCTTTTTCACTAGATGAATTAAAGAAAGATATGATGAGACAAATGATTGGTGATGATAAGCAAACTGCAGATATTGAAAATTATGCAAGTGGACAACCTGAAGTTGAGCCAGAAGTAACCGAGCCAAAAACTTACGAAAATGATAGAGAAGAAAGATAGAAACACAAAAGATAAAATATATATAAAAAAGATTGGTGTTCTCCAGTCTTTTTTCAGTGCAAATTTATAAAAGGTTTATGGGTAAAGCCTTATTAAAAACCTAAATATTATTTATATAAGGAAATAAACTAAAATGAAGGAAATGTTTGCAGATTTGCATGTGCATATTGGAAGAAGTGAAAATGGTAAGCCTATAAAAATAACAGCAGCTAAAAGCTTAAATTTTGCTAATATTGCTAAAGAATGTTCAGATAGAAAAGGAATACAAATAGTAGGAATAATAGACTGTGCTTCACCTTATGTAATAGAAGACATAGAAAACTTTTTAAAAACGGGTGATGCATATGAAATAAAAGATGGTGGAATAATTTATAAAGATAAAGTATGCATCATTTTAGGTAGTGAAATAGAAACTTCTGAAATAAATGACGAAGGAAAAACAGGTAGCGCACATAACTTATGCTATTTTCCAAGATTAGCAGATATAAAAGCATTTTCAAAAGAAATGACTAAATACATTCGTAATATTACATTAAGCTCACAAAGAGCATGTATTTCTGCTTATGAATTAATAGACATTGTAGAAAAATTTAATGGAATTTTAATACCAGCGCATGCTTTTACTCCACACAAAAGTTTTTATGGAAATTGTACAAGCCGTTTAGAAAAGATTTTCAAAGAAAAGTTTAGCAAAATATTTGCTATAGAACTTGGTTTAAGTGCAGATACATATTTGGCAGACCAAATATCTGAACTTGAAACAAGAACATTTGTAACCAATTCAGATGCTCACTCTCTTCCTAAAATAGCTAGAGAATATAATAAAATTTTAGTAGAAGATATTTCTTTTAAAGAATTACTAAAAGCTTTAAAAGGAGAAGAAGGAAGAAAAATAGTAACAAATTATGGACTAGACCCAAAACTTGGAAAATATCACAGGACTTATTGTGAAGACTGTGATAAGCCAATAGAAGGAACTCCTCCTATTACAGAATGTCCAACTTGCCATGGAAAAAATATAACAATGGGAGTTTTAGATAGAATAGTTACTATTAGAGATAAGAGTGAAAGCAAAAGCCCTAAAAACAGGCCACAATATGTTTACCAAATACCTTTAACATTTGTACCAGGTTTAGGGGCAAAAACAATAGATAAACTACTATCTACATTTGAAACAGAAATGAACATATTACATAAACTTACAGAAGATGACCTAGAAGCAGTTGTAGGAAAAAAAGTAGCAAAAACAATTGTTGCAGCAAGAATGGGCAATGTTTCTATTCAATCCGGTGGTGGAGGAGTATATGGTAAATTAACAGTTGGCTAAAGTTCTAAATCTCATTTTATTGCATAGATATTATGTATAAACTTTTTAGTAATTATACTAAGGGGGAATAAAATGAGACAAAAACTTAAGAAAACTTCAAAAATCACAGAATTAATAATAAATCATATAAAAGATAACCTAAAATCATATATTATAGTTTCACTAATTTTATTAATAGGCATTATTTTAGGGGTATTCTTTGTTAACAATATGAATGATGCACAAGCAGAAGAACTAAAATCATATATAAATAATTTTATAACTTCACTAAAGCAAGGCTATAAAATAAATAATGTTGAACTTTTCAAAAAATCTGTAGCAAACAATTTAATACTTACATTTTTGATGTGGTTTATAGGTTCTACTGTAATAGGAATTCCAATTGTTTTTGGAATAGTGGCTTTTAGAGGTTTCTGCCTTGGATATACAATATCAAGTAGTATAGCAGTTTTGGGAACAGGAAAAGGTGTTTTATTCTTTACAGTTAGTATATTGCTTCAAAACTTAATTTTTATACCTTGTATGCTTGCATTAGCTGTAAGTCGGAATAAAGCTATATAAATCTATAATGAAAGATAAGCGAAAAGAGAATATAAAAATAGAAGTCTTTAGACACACAGCATTTTCTTTACTTATGTTAGCATTTTTATTACTATCTTCATTAATAGAAACATATATATCTACAAATTTACTATTATTATGTGTGCAATATTTATAATAAAAACCATTTTTAGCATTAAAAAAGTCAGAGTCACATTGTTGCTATTATTCTAGAATTTATAATTAACTATATTATAAATTAAAAAAATTATTTTTTTTAGGAAAAATCTATTTACAATTTAAAATAATTTTGATATAACATATATAGTTTACGTAAATTGATTAATGCTTTATCTTAAGCATTGCAAAAAATATATAAAAGATAGGGGAACTTAAAATGGAAAAACAAATTAAAGCTTTTTTAGAATTTCTTGAAAATGAGAAAAAATTATCAGATAACACTTTACAATCATATAGAAGAGATATAGAACAATTTGAAACATATGTTGAAGAAAATAGAATAAACTTCTTAAAATTTACGCAAGATGATACTAAAGCCTATCTAAAATACCTACAAGAAGTAGGCAAAAAAACATCTACAATATCTAGAAACTTAGCATCATTAAGATCTTTTTATCAATTTTTAATTAGAGTTAAAAAAGTAAAAAATGACCCAACAGATAATATTCAATCACCTAAAGTAGAAAAAAGAGTTCCTAGTGTTCTTACTTCACAAGAAGTAGAATTATTATTAGACCAACCAAAAGATGTTGACCTAAAGGGAACAAGAGATAAAGCAATGTTAGAATTTGCTTATGCAACTGGAATGAGAGTTACAGAAATAATTTCTTTAAACTTAGAAGATGTTAATCTAGAAGAAGGATTTGTTATTTGCAAGCAAGGCTCTAAACAAAGAACTATTCCACTTGGTTCATTATCTTTAAAAGCTTTAAAAGAATATATAGACGAGGCAAGAAATATACTTATAAAAAATGATAAAGAAAAAGCTTTATTTGTTAATGTAAATGGAAAAAGATTAACAAGACAAGGATTTTGGAAGATAGTAAAATATTATAAAGAACAAGCACATATCACAAAAGATATTACACCACATGTATTAAGACATTCATTTGCAACACATTTATTACAAAATGGTGCAGATTTAAAAGCAATACAAACAATGCTTGGACACTCAGATATCTCATCAACACAAGTATATATGCAATTCCAAGATTCTGGACTAAAAGATGTATACCAAAAAGCTCATCCAAGAGCATAAAAATATTAAAAAACTCTTTTATGAAAATAGAAGAGTTTTTCTTATTTTTATATAAAAAAACTCTTGACAGTTTACAATAATCAATATAAAATAATAGAGTAAGTAAATATATTCTAATATAAATTTAATAAAATTTAGATATATATATTTCGTACATTGAAAATTAAATAAGAAAGAGGTGTAAAAGATTATGGATATCATAGTCAATATCGCCGTTTTTCTAATTTCAGCAGTAATTTTTACTTTCGTAGGAATATATGCTAGAAAAAAAATTGCTGAGTCTAAAATGGAAAGTGCAGAATCTGAAGCAAAGAAAATAATTGAAATGGCAAACATAGAAGCAGAAAATAAGAAAAAAGAGGAAATATTTAAAGCTAAAGAAGAAATTATGAATGCCAGAAAAGATTTAGACCAAGAGATTAGAGAAAGAAGAGGCGAAGTTCAAAATCAAGAAAGAAGATTAATTCAGAAAGAAGAAAACTTAGAAAAAAAGCAAGACATGGTAGAAGAAAAGGAAAAAAATCTAGAAGTTAAATATCATGAATTAGATGAAAAAAAGCAAAAAATAGAAGAAGTTCTAAACAAACAAATTGAAGAATTACAAAAAATTTCTGGATTATCAAAAGAGGAAGCGAAACATATTTTGCTTTCAGAACTTGAAAAACAATTAACATCAGAGAAAGCAACATTAATAAGAGAAATGGAATCAAATTTAAAAGAAGAAGCAGAAAAAAAGGCAAAAGAACTTATTGGATATGCTGTTCAAAAATGTGCAGCAGACCACACTTCTGAAACAACAGTGTCAATAGTTGCTCTTCCAAATGATGATATGAAAGGTAGAATTATTGGTAGAGAGGGTAGAAACATTAAAACATTAGAAACCTTAACAGGTATCGATTTAATCATAGATGATACACCAGAAGCTGTTGTTATTTCAGGATTTGACCCATTAAGAAGAGAAGTGGCAAGAATTGCTCTTGAAAAATTAATCGATGATGGAAGAATACATCCAGCAAAAATCGAAGAAATGGTTGAAAAGGCAAAAGAAGAATTAGAGCAAACTATTAAAGAAGAAGGAGAAAGAGCAGTACTAGAAACTGGTGTTATTGGATTACATCCAGATTTAGTTAAATTAATAGGTAAGCTTAAATACAGAACAAGCTATGGACAAAATGTTTTAAACCATTCAATAGAAGTATCTAATTTAGCTAGAATTATGGCAGAAGAATTGGGACTAGATCCAAAACTTGCAAGACGTGCAGGTTTACTACATGATATTGGCAAGGCATTAGACCATGATATGGAAGGTACTCATGTACAACTTGGAGTAGATATTTTGAAGAAATACAAAGAAAACGAAAATGTAATAAATGCAGTTGAAGCACATCATGGAGATGTAGAACCAAAAACTATTGAAGCAGTTCTTGTACAAGCAGCAGATGCAATATCTGCCTCAAGACCTGGTGCAAGAAGAGAAACTTTAGAAGCATACATTAAAAGACTAGAACAATTAGAAAGTATAGCAGATTCTTTTGAAGGAGTAGATAAATCTTTTGCTATACAAGCTGGTAGAGAAATTAGAATTATTGTTAAACCAGAACAAATTAATGATGACCAAATGACTTTAATGGCTAGAGATATTGCCAAAAAGGTTGAAGAAGAAATGGAATATCCTGGACAAATTAAAGTTAATGTAGTCAGAGAAACAAGAGTCATAGATTATGCTAAATAATTAGTTTAGATGTAACTGTTTTAAAGAAAGCAGTTACATCTTTTTTTGTAAATGTTTTACTTTACTAGCTAATAGCCAATAGTTAATATTTTTATAACTAATTGCTTAAATAGTACTATTTAAGCTTTAATATAGTTATAATTCTTATATAGTAACGTAATTTATGAGTTCAAAAAATTAATGCAACAAAATATGTAAAAAAATAGACACATATAAAAACTTAATATATAATGTTAA
>CANQAI010000054.1 GCA_947589265.1 uncultured Clostridia bacterium | reverse complement strand
TGTGCTTATTTTCTACTAAAAAACTTTTTTAAGATTTTTTCAATTTTCTATTGACTTTTTATAGCTGGTCATTTTTACATATTTTTCTTCCAATAATATATCAAAAACTATAAAATAAAGCAAGGGTTTTATTCACTTAAATCAAATTTTGGTACAAATTCTTCTTCATGCTCTCCAAGTTCTTGAATATAGCCATTTTTTAAGTTTAATGTATATAAGTATTCTTCTATTTCTTTGTATTCTTTTTTATTTAATTTACGGTTTATAGTTTCATCTTCTTTTGCTTTATATGTAGGGAAATATTGTGCCATTACACTAACATATATTTCTTCATTAATGTTTTCTTTTATCCACTTTAAAATATGTTTGCTATTTTGAATATGATTTGGTAAAACTAAATGTCTAATAATAACTCCTTTTTGTATAATTCCTTCTTCATTAAACGTTGGTTTTCCTACTTGGTTTATCATTTCTTTAATTGCTTTTGTTGCTATTTCAAAATAGTTATTTACATTAGAATACTTTTTAGAAAGTGCATTCGAATAATATTTTAAATCTGGCAAATAAATGTCAATGTAGCCTTCTAGTTCTTTTAATGTTTCTATATTTTCATAGCCATTGGTATTATATATTACTGGAATGTTTAATCCATTTGCTTTTGCTATTTTTAAAGCTTCTAATATTTGCTTTGCATACATTGTTGGAGTTACTAAATTAATATTGTTTACTTTCTTTTCTTGTTGCTTTAAAAATATTTGTGCTAAATGCTCCACTGTAATTTCTTTTCCTTTTCCTAAACTACTTATTTCGTAGTTTTGACAATATATGCATTTTAAGTTGCAATTACTAAAAAATACAGTCCCAGAGCCATTTTTTCCACTTATACATGGTTCTTCGTAATAATGTATTGATGCTAGAGCTATTTTTATTTTGTCATTACAACCACATAAACCGTTTATTGCCAGCTGCTCTATTTGCATTGCAATTGTGTGGACAAATGTTGCATTTTTCTAAATTCATAGTAGTTTCATCTTCTTTCTACTACTATATTATCAAACTGTATATTCATTAATCAAGTTTTATTTGGAAATTTTATATAAGAATTTATATGAAATAATTAAATTTAATTAAAAATTGAATATAATTTAATTTTTGGCTAATTATAGCTTGTTTAAATAATTTTGATAACTATGAAATATATGTAAAATAAAGACTTCACCGAAATTTTTCATTTACTTCGTATATTATTTTCTATTCAAGCTTATATTTTTCCTCCATTTCTGCTACTACATTTTCCATTGGAATTCCATCTCCATTTTCAATCTCTTTAATAGCTTCATTTATCTTATTTAGAATATCTTTTTGAAATTCTTCAAAATTAGCATAATGTTTGTCAAAATGTTTAGATATAAGTCTGTCTATTCTTTCTTCCTCGGTTTCGTTGAATTCTTCTATTAGCTTTTCATAAGTTTCGTCACTTAAAACAACTAAGTCATTGACTCCGTTTCTAGTAATATACATTGGTTCTTTAGTTTCATGGCAAATTTTTGAAATTTCATTGTAATTGTTTCTTAGGTCTGCACAAGGTCTAATTAATGGCATATTGAGCACCTCCTAGTTTATTATGTACGAATTATATCAAAATTATGATATGATTACAAGATTTTTATATAATTTCTAAATTAAAATTGTTCAAGCACTTATTTTAACCGGTCAGGCACTTAATTTTTTTAAAAGCATATAATTTTAATATATAATTTTCGGAGGTATTTATTGTATGTTTGCTCTTTCTCTTTCAGGTTTTTTAACATTTTTAAGTTCTAGCATATTTTTAGTTGGATATATTTCTAATAACTCATTATTTCCAGAACCATTAGATAGCGAAGAAGAAAAGAAGTATTTAGAGCTTTTAAAAAATGGAGATGAAGATGCTAGAAATATTTTAATAGAACGTAATTTGAGATTAGTTGCACATGTTTGCAAAAAGTATGCTACTTCTAAAGTAGATCAAGATGATTTGATTTCTATTGGTACAATTGGTCTGATTAAAGGGATAAATAGTTTTGATAATTCTAAGGGTGTACGTTTAGCTACTTATGTTTCTCGCTGTATCGATAATGAAATTTTAATGTATTTAAGAAGCACTAAAAAGTTGGGTGCAGAAGTGTATTTGGAAGACCCTATTGGAAAAGATAAAGATGATAATACTGTTACTCTGCAAGAAGTTTTGGAAAATAGTGATAAAAATATAGAAGATGAAGTTGACTTGAAACTTAAGGTAAAGCAATTGTATGAGAAAATGAAAGATGTTTTAAAAACAAGAGAAAAAACTATTTTAGAACTTAGATTTGGTCTTAATGGTAATAAACCTCAAACTCAAAATGAAATTGCAAGTAATATGGGAATTTCACGTTCTTATGTTTCTAGAATTGAAACTAAGGCTATTAATAAACTTGCCAAAGAAATGCGAGAAATTTAAAAATTTTGGCCCTGACTGTGGAAAATAATATAGAATAGAAATGGTTTGCTGTAATTTGATTTTAAAATTATAAGAAGCAATGGGATTTTGTAGTTTATATAAAATATAATTGCAAATTTGATTGGCTTTCCAATAAAATTTATCAGAATAATATAATTTATATTTTCTTTGCAAAATAGTTATCAATGTCTCCAAACATCATTTTCATTGCTTCTTCTTCAGGATAGAATTTTACTTTGTTCTCCTTCTCATCTCTTTCAAATTCTTCAATTGCTTTTTTTACTTTTTCTTCTAATTCCTTGCTTAATTTCATGGTAATTTCTCCTTACTATAAATAAAGTAAATATTTCCTTATTTATAAATTTAGTTTTACCACAATTTTATATAAAATACAAGAAATTTCGATAGACAAAATTCGACAAGCTTATGTAATGTCTGTATTTTCAAAGTGAATAGTTGTTTAATTATTTAAAATATAAACTCCTAAGTTTAAATAAGTTGCGAATATGCTCCATAGTAAATATGGAATTTGAAGTAATCCTGCTAAGTTATATTTCTTGTAAAATTTAATAACCATAAGTAGAACTGCAATTGTTAATAATATTATCCATACAAATGAAAATAGTCTCCACTTAAATACAAAGAAGAATATTGGCCATAGGGCATTTATTGCAAGTTGTAAATAGTAAATTCTATTTATTTCTTCGTCTATTAATCCTTTGCTTTTTAGCATTCCATAAGATATTCCCATTAAAATATATAAAATGGTCCATATAATTGGAAATAGTATTGCTGGTGGTGCAAATGGTGGCTTTTGAAGTAAATTATAGTCAATGGATTTTGATATAATAAGTCCTACAATTCCTCCAACAATAACGGGTATTATAATTGATTTAAAATAAATTTTTACTTTGCTCATTTTTATATGAATTTTCTAAAAAACAATAAAATTATTGTTTTTAGGTATTCTTTTTCCCCCTTTCTTATTATTTATATTTAATTGTATTAATTTTAAATTTAAATATACGTATTATTTTTAAATTTTTGTACATACTAAACTTAAAATTATAATGGCTTTTTAAGCCAAGATTGGAGTTTTTATGGAAAATCAAAATTTAAATATTTTAGATGAAGTTAACAAAGGGGCAACTATGGGAATGGATGCAATTACTTATGTTTCAGAAAAAGTAGAAGATGCTAATTTTAAGAATGTACTAGATACTGAGTATAATAAGTACAAGGATATTTCAAGAAGAGTAAATAATTTATATTCACATTATTCTGATAAAGAACCTCATGAAACAAGCGCTATGAACAAAGCTATGACTTGGTATGGCATTCAAATGAAAACTATGACAGATGATACTACTTCAAAGCTTTCTGAATTATTAATGCAAGGTACAAACATGGGAATTATAGAAGGAAGACGTTTAATAAACCAAAATGAAAATTCAGATATTGATTCTGATGTTAAAAATATTTTAAATGATTTTGTTGTTATGCAAGAAGATAGTGTGGAAACTTTAAAGAAATATTTATAAGAACCCTACCCACCATCACATTCAAGGATTGTGGGTGGGTGCCCAGGAGTCATTGCTGTTTCACAATAAAAAATCCCCTAGCTAGGGATTTTTTTATTGCTAATTAAAGAAAATGTTCTGGAATAAGAACCATCTTATTTATTGATTATAATAACTTAAGTGGTGACATTTTTCTAAGTCTGTTTACAATTTCTACTAAGCTTTCTATTAGATAGTCTACTTCTTCTTTTGTATTATATTTTCCAATTGAAATTCTTAAAGAGCTACGTGCCATTTCATTTGACAAGCCTATTGCCAGTAACACATGTGACGGATTAAGTGAACCTGAAGTGCAAGCGCTTCCACTTGATGCACAAATTTCCTTTAAATCCAAATTTAGAAGTAAACTATCTCCTTCTATAAATTTAAAAGAAATATTACTATTACCTGGAAGTCGCTTTTCCATATCTCCATTTATTTTTATATATGGTATTTTTTCTTTTATGTTCTCTACATAATAGTCCCTTAATTCTTTTATTCTTTTGTTATGTTCTTCTAAATTTTCATAAGCAAGTTCTATAGCTTTTCCTAAGCCTACAATACCTGCTACATTTTCTGTTCCTGCTCTTTTATTCATTTCTTGGTGTCCACCATCGATTAATTTATTAAATTTTACACCTTTTCTAACATATAAAGCCCCTACACCTTTTGGCCCATAAAATTTATGTGCAGATAGTGAAAGGCTATCTATTCCTAGCTCTTTTACATTTATATTAACATTTCCAACTGCTTGAACTGCATCTGTGTGGAATATAAGCTGATGTTTTCTTGCAATTTCGCCAATTTCTTTAATTGGCTGAAGAGTTCCTATTTCGTTGTTCGCAAACATTATGCTAATTAAAGTTGTTGTTGGCTTAATGGCATTTTTTAGTTCTTCTAAATTAATAATGCCATTTTCATCTACACTAATGTAGCTAATTTCAAATCCTTCATTTTCTAGCTGTTTGCAAGTTTCTAAAACTGCTGGATGTTCTATTTTTGATGTAATAATATGGTTTTCTTTTTGCCTATAACTATGTGCAATTCCTTTAATTGCAGTGTTGTCGCTTTCACTTCCTCCGGCTGTAAAATAAATTTCGATAGGTTCGCATCCAAGTATTTGGGCTACTTTTTCTCTTGCTTCTTCTACTGCTTTTCTACTTTCTCTACCTATTTTATATATAGATGACGCATTTCCATAATTTTCTGATAAGTATGGAAGCATTGTTTTGACTACTTCTTCATCTATTTTAGTAGTTGCACTGTTATCAAAATATACTGTTTGCATTTTTAATTTCATTCCTTCCATGCTTTATATAAGGTTTTCTTTTACTGTTCTTATTTTCGTGTTTTAAATGTAACACAAAAATAACTGTTAATCTATAACAAGAAATTATAATCTTATTCTTCTTAGCCTTAAAGCATTTAAAATTACTGTAAGGCTACTTAGCACCATAGCCATACTTGCTATCATTGGATTTATGGTCATTCCAAGTGGTTTTAGTAACCCCATTGCAACTGGTATCATTAATGTATTATAAAAAAATGCCCAGAATAAATTTGCTTTAATATTTTCAATTGTTTTTTGACTAATATAAATTAGTTTTAAAATGTTGCCTAAATCATTTTTTGTTAATATAACATCAGATGAATCCATTGCAATGTCTGTTGCTCCATGCATACTTACTCCTATATCACTGCTAGCAAGAGCTGGGCTATCATTTATTCCATCTCCACACATCATAACATATTTACCATCTTGTTTTAATTGTTTAATGTGTTTTTCTTTTTCACTTGGAAGTACATTTGAAATTACTTTTGTTATTCCTATTTCTTTTGCTATTTTTTCTGCTGTTTTGCTGTTATCTCCTGTAAGCATAATTGTTTCTATTCCGTAATAGTTTTAAACTACTAATTATATCTTTTGTATGCTCTCTAATAACATCGTTTACACCAATTAGAGCAATAATTTCTTTGTTTTTTACTACATATACAATACTGTTTCCGTTTTCAGCAAGATTTTTTTCGTCTTTTAAATGTGTATTTTTTATTTCATATTTAGAAAGTATTTTTGCATTTCCTACAATTATTTCGTCTTTGTCTATATTTCCAATAATTCCTAAACCTGATATATCTTCAAAGTTTTCTACATTTAATGTATTTATTTTATTTTCTTTTAAATAATCTAAAAATGCTTTTCCAATAGGGTGCGTAGACTTAGCCTCTAGGCTTCCCACGATTCCGCATTAATTCTTGATCTTTCATTTTGCTATAATTAATAATTTTTGAAACTTTTAGTGTTCCATAAGTTAATGTTCCTGTTTTATCAAATACTATTGTATTTACTTTTTGTGCATTTTCTAATATTTCGCTTTTCTTTACTAAAATACCATTTTGTGCACACAATCCTTCACTTACTACAATTGCAAGTGGAGTTGCTAGTCCTAAGCTACATGGACATGCTACTACCAAAACTGTAACAAATGTAGTAAGTGCTGTATTAAATTCATAGCCTAAAAATAAGTATGCTATAAAAGTAATTACTGCAATTAAAATTACAGCTGGTACAAAATATCCACTTACTTTATCTGCCACTTTTGCAATAGGAGCTTTTGTGTTAGTTGCTTCAACAACTAGCCTTACAATTTCTGATATTGTTGATTCTTTTCCTATTCTTTCTGCCTTGTATTCTATATATCCATCATAATTTATAGAACCTGCTATTACTTTTTCTCCAACTGTTTTGTTTGCTGGCTTGCTTTCACCAGTAATAAAGCTTTCATCTAAATGGGCTTTTCCTAATGTAATTTCTCCATCAACTGCAATCTTGTCTCCTGGCTTACTAATTACAATATCTCCTTTTTTTATTTCATCAAGAGTTACTCTTTTTTCTTTTCCATCAATTTTAACTGTTGCATGATTTGGCGTAATTTTTACTAAATTTTGAATTGCTTCTTTTGTTTTATCTTTACTAATTCCATCAATGTATCTTCCAAGCTTAATAAAGAAAATTACAATTGCTGCTGATTCAAAATATAAATTTTCGGTGTAATGAGTGTTACCAT
>CANQAI010000053.1 GCA_947589265.1 uncultured Clostridia bacterium | reverse complement strand
AAGAAGTAGTATAGATTATGTTTGCTATACTACTTCGAAAAATAAATGAAAATTTACACACCAGTCTTGACAAACTCGACTGCTACAATTTTGAAACATAAAACTCATGTCGGTAACCTTACTTGTGTTAAACCCACTTACATCTATGCTTTTTAGTTTACTACATAGATTAAACATACTTGACATATTAGTTACTTCACTTGTATCCAAATTTTGTATATTTTTTATTTCTGTTATTTCGCCACAAAACCAAAACCACCTACGTGTACTAGTAGGATGAACTTCATCTATAAAATCTACAGTTCGTATAGAGCTATTATCAACCTTCCAAGGTGCATCACTTGCTTCATTTTCAAATACACCACCTTTTATATTTCCATAATTCTTTAATACTTCTTTACCTTCTATAGGATTACTATCTCTTCCAAATGTTAGTGTTCCATCTGTATATAACATTACATATATTACAGGCATTACTTTTATTGTGCATTGAGCTGTGTTGCTTGGATTCGACTGTGATGTTACTGTTATTGTTGCTTCTCCTCCTTTTAATCCTGTTATTGTTGCCGTTGTTCCATTTTCTTCCTCATTTATTGAAACTATGTCTGATGGTTCTGCTTTCCATATTAATTTTTGATTTGTTGCATCTTCTGGTTCTATTTTTGCTGTTAATGTTGTTGTTTTCGTTTCTTCTATTTCTGCACTTGTTGGTGTTACAGTTACATTTGTTACTGCTATTCCTGTTTCTTCGTTTATTAAATTGCCTATCTCTCCTACTAATCTATTTAAATCTTCTTGTTGCTTTTCTTCTGCCTCTTTTGTCTTTTCTGCTGCTAGCTTTGCTTGTGCTATTATTCCATTTTCCCCTAGTACCATAGTTATTGTTATTCCTGCTAATATTAGCAAAACTACTATGGTTACTACTAAAGCTATCAATGTTATACCTTTAGTATACTTTTTATAAGTATTTTCATTTTTTAATGGACAATTTCTTTTTTTAGAATTATAGTATAATCCTTTGTTTTTTAATTTTTTCATGATGAACCATTTCCTTTCTTTTTCTTTTGCTTTTTACATTTTTAATGTTACCATAATGGAAATTATTTTGCAAGTATAAATGGGTGCATATTTGTTTTATTTTTTAATATAAAATATCTTGCAAAAGGAGGTCAAAAAAAATGAACAAGTTAAAAATACCTGAAAATCATAGTGGAGTTAGTAAAACTCTCAGATTACCAGAAAATATGGTAGATAATATACAAAATTTAGCTAATTTAAAAAATTTATCTTTTAATAAGGTAGTAATTTCTTTATTAGAATTTAGTTTAAATAATTTAGATGAAAGTGATAAAAAAGAGTTAGCAATTTTTTAAATCATTTATATATTTATAATTTGTAGTATTGGCATTTTTTATTCAAGTAGTTAATTAATCAATTAGTTTTTATTTACTATATAACAGTTTTTTTAATTTGTCAACTCTATAGAGTTAAGTTTTAAAAATTTATTTTGTTATACTTATATTAAATTAAGTCATGGAGAATAAATATGTTTTTAAAAGAAGCTATTGAAATAAGAATTAATAATTTATGCGTTGAAAAATGTATAACAATAAACAAATTATGCACAATATGTGGTATTACTCAATCCACTCTTGCTAACTGGAAGTCAAGACCAAAAACTAATATTTCTACAATAACAATTTTAAGAATATGTAGAGGTTTGAATATAACTATAGAAGAATTTTTTAATGATAAATTATTTGAAAATCTTGAATTTGAAGATGAATAAAAAAAGCACTTCGTAAGTTGTAAGTGCTTTTTTATATTAATTATTTAATTTACATTACTTATTTAAAAATATTATTTATTTGACTTTCTAAATTTAATAAAGGATTATCATTTATTATGGTATAATTACATTTATTCATATAAAATTCGTTTGATTTTTGTGCATTTATTCTAGCAATTGCATGACTTCTATCTATATTATCGCGTTTAATAATTCTATTTATTTGGGCATCTTTATTTTTGGATATAACTGCAATTGTAATATCACAAAGATTTTCTAAATTTGCCTCAAATAATAATGGAGCATCTATTGCAATTAATAAAGTAGCTCTATTTTTGCTATATTCGCCATTATTCAATTTTTCATTATAATTATTTGTATGTTCTTTAATTTGTTTTTCTATTTCTTTAGAAATATATTTAAGAGTGCAATTATTTAAAATTTGCCTTTTTTCTTCGTTATAATATATAATGTCTGCCAATTTTCTTCTGTTTAACTCACCATTTTCTAACAAAATTTCTTGGCCAAAATTTTTAACAATTTCTGCTAAATAGTTTGTACCTTTTTGAGATAATTCTTTAGCAATTTTGTCTGCACTAATAATATTGGCTTCATACTTTCTTTGTAATATTTCACATATTGTACTTTTCCCTGCCCCAGAACTGCCAGTTATTCCAATAATCATTTATAATATTACTCCTTTATTAATTTTCTGTTAGATACTTATTTTTGTGATTTCATTAAATCTTTCATAGTTACAATTTTATTAGTATAGTCTAAGTTTGACCATGAGTCGGCTTCATAGCCTAATGTATATACATTGGTTGCATATATATCTAAGTTTAGCATTTCTTTTAAACTTTTATTCTTAGAAGTTTTTAAAAAGTCTTTTACAGATGTTACTAAATTTACTTTTGGATTTTTCCCTATAATTTCAGAAATTAATCTTTTTCCTTTTTCACTTACTCCTAAAACTCTGGCATAAGGTATTGTTTTTTTAGAAGTTTCCATCATTTTTTTATCAATGCCAAGTAGTGCATATACTAATATTCTTTGTATTCTTGTTTGAGTATATCTTTTTGATTTTATCATATTTACTAAATCTATTATGTTGTTACAAGAATTAGCTGCATTTTTTATTGCGTTTTCTAGGCCTTCAGATACATCTGGAAGATTTTGTATTTCTTGCAGACTCATTTTTCTTAAAATATATAAAATTTCTTTTTGGAATTTAGATAAATCTAAAACATAGTGCCCTTTTTGTAGTTCTTGTCCTAGTAATATATAAGATGAACGTGGTATTACTTTTCTTATTTCATCAAATTTTTGATTTACTATAAATTTTCTAATTGCTGTTGCACTAGCAAAATCATCTACTATAATTTCATCATTATAGTAAACCTTTTCCCTTTTTATTCCAAGAGGAGTTAATGGACTTTTTAATTTTTTTAAGGCTTTTAGGTATTCTATTCCTAAAATATTATTTGCACCAGTTAACACATTTGCATATCTTTTTATGTCGTTTAAATACATTAATAAGGCATTTTCTCTGGCTTTTGGAAAAGAAATTCCACGACTTAATTCATGATTTAACATTGTTATATAATCTTTTGGCTCTTGATATAGTACATTTGCAATATTATTTAAAGTTGCTATATCGTTAGCTTCCATTCCAAATGATATGGTGTCTACTACTCCTAATGAGTCTAAAAGCTTTATTGCACCTTCTGCAAAGTTTTCAGCACTTGAGGTGCTATAAATAGTGGGAAGTTCTAGAACTAAATCTGCTCCATTTGCAATAGCCATTTTTGCTTTAGTCCATTTGTCTATTATTGAAGTGTTGCCTCTTTGTACAAAATTGCCTGAAATAACACAAATAACATATTCAGCATTTGATTCTTCTACTGATTTACATATATGATATAAATGGCCATTGTGAAATGGATTGTATTCTGCTATAATTCCAAGCACTTTGCTCATAAGATTTCACCCCTCTTTTATTTTTTAGCTTGACTTAGGTTTATTTATTGATATAATATCATAAAAGAAAATATTTTACAATGTCAAAAGGAGAATTTTATTAATGGAAGAGGTTACTATATATACAGATGGTGCTTGTAGTGGTAATCCAGGTCCTGGTGGATATGGAGCTATTTTAATATTTGGAGAAAATAGAAAAGAAATTTCAGGTGGTAAAGAAAGTACTACAAATAATGTTATGGAATTAAGTGCTGTTATTGAAGCTTTAAAATTATTAAAACGCCCATGTAAAGTACAGTTATATAGTGATAGTGCTTATGTTGTAAATGCTTTTTTACAGCATTGGATTGATGGTTGGCTTAAAAATAATTGGAAGAATTCTAATAAAGAAGAGGTTAAAAATAAAGAACTTTGGCAAGAATTGATTAACTTAACCAAAGTTCATGATGTTACTTTTAACAAAGTTAAAGGTCATAGTGATAACGAACTAAATAATCGCTGTGATGAACTTGCAAGAGAGGCTATTAAGAAGTTAAGCTAAGAATTTGCTTAACTATCAACCTTTTTTTCTCTTATTTTTAGGCATAACTTTTCTTTTTGCAATTTTCATGTTTACTCTTACAGTTTTAGAAGTTTTATCTATACCTTCTTTAATGTCCTTTTTTACCTTTTCACTTTTTTCTGTTAAATCTGCTTTTACTTCATTTGCTTTTTCACTGAAATCTTCTTTCATTTCCATAGCTTTATTTGTAAGTTCTTCCTTTACTTCAGCTGTTTTTTGCTTTATTTTTTCGCCATGTTCCTTAAGAATAGCTGTTAGTTTTGGAAACGCATCAATTAATCTTCTATTTAAGAAAGATTTACCTCTAAGAAATTCTTTTACTTTTATAGATATTTCTTCTGTATTATCTTTTGGATTTTCTTTATCAAATTTCTTTGTAGTAGAACGAACATTTAAGACTACTTTTAGTGATATTCCAATATCTATAATAAATACACTAGCAACAATTATTGCTATTATGTTTAATATAGATGGATTAACCTTCATTAAATTGCTAAATATAAATGGATTAACTATATATATAAGTACTACTCCTAAAATTCCAAAAGGTATAATTGTTTCTAGGCAAATTCTACCATTAATATTATATTTAGTATTACTGTAATCCCACCATCTAGCATGAAAAAGTTTTTCCATAACATAACTTGTTAAATATTCTAGAATAGCACAAATAACTATTGCTACACAAAATAGTGCAATTGGATGCTCTTTTAATTCACTTAAACTTATAGTAATAAGTAGTCCTCCTACTCCATAAATAGGACAATATGGTCCAATTAAAAAACCTCTATCTGAAAATTTATGTTTTTCAAATAATTGAAGTGTGACTTCCATAAGCCATCCACAAATAGCAATTATTATAAAATATAAAAAGTAAATTGATATACTATACTCCACTTTGAATGTTTCCCCCTTCTAATTCTTTTATTTTATCTCTTATTTCAGCAGCTTTTTCAAATTCCATTTGTGTTGCATATTTTAACATTTCATCTGTTAATTTCTCTATAATATCTTTCATATCTGTTTCTTTATTTATATTATATTGTTCTTTAATATCTTCTACGAAGCTGGCTTTAATTGTATCTCTAATTGATTTTTGAATTGTTTGTGGCGTAATGCCATGCTTTTCATTGTATTCTTCTTGAATTTTTCTTCTACGATTTGTTTCAGAAATAGCTTTTTCCATACTTTCTGTTAATTCGTCTGCATACATTATTACTTTTCCTTCTGTATTTCTTGCTGCACGTCCTATTGTTTGTATTAAAGAACGCTCAGAACGTAAAAATCCTTCTTTATCGGCATCAAGTATTGCAACAAGTGAAACTTCTGGAATGTCTAAACCTTCCCTTAATAAGTTAATTCCTACTAATACGTCAAACTCTCCTAAACGTAAGTCTCTAATAATTTCCATTCTTTCTAATGCTTTAATATCTGAATGCATATATTTTACTTTAATATCTATTCCTGCTAAATAACTTGTTAAATCTTCTGCCATTTTTTTTGTTAAGGTAGTTACTAATACTCTTTCTTTCTTTTCTACTCTTTCATGAATTTGTTCAATTAAGTCATCTATTTGATTTTCAACAGGTTTTACTTCTATTTTAGGGTCTAAAAGACCTGTTGGCCTTATTATTTGCTCTACTACATTTTCTTTGCTGTGTTCTTTTTCATATTCTGCAGGCGTAGCACTTACAAAAATACATTGATTAATTCTCTTCTCAAATTCTTCGAATTTAAGAGGTCTATTGTCAAATGCAGAAGGCAAACGAAATCCATATTTTACTAAAGATTCTTTTCTTGCTCTATCTCCATTATACATTGCTCTTACTTGAGGAATTGTTGCATGTGATTCATCTACTAATAGCAAGAAATCTTTTGGAAAGTAATCAAATAATGTATATGGGCTACTTCCTGGCTCTCTTCCACTTATATGCCTAGAGTAGTTTTCAATTCCTTGGCAAAATCCTGTTTCTCGCATCATTTCAATATCAAAATTAGTTCTTTCTTCTATTCTTTGTGCTTCTATTAATTTGTTATTTTCTTTAAAATATTTAATTCGATCTGCCAATTCTTCTTGAATAGTAGTTATTGCCCTTTCCATTTTTTCTTTTGTTGTAGCATAATGTGAGTTTGGGAATATCATTACATGTTGCCTTAAGCCGGTTACTTTTCCAGTTAATGGGTTAATTTCTGAAATTTTTTCTACTTCATCTCCCCAAAATTCTACTCTTATGGCTGTTTCACTTTCGTCTGATGGATATATTTCTACAATATCACCCTTTGCCCTAAATGTACCTCTTTTAAAGTCAAGCTCGCTTCTTGTATATTGCATATTAATTAGCTTTTTTAGCATATTATTTCTTTCTATTTTCATATTTGGTCTTAATGAGACTGCCATATTTTCATAGTCTATTGGGTCACCTAATCCATATATACAAGAAACAGATGCTACTATAATTACATCTCTTGTTTCAAAAAGACTTGCTGTTGCAGAATGGCGAAGTTTGTCTATTTCGTCATTAATAGAAGCATCTTTTTCTATGTAAGTGTCTGATTGTGGTATATATGCTTCTGGTTGGTAATAGTCATAATAGCTAACAAAATACTCAACTGCGTTGTCTGGGAAGAACTCCTTGAACTCGCTATAAAGTTGTCCGAGCTAGTGTCTTATTGTGTGCTAAAACAAGTGTTGGTTTTTGAACCTTCTCTATTATGTTTGCCATTGTGAAGGTTTTTCCGAGAGCCTGTAACTCCTAGAAGTGTCTGAAATTTCTTGCCTTCTTTAATGCCCTTTGATAA
>CANQAI010000052.1 GCA_947589265.1 uncultured Clostridia bacterium | reverse complement strand
ATTGCTTTGTATGCTTTGAACAGCATCTGTATATTGATATATATTATTGTCATGTGTTCCTACTTGAAAATTTGTTGCTTTATTGTCGGTTTCCGAAATATTTTTACCATTTGCTGTTGCCATTTTAGTGTCTGTTTCTTGTTGTATTTTTCCTTTTTGTATATCTTGTAAAATGCTGTTTCTATTAAATTCTTCTTGTAACATTGTTGGTATATCTAATTTTAATTCTGATAGCCTATTTTGTAACTTTGCTAATACTTCTGGATTTCTAGCTAGAATAGTAGCACAACATTCGCGAATATTTGCCTTCTCTACTGTTGGATATGGAGCCAAACAATCGTAAGAATCTTCTTTTAATATGTCAGGGCTCATAACAAATACTATATCTGTTGATGCAGCACCTATATTAGTAGCATTCAAATCAAAACCTGATGATATTA
Organism: uncultured Clostridia bacterium; assembly: GCA_947589265.1. Taxonomy (GTDB): domain Bacteria; phylum Bacillota; class Clostridia; order TANB77; family CAG-508; genus CAG-273. Next base: position 6,719 of record CANQAI010000052.1, on the reverse strand, counting down.
ATATTCCATTGTTATTATATTTATCAACAGTAAATTGAACATTATCAGATGATGAACCTGCAAGATGAGTTAAATTTTCACCATTTTTTCTTCTATTTGCTCTATTTAATAAGTAACCTGATTGTAATATTTTGTCAGCATTTTCTAAAGAAGTTCTATGATAATGTAACACTTTCTCTGGCGACTGTATTTGTGCTTTAGCTTTCTCTCTTATATATAATCTTAATTCTTCCTTATCTACACCTAATTCTTTAGCTTTGCGTCCTATATAGCTATTCCCAAATATCTCCCCACTACTAGCCATATTTGCATATTCTCTTAACATTCGTTGTGTTGTTTCCTTATCAGGCATCTTCGTTTCTACTGGTTGTTCATATATCTCTTCCTCAAAATCTTCCTCACTAATATCACTAATTATGTCTATATCATCAAATCCTCCAGTTTTGTTTGCTTCTTCATAAATTTCTCTTTGTTGTTCCAATGAACTTCGTCCCCCAGTTTGCTCAAAACTCTTATCATCATCTGGTCGTATTTTTCCACCATCGCTCATTTCTCTTTTTACTTCAAATCTTTTGTTAAATCTAGCCATATTTCACTCCAATTACTATTTTTTTATAAAGCTTTGCTACCATATAACTTTCTATTTGCATTATAATATAAGCATTTATTTTTTGCAACATCTTTTTGTACATAAAAAAGTTGCTCAAATTTAAAGCAACTTTTATTAATAATATGAACTTACTTATATATTCTTCTTATATGTCCAATAGCTGTTCTCTCCAGTCTTGATACCTGTGCTTGTGATATTCCAATCTCCTCTGCAACTTCCATTTGAGTTCTTCCTTCAAAAAATCGTTTATTAATAATCATTTTTTCTTTTTCATTTAATCTCTTCATTGCTTCTGAGATTGTTATATTTTGAGCCCATAGGTCGTCTGTATTTTTTCTATCACTTACTTGGTCCATAATACAAATATTTTCAGTATTTTCGCTGTATGCAGGTTCTTGTAAAGAAATTGGCTCTTGAATTGCATCTAAACTCATTATTATATCTTCTTTTGATACACTTAATTCATTTGCAATTTCTTCTATTGTTGCCTCTCTTTGTTGTTCTTTATAAATTTTATCTTTCAAGCCTATAACTTTATATGCTAGGTCTCTAATTGACCTGCTTACGCGAATTGTGTTGTTATCTCTTAAATATCTTCTAATTTCTCCTATAATCATTGGTACTGCATACGTAGAAAATTGTACATTTTGATTTAAGTCAAAATTGTCTATTGCTTTAATTAATCCAACACAACCCACTTGAAATAAGTCGTCTAGGTTTTCCCCTTTACTATTAAAACGTTTTATAATACTTAATACTAGTCTTAAGTTTCCATTAATGAATTCTTGTCTTGCCTGTTCATCTCCGTCTTTTATTTTTTTCATTAGAGTTAATTTTTCTTCTGGAGAAAGAAGTGGTAATTTAGATGTATTAACGCCTGCTATTTCAACTTTATTCATAAACAAAAACTCCTTTTGAAAATAATTCTTTTCCTTATTTAATTATTTCCAAAAAAAGTTTTTGCTATTCTATTATTGCACGACCTAATTCGACATTTTTTTAATTAATATCTAAAGTCTATTCTATGTAAAAGTCCAAGATTTTTTTATACAAAATAGCAAAATTAATGTTACTATATAATAGTTATAATTATATTAAAGCTTAAATAGTACTATTTTTCACAGTTTTGAAAGGTCCTGTTCTGAACCCTCTTCTTTGAAATTTCATCTGCAACAGGCATTTGAAAAACAAGAAAACTAGTACTATTTAAGCAATTGACTAGTAACAAATTAGTATTTATTTTGGCTAGAATAAAAAACTTTCTATGTTTAGCCTGTTTTACTCATAATTTCTTTTTTCATTTTGTTAATTATTTTCTTTTCTAAACGTGATATGTAGCTTTGCGATATTCCAAGCATATCTGCTACTTCTTTTTGTGTTTTTTCTGTTCCACTAATAAATCCAAAACGAAGTTCCATAATATTTCTTTCTCTGTTATTTAGTTTTTCGATTGATGCTCTAAGTAGAGTTTTGTCTACCTCATCTTCTATTCTTCTAGATGTTATATCTGCATCTGTTCCTAAAATATCTGATAATAAGAGTTCATTTCCATCTCCATCTTGGTTTAATGGTTCATCAATTGATATTTCTGTTTTTACCCTATTGCTTCTTCTTAAAAACATTAAAATTTCGTTTTCAATACATCTGGATGCATAGGTTGCAAGTTTTATTTTCTTGTCTGTGTTAAAAGTGTTAATTGCTTTCATAAGCCCAATAGTTCCAATAGATATTAAATCTTCTATTCCTACTCCTGTATTTTCAAATTTTTTAGCTATGTATACTACTAGTCTTAAGTTTCTTTCTACTAATGTTTGTTTTATATTTTTGTCTCCCTCTGCCAATTTTTCTAAGGCTTCCTCTTCTTCTTCATTTGTTAATGGTGGAGGCAAGGTTTGGCTTCCTCCTATATAATAAATAGGAAAATCTTCTATTTCATCGTTTCCTATATATCTTACATATAATGTGTTAATACTGTCCTTTAATATTTGTAACAAATTCATCTGTTTTTCTCCTTTCTAACAAGTCTAAGCCGATTAAAGCTGTATATGTATTATTTTTGCTAAGTGTTTGTGGAAATATTCCTATAATAACATCATTTCTTTCTTCTTTTTCATCTTCTTTTTCTATATAAACTTCGTCTGCTTTTAATCCTAGCATAAGACCATTTTGTTTACCTATAGAAGAAAAAGGTATTAATCTAAATTTTGTTAAATATTCTTTTTCTTCTATTTGATCAATAATTTCTTTATTTTCACCTCCTATTAATTCTTCTATATTGTTTAATACTTTTTCTGGTATTGCAGAATAAAGTTCATTTTTTTGTACTACAATTACAGGCATTCCTGTAATTGGTTCTTTTAACAAATTTCCTGTATCTAACATAGCTTTTACAAATATTTCTTTTCCTTCTATTTTGATTGTAAGTTTATAAAGCATATCCTTTTTTCTGATTTTTGTTTTTACAATGTGAAATGCTATGTATGTTATAATAAATCCTACAATTCCGCCAAGTAGTGCTATTTTTATAGGATATGTTCCTATATACACTCCATTTTTCATTAAAATATCTTGAGGTCTAACAAAGTAAAGAAGTGCAAATGCGCATCCCCCAAATGCAAAGGAAGTTAAATAAAAAATAATTAATTGTTTGGCTAATTTTTTTATTCCTTTAGGGCCAAAGGCAAGGTATACCATTAAAATAGAAAGTAATATTTTCATACTAAAGTTTGAATACAATGGCAAAATTTCTAAGTATGATACTACTGCATATATTCCGCCAAGTAGGCTAGAAAGAATGATTTTCCATTGTTTCATTTTTATTTTCATGATATATCCTGTTGCAAATAGAATTATGTAGTTCATACATAAATTTTCTAGTAATACAACATCTAAATAAATAGTCATATTTTTTTCCTCATTTTGTATATTTACATTTTTTTACTTTTACAGTTATTTTTTTAGTGTTTTTAGTATACTCTCTTTTTTTTGAAAAGTATGTCAGTTTATGGGGCTGATTATAAAAAGTTATTTACAATTTTTAAGCAAAAGTTCTAAAAAATAATATTTTTCTTTTTATTTCTTTCTATTTCCTTTTATATCAAGAAATATTTTTTTATATAAGCTTTATTTTAGTGCACAAAAAAGCCAGCTTATTTTTAAGCTAGCTTTTTTGCTTGTTAGTAAGTATTGTTATTTATTTAACCCTTTGCTTTTTCTTAAGAAAGTTGGAATTTCTAAATTATCTTGAGAGCCTGAAGAATCTGTTGATGCTGGAATAGAATTTAATTTTTTATCCCATGCTCTATCTATAATATCACCTACTGGAATGTTTCCAGATAGTGGCCCTTCCTCTTTTTCAAAACCTGTTGCAATAACAGTAATAACTATGTCTTCATCTAGGCTTTCATCTATAACAGCACCAAATATAATGTTGGCTTCTGGGTCTACGCTTCTTTGTACTATTTCTGCTGCTGTGTTTACTTCATGTAAGCCTAAGTTACGACCACCTGTAATGTTGATGATAACACCTCTTGCTCCTTCAATAGAAGTTTCAAGTAATGGACTTTGCGTTGCTTGTTTTGCTGCATCTTCTGCTCTGCTTTCGCCTGAAGCTCTACCAATTCCCATGTGTGCCATTCCTGTATTTAACATTATGGTTTTTACATCTGCAAAGTCTAAGTTAACTAAACCTGGTATTGCAATTAAATCTGATATACCTTGAACACCTTGTCTTAAAACATCATCTGCCATTTTGAATGCTTCTACTATTGATGTTTTTCTATCTATTACTTGTAGTAATTTATCGTTTGGAATAACAATTAAGGTATCTACTTTACCTTTTAGGCTTTCAATTCCTCTTTCTGCTTGTGCTAATCTTTTCTTTCCTTCAAATGTAAATGGTTTTGTTACTACACCAATTGTTAAAATTCCCATTTCTTTTGCTGCAGCTGCTACTATTGGTGCTGCACCTGTTCCGGTTCCACCACCCATACCTGCTGTTACGAATACCATATCTGCTCCTCTAAGTGCTTCTGCAATTTCTGTTTTGCTTTCTTCTGCTGCTTGAGCTCCAATATCTGGATTAGCTCCAGCTCCTAAACCTCTAGTAATTTTTTCACCAATTTGTATTTTTGATGCTGCTTTTGAAAGTAATAAAGCTTGTCTATCTGTATTTACTGCAATAAATTCAACATTTTTAATTCCTGACTCTACCATTCTGTTTACAGCATTATTTCCTGCTCCACCTACACCTATTACTTTGATTGTTGCTGTTCCATCTGCTAATGTTCCATCTTCTATATTATTATCAATCAACATAAAGCTTATCTCCTCCTAATTATTTGTTAATGGTATTTCTACCTATATTCAATTAAAAATTAAAATCATGAATAGAAAAATTCTTTAATTCTTTCAAAAATAGTTTGAAAGAAATTTTCTTCTGAGTCTGAATCAATATTGCTTCCTACTGTTTTTACAAATGGTCTTGATGCTATGTATTTTACTAAGCTATACGCTGTTCTGTATTCTGGCCTTACTATGCTAATTAGTCTTCCTGTTGCTATTTTTACTGGAATATTTAAAATAATTTTTCCTGCTACATCGCTTTTGTTTATGTTTGTTATGCCTTGACCTGTTAAAATAACATTATTAATTCTTGATTTAATGCCTTTGGTTGTAATATCTTTATTAACAAGAGAAAATATTTCTTCTATTCTAGCTTCAATTATTTCAATTAGTTCTGAACTGCGAATTACTTTTTTTCCATTTTCATCTTTGCATGTAGTAAGTAAAATTTCATTATCATTATCTATAAATGATTTTAAAGCTAATCCGTATTGCTTTTTTAATTTTTCTGCTTCTTCTTCTGAAATGTTTAATACTAATGCTATATCATTTGTTATGTTATCTCCACCTAGTGGAATTGTGTTTGTATATACAAAGTTAGGACCTTCAAAAACTCCTATATCTGTATTTCCTGCTCCTATATCTAGTAACATTACATTATCGTTCAGTTCGTTATTATCTAGTATTATACTTCTTTGTGCTAATGTTACTGGTACTAAACCATCTATATCTAAGTTTGCTTTTCTAAAAATAGAAGCAATTTGTCTCATATATTCTTTATCTGCTAAAATAACTTGTGCTTTTAAAGTGAAGCTTCCACTTAAGCTACCTATTGGATCTGATACCACTTTACCATTTTCTAAAACAAATTGATTTTCTACAACATCAATAATTTGTTTATCTTCTGGAATATCAATATCTTTTGCTTGCATAATACTTGATGCAACATCTTTTGCTGAAATTCCTGCATATTTGTCCTTTGCCTCTTTTGAAATGCTATTTTGTACTATTGTTACATATTTTCCTGGAATAGTTAGGTATGTAGAATTTATTTTTAATCCAGATTCTGATTCCGCTTCTTTTATAGAATGACTAATTACTCTGGCAATTTCATTTTCATCTACAATTTTACCTTTTTGAATTCCGCCTGCATTTATGACTAGATGTGCAAATGACTTCAATTTGGTTAAAGTTATTAACTTCTCCAATTACTAAGCTAACTTTTGAAGCTCCAATGTCTATTCCTACAATTACATCTCCAATTGCCAAAGCTCATTCCCCCAATTTGTTTGCTTACAATATTGTTTGTCATTTGTGCATATATTTGCTTAAAAAAATTTCTAATTAACGCTGGCTTAAGAATATTACATTTTGAAAAAAAAGTCAATAGATTTGTAATAATTTTGTAATATTTTTGTAATGTTTTTGAAATGTTGTTGATATTATATGGTTTTTGGGCGTTTTATTAATATAATGTCAAATTATTTAGATTTTTCATCATTTTTTGTAGTGGTGCTTTCTTTGTTTTCCTCATTACTATTTTCCGTTTTTTTAGCCATTTTATTTTCCCATACATTTAAATAATAGCGTCTAATAATAGCTAAATTATTAAACATTCTTCCAACAAATACAACTATTGCAGCTAAGTAAATATCTACATTTAATTTTTGTCCTAAATATGTAAGTAAAATAGATAATATTGCATTTCCAAAAAATCCTGTTACAAATATTTTTAAATCAAAATTTTTCTTTAATGTTGCTGCTA
>CANQAI010000051.1 GCA_947589265.1 uncultured Clostridia bacterium | reverse complement strand
TACTTACAGAAGATAGTATTTGTAATCAAACAGAAGTAAAACGTCCTATTCGTGTTGTTGACCAATGGGTATTCCATTCTAGACTTTATGCTGCTGCAGATTTTGTAGGAAAACATGATAATTTAGAGCTTGTACAATTAAACTCTTTTGGTTGTGGTGTTGATGCTGTAACAACTGACCAAGTTGAAGAAATACTAGCAAGCTATGATAAAATGTATACTTTAATTAAAATAGATGAAATTAATAATTTAGGTGCTGTACGTATTCGTATTCGTTCACTTCTTGCAAGTATGAAGAAAAGAGAAAAGAAAAATGAATTAAAAATAAAAAGTGGAAATTACGAGGTAAATAAAAAAATATTCACTAAAGATATGAAAAAAGATTACACAATTTTAATTCCACAAATGGCCCCTATTCACTTTGAATTGTTAGAGTCTGCTGTACGTGCTTGTGGATATAACATAGAATTATTAAGAGATTGTACTGCACATACTGTTGAAACAGGTTTAAAATATGTAAATAATGACGCTTGTTATCCTTCTATTTTAACAACTGGGCAAATGATAGAAGCTTTAGAGTCTGGAAAATATGATATAAATAGAACTGCATTAATTATGTCTCAAACTGGTGGTGGATGTAGAGCAACAAACTACATTGGATTTATACGTAAAGCATTAAAAGATGCAGGATTTGAAAATGTTCCAGTTATATCTTTTAATATTGTTGGTATGGAGAAAATGCCAGGTTTTAAAATTACTATGCCATTGATAGAAAGATTATTAAAAATGGTAGTTTATGCTGACCTTTTACAAAAAATGCTTACCAAAAATAGAGCTTATGAAGTAAATAAAGGTGAAACTCAAAAATTATTTGATGAGTGGATGGAAAAATGTAAAAAATTATTAGAAAAGTCTTCTTTAAAAGAATTTAAGAAAAGTATTTATGATATGGTTGAAGACTTTGAAAAAATAGAATTAGATACTAGCATAGAAAAACCAAAAGTCGGTATTGTTGGGGAAGTTTTAATAAAATATCATCCTTTTGGAAATAATTTTGTTGCACAAAAATTAGAAGAAGAGGGTGCAGAAGTAGTTCTTCCAGATTTTATGGGATTTGTTAAATTTATTGCTACACATAAAATCACATTTAATAAATTAATTAAAACAGATAAAGTAAAAGCAAAATTATTTAAAGCAGCTATTAAGTTAATTGATTTATTAGAAAAAGATGCTAGAATAGCTCTTTCTAACTCTAAAAAGGGCTACTTACTTCCTTGTGATATTTTTGAATTAGAAACTAAAGTAAAAGACATCTTATCAATAGGAAATCAAACTGGTGAAGGTTGGTTTTTAACTGCTGAAATGATTGAATATATTGAACATAAAATTCCAAATATTGTTTGCGTACAGCCTTTTGCCTGTCTTCCAAACCATGTAGTAGGTAAAGGTGTTATAAAAACAATAAGATCAAAATTCCCTGAAGCAAATATTTCACCTATTGACTATGACCCAGGGGCAAGTGAGGCAAATCAGACAAATAGAATTAAATTATTAATGACAGTTGCAAAAGATAATTTAAAGAAAAAACAAAATGAATTAAAATCTATTAATAAAGAAAATGCATCTACAGAAAATATTGATGAAAAAATATCTTCTAATGTATAAATTATAATGTAATTTATAATATAAAATGAATAAATTATCGCAAAAAATTTTTTGTGATAATTTATTTATATTTAATTAATATAAAGGAGAACTATAATATGTTAAATAGAATACAGAAAATAATAAATTCTAATATTTTTATTTTTTTTATTATTTTTCTTATGGTCGCTCCTGTTATTTTATCTAGAAATTTAAGCAACTTAGATGAAATTTGGAATTATAATTTTGCCAGAAATATAGCAAATGGATTAGTGCCTTATAAAGATTTTAATATAATTACTACCCCTTTGCTACCTTTTATTTGTGCTATCTTCCTAAAGTTATTTGCTAATGAATTAATTGTTATGAGAATTTTAGCCATCTTTTTAATTAGTATTATTTATTTTTTAATTTACCTAATATTAAAAAAATTAAATATAAACAAATTTTATAATTTTATTTGCTTATTTTTATTATTTATTATTTTTAAAGATTATATATGCATTGATTATAATTTTGCAATTTTAGCTATTACATTATTTTTAATTTATTTAGAATTATCTTTTTATATGAAAAGCGATAGCTATTTTAATAACTCTTTTTTATTTTATTTTTTACACGGAATTCTTACATCTTGCTGTATTTTATTAAAACAAACAACTGGTATTATAATTGCTTTTGCTAATATTTTATATCCTATTTTATTTATAAAGAATAAAATAGACTTTAAAAAATTTATAAAAATATCTATAGTAAAAATATTAGGAATATTTATACCTATTAATATATTTATTATTTATTTAATATCTACACACTCTTTCACAGATTTTATAGATTACGCTATTTTAGGAATACAAAGTTTTAATAATTTTATTCCATATACTAGATTAATAAATTCTGAAGATTTATTGGAAAAAATATTAAGTATTTTTATGCCTATTTTTGCTATTGTTAGTGGTCATTATATTTTTATTAAAAAAGAAAAAAAATTAATTTCATTTTATTTTTATGCAATTGCATCACTTGCTGTTGTATTTCCTATATCAGACGATATACATTTTTTAATTGGATTTACTCCTTTTATAATTTTATTTTATTATTTATTTTATAAATTTATAAATTTTATATATAATAAATTAATAATAAAAAATAATAATAATAAATTTAATTTATTAAAAAATAAAATGACTTTATATTTTAAAGAATTTATTGTTGCGTTTGCTACTGGATTTTTAATTATTGGTGTTATTTTTCAAGTTATACAATTAGAAAACTATTTAAATAACCCACAAAAAATACATTCAGTAACTCACTTTTCTCAAATTCCTATTTCTGAAAATTTGCAGAAAAAAATTAAGGCTATTCAAGATTATATAAAATCAGAAAATAATCCTGTATATATTTTGGATGCTGAAGCTGCAATTTATATGATTTCACTTGATAAATATAATAAAGATTTTGATATGTTTAATAAAGGAAATTTAGGGAAAAATTCTGAAAAAGGAATTATAGAAAAAATAAGCAATTTTGCTAATGGAACAAAATTATTAATTAAAAATAAAAAATATTCTAAAAACTGGCAAACTCCAATGGAGGTTATTACTTATGTAGAAAATAACTTTAATAAAATTGGAGAAGTAAGTATTTTTGATATTTTCGTTTCTAATTCAAAATAACAGTTATAATTTATTTGTTTTTTAAAACACTTATGAGTATATGTTTTTTCAGTATTAGTTGTCAATTTGTTTAGTATGTGCTTGCTTCAGTTGTTATTTTGTCCTTTCTGAATTTGTATATTTAATGGTGCTGTAATTTTATGTATACTTCTTTCTGCTCTTTTCTGCTAATCTTACATTTTTTATTTTTCCACTATTCCGAAGGATTACTTGAATTTTTTATGGCTGCTTTTTTATTATTTTTTTATAAAAAATGTTGGTTGAAATTTTATGAAGGTTAAATTTCTTACAAAATCATAAAAAAACTAATTTTGACGCTTGTCTTTTTGTCAATTGTCTTGTTCTTTAATTTTTGGTTTCTGATATATGAATTTAAAGAAATATTTCTTATTATATTAATATAATTTTTAGAATTAATTTTTTTGTTCTATTGTAATCTTTTTATTTTTTATTTTAAATTTTGTTTATTTAAGTTTTTAATTTTATATTTTTAGTTTTAGTTTTATATTTTTTATTTTACAATTTTTATATTTTATTTTACTATTTAATATTTTATATTTTATATTTTATTTTATATTTTATTTTATATTTTATTTTTTATTTTTTATTTTTTATTTTTTATTTTATTTTTTTATTTTATATTTTATATTTTATTTTTTATTTTATTTTTTTATATTTAACTTTTTATAAATATAATTTAATCTTTTTAATTTAAGACATTATTTTTAACTTTACAATATGTTTTAAAAATGTTTTTTTCTTTTAATATAATAAATGCTTTATTTTTTTGTTTTCCTCAAAATTATATTTCAATAATATTTCTTGTCAATTTGTATATTATTTATCAAATATTTTTTCATCATTAGACATTTTTTTTGGATTTGCAATAAGGATGTTATTTTATGTATACATCTATTTTCTGTTTTTCTGTTTTCTTTCATTTTTAATTTTTTAACTATTCCGAAGGATTTGTTGAATTTTTTTATTGCTGTCTTTTATTAATATTTTCTAAAAAATATCGGCTGAAATTTTATTATGATAAAATTGCTTACAACATAAGAAAAATTGTTGATTTTATTGATTGTCTTTTTGGCACTTGTACTTTCTTGCTAATTTTTTGTTCATAACATATAAATTTTAAAAATTACTTCTTATTATATTAGTATAATTTTTTAAGTTCATTTTTTTGTTTTTATTCTAATTTTTGTTTTAATTTTCTGTTTTTTATTTAACTCCTTAATTTTATATCCTTATTTTTTTTTTCTTTTTTTTTATTTTATAATTTTTCTTAATATTTTGAATTTTAGTTTTTTATTTTATATTTTTATATTTAATATTTTTTTTCTTATTTTATATTTTTATATTTAATATTTTATTTCTTATTTTATTATTTTTTATTCTTAATGATTTTATTTCTTATTTTATTTAATATTTAATTTTTTATTTTTTTATAGCTGTAATTTATTTTTTCTTTAAGACTTTTTTACTTTATGATATATATTATTTTTTCTTATAAAATAGTAAATCACATTATTTTTTGATTTTGCCCAAAATCATATTTCAATAATATTTCTTGTCAATTTGTATGTTATTTTTCAGATATTTTTTCATTATTAGACATTTTTTTGAGATCTGTAATAAGGTTGTTATTTTATGTATACATTAATTTTCTTTTTTTCTGTTTTTTTCACTTTTTAATTTTTTAGTTATTCCGAAGGGTTTGTTGAATTTTTTATGGCTGTTTTTTATCAATACTTTCTAAAAAATATCCGCCCAAATTTTATGATGGTAAAATTTCTTACAAAATAAGAAAAATTTTTGATTTTAATAATTGTCTTTTTGGCATTTAACTTTTCTTGCTAATATTTTGTCCTTAACATATAAATTTAAAAAATTACTTCTTATTATATTAATATAATTTTTAAACTTAATTTTTTTTATTCTAATTTTTTTGTTTTAGATCTTTTTTTATTTAAGTTTTTTATTTTATAATTTTTTATATTTTTGGTTTTAATTTTTTGTTTTTATTTTATCTTTTTATTTTTATTTTTATTTTTATTTTTATTTTTTATTTTTATTTTATATTTTATTTTTATTTTTATTTTATATTTTATATTTTATATTTTATTTTTATTTTATATTTTATTTTTTATTTTATATTTTATTTTTATTTTATATTTTATTTTTATTTTTTTATAAATATAATTTATTTTTTTATTTAATATCTCATTTTTGACTTTATAATATGTATTTAAAATATTTCCTCTTTCTTTTAAAATAATAAATTACTTTATTTTTTTACTCTTATCAAAATTATATTTCAATAATATTTCTTGTCAATTTGTGTGTTATATATCAGATGAACTTTCATTTTTTATCATTTTTTCGAGAAATACATAACAATATCATTATTTTATGTATACCATGTTTTTCTTTTTTTCTTTTCCTTTAGCTTTTCTATTCCTTGGTTATTCCGAAGGATTTGTTGAATTTTTCGTTGCTGATTTTTATTGTTATTTTCTAAAAAATCTTGCTCTAAATTTTCTGAAAATAAAATTTAAATTAATAATAGAAAAAACTCGATTTTGATACTTGTCTTTCTGACATTTGTTTTTTCTTTTTTACTTTTTTGGTTTTGGTATATAATTTTTAAAATTTTTTTATTTTATTAATATAATTTTTAAACTTAATTTTTTTATTTTTATTCTAATTTTTTATTTTAGACTTCTTATTTTTTACTTAAGTTTTTAATTTTATATTTTTATTTTATAATTTTTTTTAATATTTTTATTTTTTTGTATTTTAATTCTCGGTTTTTATTTTTTTTATTTACTACAATTATAAAATATTAGAAATTTTTGTATTATTAGTTTTATATAGCATATTGTTGTTTTTATTTATAACTAATATAATTTGTCTATAATGTTTTTTTATTTTTTTATATAAAACTTATCATTTAAAAAATAAAAACAGCTTAAAATCGATTTTAAACTGTTTTTTTGTATACATAAATAAAATTGATTTTACTTTTTGTGAAGCTGAAGGATTTATTATTTATATATCAAGCATTATATAATTTTTTTGTGCCAATATAGTGCCAAAAATAAAATGACACAAAAATTCACAAAAAATCATAAAAAGAAATAAATAAAAAATCAAATGAAATTTTGGCTAATTTCTCTAATATTTTAAATAACCCACACTCGTTAATAAACAAGTGTGGGTGTGAAAATTTTAAATTTTCCTTTTTAAGTTTTCGAAGATACTCTGCAAACTCCTTAACAGCTTTTGACGAAGTTCAGGAGCTGTTTTTACATTTTCAACTATTGCTTTCCTTGCATTCAGTCTTGCTATAAGAGCTTTCTCTTCTTCACTATCAAGTCTTGAAACTCTTGCTAGAAATCTCTCTCGTTTTTCAAACTCCTTTTCTGAAATTTTTTCTATAAGAGCTCTCTGTTCTTCACTATCAAGTCCTTGAACTCTTGTTAGAAATCTCTCTCGTTCTTCAAACTCCTTTTCTGAATTTTTTTCTATAAGAGCTTTCTGTTCTCCACTTTCAAGTCCTGAAACTCTTGCTAGAAATCTCTCCCGTTCTTCAACAGAATCAATTGATAACTTCATTAAAATTTTCACTCCTTTAAGTGTTTTTTATTATGGCCTTTTAGCCTTTATATATAATATTGTATCACAATTGTTATGTAAAATCAAATGAAAATTTTTAACTAACACTCTACTCATAAAACTGTCTTGTGTCAGTTAATACAAAAAAAATAGTAGCTAAATTGCTACTTTTGGCGGAAGCTGAGGGATTTGAACCCTCGCGGCCCTTACGAACCCTAACAGTTTAGCAAACTGTCCCCTTCAACCACTTGGGTAAGCCTCCA
>CANQAI010000050.1 GCA_947589265.1 uncultured Clostridia bacterium | reverse complement strand
CCATTTGTTCTTGAGTTAGCCATACAGTTTCATCTTTCATATTAACTTCTAATTTTACATTTTGATTTTCAAATATAGTAATTTCATTTTTTTCGTCTAGCATAGATTCACCTTCTTTTATATTTTATTATTTCAATTTTATTTTAACTATTAATTAAAATATTTTCTAAAACTTATATTACACTAATTTTACACGAATTCAGTCACAAACTTTTTTTGTTCGTTTAGTTTTATATGGTTTTTTTAGGCCTATTTAGTCATTTTTTAGTAAACTAAATAAAACTAAAAAAGTCTAAAAGCGGCTAAATAACAATGTTTCTTCTAATTGTTATAATAGCTAACGAAGTATTCCACATTGTTCTCTGGAAAGAACTCCTTGAACTCGCTATAAAGTTGTCCGAGCTAGAGTCTTGTAAGGTTATATTTATGTAAAACTTATAATAGATAGTTATCTATTAGTTTCTTCCATTCTTTTTTGTAATGAACGAGTTATCTCTGATAAGAACTCTTGTGCCTCTTGTCTTAAAGTATTATTTAAAAAGTTTCTTACAAAATTTTCTACTTCGTTTTTTGCTATTGTAAAATTTAAATCATAAAGATCATCTTCGTCATCTCTGGCTTGAGGGTTATCAGTCCAATCGTCATAGAAGTCCCAATCTCTGCCAGATGATTTTTCTACTTCTGAAGTATCAATATCTATTAGTTTTTGTGTTTCTTCCCCATCTGAATATAAAGCAATAGTTGGGGAATTAGCTGTACTTTCTCGACTTTCATTTGCTTTTTCATCCTCATATAAGATAAATTGGCTTCTAGAGTCTGAAATATACTTCACATCTTCTTCTGGGTATCTATTTTCATAATCAGGTTTTAAACCTTTCAAGCTAATATCAGAATATCCTTCTCCTACTGTTACTCTAGTAAGCCTTTGACTACTTACTATTTGCTCTATTTCTGCTTTTTGTAGTTCAAATTCTTTATCTGAAATTTCACCTTTACTTCTTTGCTCTGTAAGTTTTGCTATTTTTTCTTGTTTCCATTGTTCAAAATTTGCTTTATCCACTTTTACAAGTTCTTTTGCTGCTCTTTGCAAAGTATTTAATATTTCATCACTTACTATTCTTTTATGATTAGATTCTCTTCTAACAGCTTCTATATTATCAAGGCATAAAACATTTTGGTTTCTCCAAATCCAGCTTTGAGATAATACTTTCCCTTTTGCATCTTGAACAACTAATACTCTTCCATTTGGTGAAGTAGCACTATGCCTCATACAACTTTCACCTGCATCGTTAATGGCTTGACAGCAATGTGTTAATTCACCTACAAATATGATTGATGGATCGTCTAGTCTTAACACCTTATAAGTATAACTTTTTGAAGAAAGTTCTTCTTGAATACAAGGAATACTACTTTTGGTTCTTTTTAATTGCTCGTGATATATATCCTTTACTTTCTCAAATGTTCCTTGATCATATCCACAACTCATACTTAATTTTGCTAGTTCTAAATCCTCATTTTGTAAATTTTTATATGAAGCATTTGCCATATAATTTTCACACATATCAAAAGTAATTCTTTGCCCTAAATAAATTTCTGAAATTTTTTCCCATTGTCTTTGGATTTTTGATAACATCTTTTGCTTATTTTCATCCACTAATATATCACCTAAATTATTGACAAAAAAATCATAAAAACCTGGTTTATATTGCATTTCCATACCATCAAATATTCTATGCATTATCTCTTTTGTCATCATATTAGTAACTTCTAATTGTTTGTACATTTCTCTAATGTTATTTTCTAATATATTTCCTTCTTTTGGATTTTCTGCTTTTAAAGCTTGCACATCTGTTTTTAATCTATAATGACAATTTTTATCATATACTTTTTCATAACCAGTTTGGTATATATATTGCAAAATTTCTTTTGAACCTTCTAGCGTAACTCCTTCTTGATTTGTTAATTCTTTTAAAACTTCATCCATTTGTATCGGTGTCATACTAGTTAATAAGTTCCAATCTAACAGCTTTCTTTCAGCTGTTTCTTTATCGCTAAACATATTTATGAATATAGGGTCATTTAAGAGTTTTTCTTCTTTTAATACATATGTTAAGCTCTCTTCGATGTTGCTTTCTGATACTAGTTCAAAATTTTTATTTAATAATGTTATTGCATCATGGCCGAAATTTTCTAAGTAATCTGCCAAGTCATATGATTTAACATCAATTTCTTTTGGAAAATAAGTTGCAAATTTTTTTAGTAATCCATATCTTCTATTTGCATCTTCATCCTTTTCAAAAACCCCTAAGCTTAATATTGCTTCAACTAATGCAGATTTTGAATCATTGTCTTTACTATATAGTTTATATTTTAGCAATTCAAACCATCTTTTTTTGTTAAACTTTTCTATTTGGTCTTCTGGATATTTTTGAAAAACAGAAATCGATGGTATAAACCCTGCTATTTCTTCAAATTTTTTTGCTTTTCTAAACGTTTTTTCTATTTCGTTTAATGATTCAGTATTTTGTGCAAAGTTACCCCCTCTGTATATTCCTGAATATTTTTGATATAATAGTTCTGTTATATTACTCAAACTTGAATTCTTAGATGAACGAAATGAACTTACTATTTCTCTAATTTTATCATTACTTAGTAAATCTTCTACAAATTTTGCTATATTATAATCCTCTTTTTTCTGTGGTGTATGATACTGAATTACACAAGGAAGCTCTTCTCCCTCTGTATCATCAATATATTCAGGGGTACTTTTTTCTTCTAGTTTTTCTAATGGTAGTAATCTTAAAAGTAGTAAGCCATATTTATCCATTCTTTTTATTAATTCATCATTTTCTGAAAAGTTTGAAAGTTCTTGCACTGAATAATAATTTACAAATTCATCTCTTAATAAATATAATCTTAAGGGAACAAAAGATGGCATTTGTTTAATCATATTACTCCAATTTTGTATAAATGATGCATCATTTAAAAAGCCTTGCTTATTTGCTTCTACTAATTTGTCATAACTAGTTTGCCTTAAAATTTCAAATAAATCTTGTGGAACTTTATCTTTTATTTCACAATATTCTTCATATAGCTTATCTATTTCTTCACTAGTTATTTGCTCTCTTGTTCTTTTTGAATCGATCCAAGAAATTATTCCAAAAATTCTGTTTTGAAAATTTTTGGAATACAAAATTGCTAATTTTTCTGGATTATCTTTAAATAACTTTTCAAATTCCTCTATTGAAATTTGTCCGCCCAAGAGGTTTTTGAAACATCCATTGTATATTAGCATTTAATTCAATAATTGTTTCCTCGCTAAATATTTGCATTGCTGCATCGCTTAACAATAAACAACTGGTAGGAAGAAAAGTCAAATATTTTTCTCGTGCAACCTTTTCAATTTGTTTATAGTTTTCTATAACTCCATTTTCTTTTAGCTGTTGCAAAATTTTTATTCGCAGAGATGATGGATGAAAACCTAAAAGAGCCCATTCGCTATTTTTTGCAAAATAATCATAATATTGCAAAATACCATCTTTATTATGAATAAAGTCTTTTATTTCTTGTAAAAAAATACTAGTATCTTCTTGTTTTACTCTTATTTCTATTTCTTCAAAGCTCAATGGTTCTGATGTTTCTTGCTCACCTTCAAGTATATTTTGAGCTTCCTGATTTACTTCGCTAGCTAAAGTAAATAAAACATCTACTCCATATTTTTCCAAATTTTCTTGTGTTAGAATTGTATTTTTATAATATTCTATTGTAAAATCAGGATATTTTTCCTTTATCATTGCATATATTTCATCTACTTCCATCTTCTGTACCTCTTTTTATTTTTTGAAAACCATGATTTTATTTTATCGAATATTTTTAAAAAGATATTTTTTTCTTTTACTATAACTAATTCTTGCGATATAACTTTTTCCTCTGCATTTGTTTTTTGTTCTTTTTTCTTATTTTCTATACTTTTTGGAAATAACTCTTTTTTTTCTATTTCACTCTGTTTTTGTTCATATTGTTTTTGCTTATAAAAATTATCATATTCTTGCCATTTTTTCTTTTCTTCTTCTGAGCATAAATAATTACTATAAAGCACAGAAAGAAGCCCTTGTGTTTCTGGCATAATATTTTGTTCTTTTAAAGATATATTTTCATCATAAGTAAAAGTATATTCTTTATCCATATTTTCTTCAAATTCTTCTTGTATTTCTTTTGGAATTTTATTTTTTAATTCTGGTTGCATATGTTTAATGATTTCATTAAGTTCTACTAATGCTTTACAATACATAGCTTTTTTCTCTTGTACCATTTTATTTATCTCCTATCTCTATTGTGATTATAGCATAATCATTTTTTTATTTCTACTATTATATTCAAAATTTCAAGATAATGGTTATAATTAATCGAGTAGAGAATAAATAATTATTTTATTTATTTCCTCTCACACCACCGTACGTGCCATACGGCATACGGTGGTTCAATTTATATTAAATATGAACTTTTTCATATTGGTCTAGTAGAAATGGCCTCTTTTTCTTAACATATCATTGCTAATAGCAAATTTTATCCAGTCTGTTTTACACACTAATTGATAGCCCTTTCTTGTGTTTGCTAAGTTGTGTGCTAAGACCAATGTTGGTTTTTACACTTTTCTATTATATTTGCCATAGTAGATGTTTTTCCACTTTCAGTTACATCAAGCAAAGTCTGAAATTTTTTGTCTCCTTTTTTTATTTACTGATTATATCTTATTACCATTTTTACGTCAATTTTAATATAAAATTTAAAGATGGTAGCAACAACCTACATTTTTATTCTCTCTTCTAATGTTTAACAATAGTTTATTTTTGAATTTTGAAATAAAACACCACACAACTAGGCTAAATGTGGTGTTTTTTATTCTATACTGGTTCTATGTCTATAAATCTAAGCAATTTATTTTTTGATTTTAAATATGATTTAACTTTTTTCTCTATTGATAAATATTTTTTTATAGTAATATTATCTTTTGCTTCAACTTGTAAAAATACATTATAATATGTAGACATTTTTATAACTTTTACATTTTTAATTTTAAATTCTTTAAAATTAGCAAGATCTTTAATTATTTCTTCTTTTATATCATTATTTTCTTCATCATTTACAAGTATTCCTCTTACATTATTTATAATCATTTTTATTGATGTGTAAAATACATATACTGCCATACATAAGCTACCAATTTTATCTATATTTATTTCAAATGGAATGTATTTTTCTAATGTTGATAATATGAATATAACTAACACCACACAAGTTGATATAAAATCTGTTCTTGATTCTATAGATGCTTCTATCATTGATTCACTTTTAAACTTTTTTCCAAAATGTCTTAATAAGCCAACTACTATTAATTTTATAATTAAGACGATTATTATAATAAGTAATAAACTTGGATCAGTTTTTACGCTTCCTTTAAAAAAGAAAAATTGATATATTATAAAAATTCCAATTAAAAATAATAATACTCCTGTAAAACAATTTGCTAAATAATATACTTGACCATATCCAAATGGATATGTTTTGTTAGCTCTTCTTTTTCCAATTTTATTTGCAACTAAACTGATTATATCTGTAAGAAAATCTATAAATGATTGTATTGAATCTGCAATCAATGTTGTGAATGAATATAATATTCCTGAAACTAATTTTATTACAGCTACAAAGAAGTTTAATATCATAGTAATTATAATTATACTATTTTCTTTCATTTTTATTTTCTCCTTAAAGAAATATTAATTTTGTTCAAGAATATGTTGACCTTTAATTAAATCATAATTTATTAAATCACTACTATTTAAATTTTCTTTATTCATATCAACAGCAGTAATTTGACTATTTTCATAAGTTTTATAATAGTAAATTCCCTTGTCCATATTACAACAAGAACTATATATTGTTATTTCAAATAAGTTCTCTCCCATATGAACACAACCTCTTTGTTGACATACTGAATCTAAAATATGAAAGAACTGACTTATACTTTCTGATTCTGAATCTCCAGATATAGAATTCATTTTTGTAAATGTTGCTTTTACAAATCTTGATGCTGAAGACAAATCTCCAGGTAATCCCATTGCCCCCATTCCTCTACTATATGTTTTTAGGTTTAGTTTTTTTGAAAAATTATTAGTAGGTGGATAAATTGATAAACTCATATAATTATTTAAATTAAACATTTGAATATCAAATGTAGGATTATTTGTAAGTATACCTACTGGATTTTCATAAATTTTCAAACCATCTTTTACACTTTCTACAGTTATTGAAGATTCTTTATCAGCAATAATCCAATGTAAAGGTGATGCTGGTAATTTTTCACTAAAATTAATTAAAGCTATGTTTATATTTTCCAGTAATTTTTTAGCTTCATTAATGTTAGCACATTGAGCTAATACATAAGGAATAAATTCAAATGGAGCAATGTTGTTTTTGCCTTCTGCCTCTTCTTTGTAATCTGCGTTTTCTGGAAAGTTTAATCCAGCCATTCCTAATCCTTTTTCATTAATAGCATCATAATATAAAGGATAGTCATTTTCTACATAAGCCATTCCTATTAATGCATAATGCTCTTTTAAATTTTCTACTTTTCTAAATTTAAGTTCATAATTTCTAGGAGTTATTGTTACTGTTTCTTTATACGAATATTCTAAATCTAAATTTCTTCCAAAATAGTGGTCTTTTGTTTTATAAGTTGCTGCTGTACACATAATATAAGTACCTCTTTTCTTTTTTATTTTATTAATCCTTTTTTTAAGCAGTATGGGACTACTTCATTTTTTAAAGTATTAGATAAAATGTCTGTTCCATCAGTTGAATTATACCACTTAAATTTTTCAATTTCTTCTGATATATTAAGTTTTCCTTCTAAACAACCATTATATTTAAAAACATAAAAATGAATAGGAGTTATACCATCACTAGTTGCTATTTCATCAAATTCCATTACTAATTCGAATAAACTATTATCAAATATAGCTTCTGTTCCTAATTCTTCATGGCACTCTCTAATTGCAGCTTCTAATGGAGTTTCTCCTTTCTCAACTTTTCCACCAATCATTTGATATGTAGGTCTTTTTCTTGGTTTATCTATTAGTATTTTTTTGTCTTTCAAAAAAATGGTACCAACAACCTCCACGTATAATAAATTTAATCAAAATTAATACTTAAATTTTAATTTTGACTTGTTATCTCAATTAAGGTTTG
>CANQAI010000049.1 GCA_947589265.1 uncultured Clostridia bacterium | reverse complement strand
ATATATCTAATTATAGGAACTTTTATTCCCATTCTTGCTAATCTTTTGTTTATATCTCCCTCAATTTCTATATCTTCTAAAGGAGATGTTCCATTAATGCTAATTTTTGGTTTTTTGTCATTAAAAACTACTGCACTAACTTTATATCCATCTGTTCTTGGAGTATATTCAATAGATCTTGCATTTACCAAGTCCATTGGACCTAACTCTAATGTAGATAAATGTGAATCAACACCTTTAAAATTATGAATTGCACCGTCTTTATCAATTGTAAAGATTGCTCTTCCCATAGATGCTGTTGCAAATCCTCTTTCATCTTCTGGGACATTCTCTATCTGTGATGGATCTATTCTTTCAAATCTTACAATTCCATTTTCCTTTATTATCCTTCCACATATTATAGTACCATTATCTATTAGTTTTTTTATTTCTAAATCCATTTTCTCTCCAATCTACTATAATTTTAATTCTCGTCATTATTATATCATTTATCTTAAACTTGTCCAATGTATCAATCAAATATCTTAACCCCCTGGATATGAAAATTTAGCTTCTTTAAATCTTCCTATAATTGCACCTGCTAATATTACAGTTGAGCGCATTTGGCTCATTAAATGTTCTGGAATATCTTTTTTAGTAATGTTCTTACTATTTATTTCTATTTTACCATGGTTCTTTTTTATTTTACAACCTAAATATTTTAAAATCTCCAAAGTTATTTGTGTATCATGAATATTTGGAATATTATATAGTTTAGTAACACCTTTATTTAATATTGTTGCTGCAATTATTGGCAAAGAGGCATTCTTAGAACCAGATACGGTTACTTCTCCTTCTAGCTTTTTGCCCCCTTCTATTATGTAACTAGACATTTTTATTTCACCCTTTCTATTTATTTTTGCTATATATTATGTTTTCTTTCCATAAAAGGTGAATGTAAAGTTTGTGTAAAAATGTCTGCATAGGTTCTAAAATTAATATACTAGTTGAATATTTTTTTAATTTTTTCTATTTCTTTATTTGCTATTTTATAGCCCTCTTCATAACAAGAGTTAATTTGATTTACATCAAATACTGCTGATGCTGGAAGAAATATGTCAAGAATATAGTCACTGTTTTGTATTTTTGACTCGTCTCTATCATCAAATATAATATCTAAACATCTAAATAATAAGTCTAGTGCACGTTCTGGATTTTCACGTTTTTCTGCCGGAAATTTTATTGATAAAATTTTGTCTGCTCCAAGTAACTGTAATTCATCTGATGGAATATTATTAAGAACTCCTCCATCTACAAATTTATAATTTTGGTACTCTAATGGAGCAAAAATTCCTGGATAACTACAACTTGCTCTTACTGCTTTTCCAATTTCTATGTCTCTAATATACTCTTTTTTTGTATGTCTTATTAGATTTTCAGATTTAATTTCTTTTTGTTCTTTGTTTGTAAATACACATTCTTTTTTTGTTATTATATCTACAGTAGTTATAGAAAGTGGCATTGGAATGTCTTTTATATATTTAAATCCTTTTAGTTTAGCACATTCATCAATTATTTCTTCAATGTCTTCACCTGAAATAATGCCTTGGCCTAAAATGCTTTTTTTAGTTCTTAAATTAGAAAATAAATATTTCACATCTGCTCTTAATATGCTTTTTGAAAAATATTGAAACAATTTTAACATTTCACTTGAAGTATAGCCCATTGCATAAAGGCTAGCTATTATACTTCCAATGCTAGCGCCAGTTACAGCAGATGGCTTAATATTATTTTTTTCTAATACTTTAAGCACACCTATATGTGCTGCTCCTTTTGCTCCACCACCTGAAAAAGCAATACCAATATTCATATTCTTTTCTTTCTCCTTTGCTTATAAACTAGTTTATTGCTTTATTACTAGTTTATTAAATTTAGAATTAATGTAGTTTTCTAACTTTCCCATAAATTCTTCTGGCTGAATTTCTTCTTTTGCTACCATTTCTAATCCTTTCTCCCAGCTTGCTGTTAACTTTGGATTTAACATATCTGGCATAGAACTATATACTATGTCATATATTTTTTCTCCTTTAATTGTAGGAGTAATTATTTGAGTTTTTGGATTGATTATAATATACCCTATTCTTTCTAATTTTTTCATAATTTCTGCTCTTGTTGCACTAGTTCCTATTCCTGCACCTTTTATTTGCTCTCTTAGTTCTTCTTCTTCAATTAGTTTGCCTGCATTTTCCATAGCTAAAATCATTGAACCAGAATTATATCTAGTAGGAGGTGTTGTTTCCGATGTTTTTATTTCATAATTAATAACATTTATTTCTTCGCCCTTTTTTAGCTTTTTTAAAATTTCTAGGCTATTTTGCTCTTCTTGTTTTTCTTCAGTATTAATTTCACTTTGTTCTTCTTGTTTTTCTTCAGAGTTGGTTTTGCTTTGCTCTTCTTGTCTTTCTTCAGAGTTGATTTTGCTTTGCTCTTCTTGCTTTTTTTCAGTACTCATTTCGCTTTGTATTTCTGTTTGAGGTTTTTGAGCAAGTGTAGACTCATTTTTTGTAATTTCTAAATATCCTAGTTTTTCACATACTTTTCCACTTGCTGAAAATTGTTCTTTTTCTACTTGTATTGTTGCAGAAATTTTACTATATTCTGCTGGTGGATAAAAAATACTTAAAAATCTTTTTACAATTACTTTATACATTTGTTTTTGCAACTCTGGCAAATTATTGTAATTTTCAAATCCTTGCCCTGTTGGAATAATAGCATAGTGGTCTGTAATTTTGC
Organism: uncultured Clostridia bacterium; assembly: GCA_947589265.1. Lineage (GTDB taxonomy): Bacteria > Bacillota > Clostridia > TANB77 > CAG-508 > CAG-273. The sequence goes on along the minus strand of CANQAI010000049.1, from coordinate 4,511 downwards.
TATCATTTACATATTTTGTGCCTATTAAATTAGTAGAGTATTTTTCATCTACCATTTTTTTAATGTAGCCTTGTATTTCTTCATCTTGAAATCCTTTTGCTAGTCCATTTAAGTTTTTAGATATAACTTTTGCCACAGCCGTAGATAAAACTCTTGCATCTGTTCTTGGATAAGTTACTAGCTTTTTTTCATATAAGTTTTGTATTATTTCTAGTGTTTCATCTGGCTTTATTTTAAACCTTTTTGATGCTTCATTTTGAATTTCTGCCAAGTTAAATAAAAGAGGGGCATTTTCTTTGCTTTTTGTTTTTTTTACATCTAAAATTACTGCTTTTTTATCCTTTAAGCTATAAATAAACTCTTTTGCGTCTTCCTCTTTTTTAAATCCTGATTCATTATATAATTTTGGAGATGCGAAAACACTTGAATTTTCTGTTACTTTCCATTCTGCTTTAAATGAACTTTTTGTTTCGCCAAACTCCCCTATTATTTTATAATAAGGTGTTTTTATAAAATTTTTTATTTCTCTTTCTCTTTGTACTACCATTCCAAGTACACAGGTCATAACTCTACCTATTGAAATAGAAACTTTTTCTTCGCCAATGTCTTTTGCCATACGTCTTCCATAAATAATAGATAAAAGTCTAGAAAAATTGATACCAATTAAGTAATCTTCTTTTGCCCTTAAATAGGCACTATTACATAAGCTATCATATTCTTTTAGGTCTTTTGCCTCACTAATTCCTCTTTTTATTTCTTCTTCTGTTTGCGAATCTATCCAAACCCTTTTTCTTTGTTTGCCTTTTAGATTAATTTGGTTTTCCACTAATCTATAAATGTATTCTCCTTCTCTTCCAGAGTCAGTTGCAACATAAATACAGCCTACATCTTCTCTTAGTAGTAGGCTTTTTACAATATTAAATTGTTTTTCTACATTTGGAATTACTTCATATTTGTATTCTTTTGGCATAAATGGAAGGGTATCTAGTCTCCAAAATTTTAAATTTTCATCATATTTTTCTGGATAGCTCATAGTCACTAAATGCCCTACACACCACGTAATAATCCAATTTTCTGATTCTATATAGCCATCTTTTCTATTTTTTTCACAGTTTAAAACTTTTGCAAATTCTACTGCTACAGAGGGCTTTTCTGTAATAAGTAAGTTCTTTGACATAAAATTCCTCTATTCATACAAAATTATATCCATTTCTGATGTAAAATTTTGATTACCATATGCAAAGATTATATATAAGTTATTATTTGGTCCTAAAAAGTATGTAGACACATTTGATAATGAATACATTGAACTTGATAAATCTCTATTATATACTGGGTATCCTTGTTCTACCATTGCTTGAGATTGTTCTTGGGCATTTTTTATTGTATCATTTATTTTCTTTTGGCAATCACTTTGTATAATATTTTTTTGTGATAACATTCTTTGAACATCTACCTTCTCGCCAGTAGATAAATCATAATTATATGTTTGTACCATTGTTCTTTGAGGGCTATTTCCTTCTTTTAAAGTTGACTGTATTACTACAGATAAAATGTTTCCGTTAATAAAGGCTTCATAGCTTGCATTGTATATTGTTTTTGTTGTTTCGTTACTGTTTAAAATTTCAGATGCTTTATTTACAAAAACTGTTTGTGTAATGTTATTAAATACTTCAACAACATCACCTGTTATATTAACTCCAGGTAAATTTATATTTATTTCGTAATTTTCTTCATTTCTTTGAAGAGATACAGTAGTATAAACAATATCCTCATCTGGATTTATTCTTTCTATATTAGTAGTGTCATAATCTCCTTTATTAAATTGATTATTAAAAATGTTAGAAAATCTATCTTTAAGTTCTTCTTGGGTTGGTTCTGATGTGTTATTTTCACCCTCATTATTGAAAGTTGGAACTATAATGCCTGGGGCGTCACTCTCTTTTACAAAAAATTGTGCATAAACTCCTGCAACAATTGCAAAAGCACAGAAAACTCCAATTAAAATATATATTACTTTAGGATTTTTCATTTTTAAATCTCCTATCTTGTATAATATTGTTTACAAGGTTTGTTTCTTAACTTATATAATATTTTAAACCATTATTTACTAAAAATCAAGCATATTAATTATATATTGCTTGGTGTAAACCCTTTTTCCCATTGACTTATTTAGTATTTTGATGTATTATATATGCTATGAAAATAGTAATTATAATATATAAATATAGAAATGGAGAATTTTAAAATATATGTTATGTTCAATATGTAATAAAAATACAGCTGTTGTATTTGTAAATAAGCAAGATGAAAATGGAAATACAAAGCTTGTAGGTTATTGTGCTCAGTGTGCTAAGGAAAATGGAATTAATCCATTGGAAAATATTATGAAGAATAGTAACCTAACAGAAAAAGATTTAGATAATATGTCTAAGCAAATAGAAAATATAGTTAGTAATATGGCTGAAAATATAGATATGGATAGTATATCTGAGCAAATGAATGATATGGACCCTGAAGAATTAGATGAAATAGAAAAAAACAATGGTATGCCTATTTCTTTTAGTGCTATTCCACTTGGTTCTATTTTTACTAATATGTTTGGTGGAAATAATAGTGAAAATGCTAGTTCAGATAACTCTTCAACTGAAAAGAAGAAAGTAAAAATTGATAAAGAAAAGAAGAAAGATAGAAAAAGAAAAAATTTAGAAACTTATGGTACTAATTTAACTCTAAAAGCCAAAAATGGTCAGCTTGATATGGTAATAGGCAGAGATAAAGAAATTCAAAGAATGATACAAATTTTAAATCGTCGTAGTAAAAATAATCCATGTTTAATTGGTGAGCCAGGTGTTGGTAAAACTGCTATTGCACAAGGCTTAGCAATTAAAATTGCAAATCGGAAAAGTACCTGCTAAATTATTAAATAAAGAGGTATATTTATTAGATATGACTGCTGTAGTTGCAGGAACGCAATTTAGAGGTCAATTTGAAGCTAGAATGAAGTCTATTATAGATGAATGTAAATCTGCAGGAAATATTATTTTAGTAATTGATGAAATTCATAATATTATAGGTGCTGGTGATGCCGAACATTCTATGAATGCAGCAAATATTTTGAAACCTTCTCTTTCTAATGGTGATATTCAATTAATTGGAACTACTACTTTAAAGGAGTATCGTAAGTATATTGAAAAAGATAGTGCTTTGGAAAGAAGATTTCAACCGGTTTTAGTAGAAGAGCCATCTGTAACAGATTCTATTGATATATTAGATGGTGTTAAAAAGTATTATGAAGATTATCATAAAGTAAGAATTTCAACTGATGTTATTAAACAAACTGTTATTATGTCTGAAAAATATATACATGATAGATTTTTACCAGATAAAGCAATTGATATTTTGGATGAAGCTTGCTCGCGTATTAATTTGAATAATAAAGAGCTATATCAATTAGAAGTACTAAAAAATGAGCTAAAGGCTGTTCAAGAAGAAAAAGAAGAAGCAGCACTTGCTGATTCAACAGAAGATTATAAAAAAGCTGCTGAGCTTAAAACTAAGGAATGTAATCTAACTGAAAAGATTGATGCTTTAAATAAAAAAATGTCTCTTAAAGATTTAACAGTTCAAGATATTGCAGAAGTAATTGAAAGCTGGACTAAAATCCCTGTTAAGAAAATTACTGAAGCTGAAACACAAAAACTTTTAAATTTAGAAAACAATCTGCATAAAAGAGTTATTGGGCAAAATACAGCTGTTGAAGCAGTTTCACGAGCAATTCGTCGCAACCGTGCAGGTTTAAAGAGCACCAAAAGGCCACCTTCATTTATATTTGTTGGTCCTACTGGTGTAGGTAAAACAGAGTTAGCAAAATCACTTGCTTATGAAATGTTTGGAAATGAGAACTCTATTATTCGTGTAGATATGTCTGAATATATGGAAAGTCATTCTACTTCTAAATTAATAGGCTCACCTCCTGGATATGTTGGTTATGATGATGCTGGTCAATTAACAGAAAAGGTAAAACGTAATCCTTATTCTATTATTTTATTAGATGAGATTGAAAAAGCTCATCCTGATGTATTTAATATTTTATTACAAGTATTAGATGAAGGACGTTTAACAGATAGCCAAGGAAATACAGTTAATTTTGAAAATACAGTTTTAATTATGACATCTAATGCAGGTTCTAATTTAAATACTAATTCTATTGGTTTTGGAGGTTCTCGTGTAGACCAAGATAAAATTATGAACAGTTTAAAAGAAACCTTTAGACCTGAATTTTTAAATAGAATAGATGAAATTGTTATATTCGAACAATTAAAACCAGATGAGTTATTGCAAATAGTTGATTTAATGTTAGAAGATACAAAAAAAGCACTAGCTGATAAAAATATTTATATGAATGTATCTGAAGATGCTAAAAAGTTTTTGCTTGAAAAGGGTACTGATATTAAATATGGAGCAAGACCTTTAAGAAGAGCTATTCAAAGATATTTAGAGGATTTACT
>CANQAI010000048.1 GCA_947589265.1 uncultured Clostridia bacterium | reverse complement strand
TTTTTTACCTCCTTTAGCACCACAAAAAATATGGTGTGCTTTTTTTATATTTCACACACCATATTATACATGATCTAAAAAGTAACCAAATAAATCAAGAAAAACAAGAATTTAACAATATATGTAAGCAAAAATCAGAAGTAGAAGAATTATTAAGTATCTTATTAAAAAATAAAGTAACACCTATTGATTTAAAGTATGTATCAGAAGATATGGCATTATAAAAATCAAAACGAATTATTTTTAATTTATTTCTATCTCATACTTAAAACAGCAAGAACTGCTAATATATTAATTTATATATTGGCAGTTTTTTATATGTATAATAAATCTACTATATACTGACAATTAATTATTATAAAAAAATTTGAAAAGAAAGTAGTAAAATATTTTAAATCATGTTATAATACTAATTAGCAGAGGAGAGTGAGTAATTATGATGCATGAATTTGTAACATATGCAGATGGAACTTTAGTAGTTTCCTCAGATATTCGTAAAAAAGAAAATGGAGAAGAATATATTATTATTTCATTTGAAAGACCAATGGAATATGGCTTTGATACAGTAGTATTTGAACTTCCTAGCTATAACATTGTTGAAAGAGAAGGACATTTTTCTGACGAAGAAGTTGCATTATTTAAAACAGTAGTTGAACGTGGAGCAGCATACTTTTTTGATATAGCAAGAGGAGGCGAAGTAGAAAGTGCCTAATTTATTTAGTTATTTAGGATATGTAATATTTTTTTGGTAAAATGAAAATAATGAACCGATACATGTTCATGCTTGCAAAGGAAACCCAAGAGCCAATGCAACAAAAATATGGATTACTAAAAATCGGAGACTGTATTTTAGCTAATAATAACAGTCAAATTCCACAACAAGATTTAAGAAAAATATATAAAGCTATACAATACAATTTTTTCTTAATTACAGTAAAATGGAAAGAACGTTTTGACGTTGATGAAATTAAATTTTATTGCTAATTCCACTAGTATTCATTATTGATAACTTTTTTTATTTTTTATACTCAAATATTTTGGGACAGAACCCAATGCTCGTTTTTAAGCACTTAGGGACAGGACTCCTTTAAAAAGGTTCAATGCCAATAGTTGTGGTGAAACATTTGTAAAATTATTTTAAAACAATTTTTTAATAGTAAAATATTTTAAATCATGTTATAATACTTATACACACCAACTAAACCACTTGATTTTTTAAATTAAATAGTATATTATATATAAAAAACAAAGGAGAAATAAATATATGATAGTAGACGGAAAAGGCAATATGTTTGAAGATAGAAGAAAAAACAAAGATGAAAGAAGAAGTGACAGATTTTCTAAAAAAGTTAGAAAAAACAAAAGAAAAGAAACAGAAGATAGAAGAAAAGCACCAGAACAAGTAAAAAAACAAGGCTTTACAAAATAACTAATAATTTAATTTTAAAGCAAATAAAAAGACCTAAGCATTTCGCTTAGGCCTTTTGAGGTTTTTTCGAGTGATTTTGTTCATATCTTCTGCGTGCCCTTGCAATTTTCTCAAAAAGTTCTTCAACAATTACTGGATTACATCCATCAGCAGCCAATGCCTTTTCTTCCAAAACATCAACAACAGTGTACTCCACCAAGCAATTACACGTAACATGAAGTAAAGATTTGCTAAGCAAACCACGACTTACTGCATTTTCAAAGCAAAAATCCTCTTTTTTAAGAGGGGAAGCAGCATAATCGCGAGTAAGCCAAACAGCATCCTCATCTGAGAGCATAAACTCCTTCCGTTCAGCAACTACTTTTTCATACTTTATGTTAAAATAATATAGTGCGCTACTTTTACCGTTCTTTGAATGTTGCATAGCTCGATTTTTTATAGAGTCTAAAATTGCTATAGCAACATTATTTTCAACTATGCAATCAGAAATTGCCTTATAAAGCAATTTCTTTAGCATATAAGTGCTTATTCCGTACGTCTCTGCCCAAAGGTTTACAACAGGATTTTGGGAATAATTAATAGCTATATCCCTAATCTCTGTCCGAGAAAAATCTTTCAAGAATTTTCTCATATAATTATCCTCCTTTTATAAAGATGCTTGTATTACTCAAATTGCACTCGAACCTCAAAATAAAGGGTATAAAATTATTATATACCCTTTTAATAATTATGTCAATTAACGACATGGCGATTTGCTAACATAAGCATTGCTAATAACTTATTAGCAACATCCACCTCTGCCATTGTTACCACCACAGCAGCAACCAAGTAAAACTATAAGAATAATTATCCAAATGAACTCATCACAACCGAAGCCACATCCACATCCTCTATTTTCTGGCATAAAAATTCCCTCCTTTCAAAAATGTACTAATTTTCAATTGAACCATTAGTTATTACATCCACAGTTATTATTGCAACAACCATTGTTACCACAACAGAAAAGTAACAAGAAAAGGATTATAAACCATAAAAGTTCTCCGTTATTACAACCACATCCCATTTTTCATACCTCCTATGAATTTATTTTTTTGGTTCTTTCGTATGGTATATAGTATTCTAGGTTTTAAAAAAGTGTTACAAATTATAAAATGAAAAAAATGTCTAAAAAAATATACAAAAAAATAAAAAATAATGATATAATCTGAAAAGGAAAAAAAGCTAAAATATGAGAATTTAAAAAAACAGCCTTTTGTAAACTTTAAATACATAAAAGGCAAGAAAGGAACGGCAAATACAAATGGGAAATATTGTACTATTAGATGACAATACAATAAACAAAATAGCAGCAGGAGAGGTAATAGAAAGACCAGCATCAGTGGTAAAAGAGCTAATGGAAAACTCTATTGATGCAAATGCAACTAGTATTAAAGTAGAAATAAAAAATGGAGGAATATCATACATACGCATAACAGATAATGGAAAAGGCATAATGCCAGATGATATGGAAATTGCCTTCGAAAGACATGCAACTTCAAAAATAAGGAAAGCAGAAGACCTAGAAACAGTTACTTCTATGGGATTTAGAGGTGAGGCTTTAGCAAGTATTGCAGCAATTAGCAAAATTGAAATGATATCTAAAACTTCTGAAAATGAAATCGGTTATAAAATAGAAGTAGAAGGTGGAAAAATTATAAATAAAGAAGAAGCTGGATGCCCAAAAGGAACAGTAATTACTATTCAAGACTTATTTTTCAACACTCCAGTTAGATATAAATTCTTAAAAAAGGATTTCACAGAAGCAGGCTACATAGAAGATGTAGTTACTAGAATTGCATTAGTACATCCTGAAATTTCTATACAACTAATAAGTTCAGGCAAAACCATAATACAAACACCTGGAAATAATGACATGAAAGCCGTAATTTACAGTATTTATGGAAAAGATATTTCAGATAATATTTTAGAAGTAAATTATGAATATGAAGATATAAAAGTAACAGGAGTTATAGGAAAACCAGTTATTGCACGTTCAAATCGTTCAAATCAAATATTTTTTGTTAATAAAAGATATATAAAAGATAAAACCCTAACAGGTGCAGCAGAACAAGCCTTTAAAGGTTTAATTACTATTGGGAAATATGGATTTTTAATACTAAATATTGAAATTGACCCAAAAAAAGTAGATGTAAATGTTCACCCTGCAAAACTAGAAGTAAGATTTGAGGAAGAAAATACTGTATTTAAGGCAGTATACCATTCTATAAAAGATACTTTACTAAAAGGAGACTTAGTAGCAGATACTGAACAAGTAAATGATAACGAAATATCTTTCCAAAAAACAATAGCAGTTAATTCTACACCATTTAAAAAGGAAGAAAAAAGTTTTACTCAAAGTTTGTTTAGCAAATTTTCAAAAGAAACTAAACAAAATAAAGAGCAAAATGATGAAAAAGCACCTGAACATATAGAAAATATAAGTAACAAATTATCAGAAAATACAGAAAATGCAACTTATGAATTACCACTAGAGGGTGGAGTTATAAAACAAGTAGAAAAAATTACTGAGCAAATAAATAAATTAGATAATCTTAAATTAGAAAATGATGTTACAAACTTTGATGAAATGTATACAAAAACATTTGGAACATTGCCATCAGAACTTAGAAAAGTAGCTGAAGAAGAAAAACAAAAAGAAAAGCAAGAAGAAGAAAAAACTATGCTAAAAGCAGAAGATATGAAATCAGTAGAAAACATTTCTATCTTCCAAGATAAAACACTGCAAAAAAGAATTCCTCCTTACAAATTTATAGGAATTGCATTTTCAACTTATATAATATTAGAACTAGGTACAGAACTTTACATATTAGATCAACATGCTGCACATGAAAGAATTTTATATGAAAAAGTTAAAAAGAATTATTATAGTGAAACCGAAAAAGACTCTCAACTTATGCTACTTCCAGATGTAATTAATTTATCTCATAAAGAAATGGATATAGCAAAAGAAAATATGGACATGTTCAGAAAAGCAGGCTTTACATTAGAAGAATTTGGAGAAAATACTATTAAATTAAGTGGAGTTCCAAATGTATGCATAAACCTAGATACAAAAGAACTATTTTTGGAAACATTAGATGAAATTAATACAGTAGCAAGAACAGCAAAACAAGAAAAAGAAGAAAAGTTTATTGCAACAGTAGCATGCAAAGCAGCAGTAAAAGCAAATATGGCTCTTACAAAAGAAGAAGTAGATGAACTTATGCAACAGCTTTTAGTACTTCCAAATCCATTTACTTGCCCTCACGGAAGACCAACTGCTATAAAAATGACAAAAACAGACATAGAAAAAAAGTTTTCAAGAAGATAGTACAAATAGCTTAAAAATGCTAGCATAATTTTTTAATAATATAAAAAGAAAGAAACGAGGAAAATATATGGAACTATTTATTTACTTTTGTATTTTAGCTTTAAACATATTAACAGTATTTCTTACATATAAATTTTTAGGAAACGACACTGAAAAAAAAGAAAAATGGATATTTGTTATTGTTGGATTTGCAATAATGTATATGCTTGTATCTGCTGTTTATTGGCTAAGCACAAAAAATATTGATTTAGGTATAGGAGCATCTACTGCCCAAAATTTAATAACTTTTGCATTTGTTCCAGTAAATGGAATTGCTGTTTTACCTTTTATTGCAAGATCTTATTATTACTTTAAAATGGGAAGATTACAACAAAACAAATTTAAAAATCGCATTATTTTGTTAGTAGTTATTTTAGCTATAATACTAATTATTGAATTTTTCTATTTTAAAAACATACAAACAGGAATTTTAAACATTATTAATGCAAAAGGCTAAATTTAAAGTTATTTAAAGCTATAAAAAAATGACAAAAGGAGAATTTTATGGCAAAAAAACCAAAAGTAATTGTAATATGTGGGCCAACAGCTTCAGGAAAAACAGGTTTATCTATTGAACTTGCGAAACAAATTAATGGTGAAATAATTTCATGTGACTCAATGCAAATATATAAAGATATGAACATAGGAACTGCAAAACCAACAAAAGAAGAAATGCAAGGAATTAAGCACTATATGATAGACTTTGTTAGCCCAGAAAAAAGGTATAGTGTAGCAGATTACAAAAAAGATGCAAGTGACTTAATAAAAGAAGTTTTATCACATAAAAAAGTTCCAATAGTTGTTGGTGGAACGGGCTTATATGTAAATTGTTTAACACAAAATATTACATATCCAAATATAGAAACAGACCTAGAATATAGAAAAGCTTTAGAAAAAAAAACAGAAAAAGAAGGACTACTTGCCTTGTATAATGAGGCACAAAAAATAGATCCAAATGCAATGAAACTTATTAGCCCAAATGATAAAAAAAGAATTATAAGAGTATTAGAAATATACCATCAAACAGGAAAAACAAAAACTATGTTAGAAGCAGAATCTAAACTAGAACCATCACCATATAAATACATAGTTTTTGCGATTGATATGGATAGAGAAAAATTATATAACAGAATTAATAAAAGAGTTGATACTATGATAGAGCGAGGTCTTATTGAAGAAGTAGAAAATTTAGTAAAAAAATACAAAAATTTACCTACTGCAATTCAAGGACTTGGTTATAAAGAAGTTATAAGTTATTTAAATGGTGATTTAACTAAAGAAGAAATGATAGAAAAAATAAAAATGGAAACAAGAAGATATGCAAAAAGACAGCTTACATGGTTTAGAAAAGATAAATCAATAAAGTGGCTAGACGGACTTAAACCAGTAAGCGAAAATATACAATGTATTTTGGAGGAATACAGTGAAGAATAATATAAAAAAAGTGAAAACCAAAGCTAAGCAAGATACAAAACCAAAAAAACGCAGAATACTGGATAAAAAATCTCTTATTGCAATTTTAATAATATTAGCTTTTATAATTGCATTTGGCATTTATAAAACTATTATATTTATTCAAAATCCTGCTGATACATTTAGCCTAGAGCAGGGCAATATTTATGAGGAAGAAAGAGCAATAGGCTATATTATAAGAGAAGAAACCGTTCTAAAAGGTTCTAATTACAAAAATGGTATGGAACAAAAAAAGTCAGAAGGTGAAAGAGTTGCAAAAGGAGAGGCAATTTTTCGTTATTATTCAAATGGAGAAGAAAGCTTAATTAAAAAAATTCAAGACTTAGATCAAAAAATAGAAGAGGCAATGGAAAATGAAAATCAATATCCAACAAGTGATATAAGAGCATTAGAAAAACAAATAGAAGATAAAATTGCTTCATTATATAAAGTTAATGAAATGCAAACAATTTTACAAACCAAAAAAGAAATTTCAGATAATATAACTAAAAAAGCAAAAATAGCAGGTGAATATAGCCCAGCAGGTTCATATTTAAAAAAATTAATTGACGAAAGAAGTTCATATGAAAATCAATTAAATGAAGGTTCAGAATATTTAACAGCACCAATTAGTGGAGTTGTTTCATATAAAGTAGATGGATATGAAGAAGCCCTTAATCCAAAAGACTTTTCTAACTTAAGCACAGACTTTTTAGAAAGCTTAAATTTAAAAGTAGGACAAGTAATTGCAGATAGCAAAGAAGTTGCTAAAATTATTAATAATTTTGAATGCTATATTGCTTGTACATTAGATTCTAAGCAGGCCAAAGAGGCAAAAGTTGGAGATGAAGTAACTCTTAGACTCACAAACGATGTAGAAGTGTCTAGCAAAATAGAATACATATCACAAGAAGATGACAAAGTTTTAATAGTTTTTAATATAGATAAACAAGTAAAAGAACTAATTAGCTATCGCAAAATATCATTTGATATTATATGGTGGAGTTTTAATGGAAAAAAAGTACCAAATGAAGCAATTGCTTATGAACAAAAAGGAGAAAATCAAATAGCTTATGTTATTAGAACAAGAGCCGGATATCAAAATAAAATTTATGTAAAAATATTAAAAAACAATGAAAAATATACCATAATAGATAATTATACTAACACCGAACTTAAAGAATTAGGCTATACAAGTGAAGAATTACAAGGAAGAGGGCTACTTACAATATATGACGAAATATGCAGAAAACCGACATAAAAATATTACAAAACTGTTACAAAAATATTAAGATATCATTACAAATAAAAAAACTATTGACAAATAGTATAAAAAGTTAGATACTAAATACAAGTTAAAACAAAAGACAAAAAATAATTAGGAGGTCGTAAAAAATGGCAGGAGCTATTATGGAAAAAGTTTGGGGATTATTTGGTATGGACCCAGCAGAAGATAGAGATGAAGAAGAAGTAGACAACTATGATGATGAAGAAGAAGTAGAAAATGAAGAAGAAGAGCCAGAAGAAAGAAAACTATGGGGCAGAAGAAGTAATAAAGTTGTAAATATGCCACAAGTTCAACAAGTAAAAATGGTTATTTCACAACCAACTACTTTTGAACAAGCTGCTAA
>CANQAI010000047.1 GCA_947589265.1 uncultured Clostridia bacterium | reverse complement strand
AATAAGATAAAAAACACAGCTTAACAATTAAAATATATATTAAGTTTTTGTTGCATTAGAATTTTGAATGCACAAAACAATTTTTTTGATTAATTTCTTTCTATTTTTCTTTACAAATGTTATTTATTAATATAAAATATGCTTATAATTTATAAGTAAAAGGAAAAATTATGTATCAATTTATTTCAAAATGTGAACAAGATACAATTGATTTTGCCTCTAAGTTTGCAAAATCGCTAAAGAAAAAGGATATTGTGGTTTTGTGTGGAGAATTAGGTAGTGGCAAAACGAAGTTTGTACAAGGTATTTTAAAATATTTTGGACTAGAAAATGAAATCTCTAGCCCTACTTTTACGATTGTTAATGAATATTCGTCTAAGGTTTGCTCTATATACCATTTTGATGTATACCGTTTAGCCGATATTGATGAATTTTATGCAATGGGTGGAGAAGAATATTTTGAAAAAGGTATTTGTTTAATTGAGTGGGGCGAATTAATTGAAGACATATTGCCACCTGATTATATAAAAGTTACATTAAAAAAAGATGAAAATAATGAGGATTATAGAAAACTACAAATTGAAACTTTTGGAAATAGATATTTAAATTTGTTTTAGCACTTTAGTATTATGGCTTATAGGTTATGCCAAATTTAAAGTTTTCAAATTTTAAAAACCTAAATTTTGTATAAGGATTTTTTAAATGAAAATATTAGCAGTTGATACATCTTCTTCAAATGCTTGTGTTGCTATTTTAGAAGATGACAAAATTTTGATGGAATTAAATAATGGAGATGAAAGAACTCATTCTGAAAAACTAATGCCAATGATTGATGAAGTATTTAAAGGTTCTAGTTTATCTTTAAATGATATTGATTTAATTGCATGTGGTTTAGGTCCTGGCTCTTTTACTGGAGTTAGAATTGGAATTGCTACTGTAAAAGCTTTTGTAGATAGTAAAAATATAGCTGCAACTGGTGTTTCTTCTTTAGAAAGTTTGGCTTATAATCTAAATCAGGATGGTTATATTTGCTCACTAATAGACAGTGGTCATGGTAATAGTTATGCTGGTCTTTTTCATATTGTAAAAGATGAATGTATGTTTAAAACTGTCGAAAGTGATTTAACATTTTTGAATTTAAATAATAATGAATTAGCTGATTTTATACAAAATAATAAAAAATTTTCTATAAAAAACTCACCTATTTATTTTGTTGGTAATGCTACTATTATTTATAAAGATTTAATTCAAAATTTACATTTTGAAAAAAATAATAAAATAATTTTAGCAAATGAAAGTCAGTGTGTTATATCTAGTATAAGTGTTGCAAAAGCTGGTTATACTAAATATAAAAATGGAAATTATGGAAATTCTAATATATTATCACCTATTTATTTAAGAAAATCTCAGGCAGAACTCGCATTAGAACAGAAAAGTATTCATTAATTTTATTAATATTGTTTCTTAAATTAAAGTTTGTTTTCTAAAAGAATGTAGTAAGGAGATAATATAATATGAGTAATGTAGAAAATATTAAAATTTCAAAAATGCAAATTTCTGATATAAATAAAATTAAAGATTGCTTATTACAAGATTTTGATGATTTTTGGTCTGTTTCTGTATTAAAGCAGGAATTAGAAAATAAGCAAAATTTAAATTCTAATTATTTTGTGGCTAAGAATACTCAAGATGAAATAGTTGGATTTGTAGGTGTTTTAACTATTGTTGATGAAGTGAATATTATGAATATAGTAGTTAGAAAAGATAAGCGAATGTTAGGAATTGGCTCTTACTTGTTAGAATTTATTATTGGCTTTGCTAAAGAGCATTCTTATGGTAGTATTACTTTAGAAGTAAATGAAAATAATATTTCTGCTATTAATTTATACAAAAAATATAATTTTAAACAAGTAGGTCTCAGAAAAAAATATTATAATAATACAGATGATGCTATTTTAATGACATTAGAGGTTTAAGGAATATAACTTAAAAGAATGGTGACCTGTCCCAAATTCCCCAAAACGGGAAAAAGGGACTGTCCCCAAGGAGGAAAAATAAAATGAAAAAAACAAATGAACTTAATTACAAAGATTTAAAAATGGTATGCTCCCCTAATCAATTTGAATTTGAAAGTACTGCAGAGCTAGACCCTATTGACACAGGGATTGGTCAAGATAGAGGTATTAAAGCTTTGGAATTTGGTCTTAATGTTGATGTTCGTGGTTATAACTTATATATTGAAGGTCCTAGTGGTGTTGGAAAAACCATGTACACAAAAAATTACTTGAATATTATATCTAAAAAGAAAAAAGTTCCACAAGATTGGTGCTATATTTATAATTTTGAAAATCCAAATGAGCCTATTGCTCTTTCTTTACCTGCCGGTGGTGGCAAGGAATTTCAAGATGTTATGGATCATTTTATAAATGATATAAAAGTAGATATTAAGTCTACTTTTAATAATGAAGAGTTTGAAAAAGAAAGAACTTTAATTAAGCAAGAATTCGAAGATAAAAGAAATCTTTTAATGGAAAAATTAAATGAAAAGTCTTCTAATTATGGCTTTCAGGTAAAAGCTTCTCAAACTGGTATTTATATGATGCCTGTTATGAATGGAAAGGCTATGCCAGAAGAAGAGTTTAACAAATTAGATGAAAATATTAGAAAGGAATATGAAGATAAATCTGCCATTGTTCAACAGCATA
The DNA here is from genome assembly GCA_947589265.1 of uncultured Clostridia bacterium. Lineage (GTDB taxonomy): Bacteria > Bacillota > Clostridia > TANB77 > CAG-508 > CAG-273. The sequence continues at coordinate 5,768 of CANQAI010000047.1, read as the reverse complement.
TTATGGAAGCTATTGGGGAAATTAAGGCTATTGAAAGAGAGTCTGCTAAGAAAATTGAGGAATGGCAATCTAATGTTGCTCTTTTAACTGTAAATACTCATATTAATTATATTAAAACTAAGTATAAAAGAAATAAAAAAATAAATCATTTTTTAGATAGTATTAAAAAAGATATTTTAAGGAATATTAGTCACTTTATTGCAGAGGATCATACCGATAAGCAACAACCAAACACTTTGCAAACTAAGCCTGAATTACTTCAGCCATGGCTAAATTATAGAGTTAATTTGTTTGTTGATAATAGTAACTTAGAAGGCGCTCCTGTTATAATGGATTCTAACTATTCTTATCACAATATTTTTGGTAAATTGGAGTATGAAAATTATTATGGTGCTTTAAAAACTGATTTTACTATGTTAAAGCCAGGTTTGCTTCATAAGGCTAATGGCGGATATATTATTTTTCAAGCTACTGATTTGCTTAGCAATGGTATATGCTATGAAGCTTTGAAAAAGGCTTTAAGAACAAAAGAATTAGGAATTGAAAATACGGCAGATCCTCGTTCTTCTATGGTAATGATTTCGTTAAAGCCAGAGCCTATTCCACTTGATTTAAAAGTAATTATTATTGGTGAAGAAAATATTTACCAAAGTTTACTTGCAATGGATAATGATTTTAGAAAATTGTTTAAAATTAAAGTTGAATTTGAAGATGATGCTCCTTTAACAATGGAAAATATGAATAAGCTTGCAAGATTTATTGCTGGATATTGTATGCAAGAAGAACTTCCTCCTCTTACTAAAGAAGCGGTTTCTAGGGTAATTGAATATGCTTCTAAGCTTGCTAATAGCCAAACTAAACTTTCTACACGTTTTAATGATTTGGCACAAATTATTGGTGAGGCTGCCACTTGGGCAAGACTTGGACATTCTAAAGTTGTAACAGAAGAATATGTTGATAAGGCTTTAAAAGAAAGAGTTGAAAGAGTAAAAAAATATGATTCACGTTATATGGAAATGATTCGTGATAATACTTTATTGATTGATACTTCAGGATTTGTTACTGGTCAAATTAATGGCCTTACTATTATGAGTATTGGTGACTTTTCTTTTGGTAAGCCTGTTAAAATTACTGCAAATACTTACACTGGTAAAAATGGTATTATTAATATTGAACGTGAAGTTGAGCTTTCTGGTTCTTCTCATTCAAAGGGTATATTAATTTTAAGTGGATATTTAGGTGAAATGTTTGCTCAGAATATTCCTCTTTCACTTACTGCTAGTATTTGTTTTGAACAATTATATAGTGGTGTAGATGGAGATAGTGCTTCTAGTACTGAACTATATGCTATTCTTTCTAGTTTATCTAATATACCTATTAATCAATCTTTAGCAGTAACTGGTTCTGTTAATCAAAAGGGTGAAATACAGCCTATTGGTGGTGTAAATGAAAAAATAGAAGGATTTTTCCAAATATGTAAAATGCGTGGTTTAGATGGAAAACATGGTGTAATTATTCCAAAGCAAAATGTTAATAATTTGAATCTTTCAGATGAAGTTATTGAGGCTGTTAAAAAAGGCGATTTTCATATTTACGCTATATCTACTATTGAAGAAGGTATTGAAATATTAACTGGTGTTCCTGCTGGTAAAAAGGATGCAAATGGAAATTTCCCTGCTGGTTCTATAAATTACTTAGCTTATGAAAAATTAAAGAAATATGCTGATGTTAGCAAGAAAGCTTAAAAAATAAAAGTGGCTTAGCCACTTTTACTTTTTGTATATAATTATTCTGCTTTTTTATCTTCTTCAGAAGCTGGTTCTTCTTTAACTTCTTCTACTGCTTCTTCTTTAACTGTATCAACTGTTTCTTGAACTGCTGGAGTTTCTGTTTCTACGCTTGGAGCTTCTTCTGGAGCAGCTTCTACTGGTGCTTCAGTTTCAGCTTTTTCTTTTACAGGTTCTTCTGCTTCAACTTTTTCTTCTACTGTTGTTTTAGCTTCTTCTACAACTGGAGCCTCTTCTACTACTGTTTCACTTGCTGTTGTTTCTTCAGCTGGTGCTTCGTTTACTACTGCTTCTTCTACTGGAGCTTCTTCTACTAATTCTTCTTTTAAAGTAATTTCTTTATCTTCAATTCTTGCTCCTACATTTTCCTTAGTTTTAGCAGCTTTACCTATTCTATCTCTTAAATAGTATAATTTTGCTCTTCTAGCTTTACCAACTCTTACTAGTTCTACTTTTTCTACTAATGGTGAATGTACTAAAAATGTTTTTTCAACACCTACACCATAAGAAATTTTTCTTACTGTAAAAGTTTCATTTAATCCTCCATTTTGTTTTTTAATAATAACTCCTTCAAATACTTGAATTCTTTCTCTGTTACCTTCTTTAATTCTTTGATATACTTTAACAGTATTACCAACTCTTAATTCAGGTACCTTATTTTTTAATTGTTCATGTTCAATTGATTTTATGATATCCATGACTTGAATATCCTCCTTCCTTCACTAATTTTATTTATTATTTAATAAATCTGGTCTTTTTTGTTTAGTTATTTCAATGGATTTTGACTCTCTCCATTTCTTTATGCTTTCATGATTTCCGTGATAATAATATTTCCGGAACTTTTTTACCATTAAATACTTCTGGTCTTGTATATTGTGGATATTCTAAAAGTTCTTGTGAAAAAGATTCTTCCTTGGTTGAATCTTCTTTTAGCACTCCTTTTATGTATCTACTTACAGCATCAATTAGTATCATTGCAGGAATTTCTCCTCCTGTTAATACATAATCTCCAACTGATATTTCTTCATCTACAATTTCATCAAGTACTCGCTGGTCTATTCCTTCGTAATGTCCACATAACAATATAATATGTTTTTCTTTAGAAAGGTCTATTACCTTTTTTTGATTTAAAGTTTTCCCTTGTGGAGATAAGTAAATTACTTTTGCCTCTTCTTTATTTGAAATAGAATTATAAGCATCATATACTACTTCTGGCATCATTACCATTCCTGCTCCACCACCATAAGGTGTATCATCTACTTTTTTATGTTTGTATTTAGAAAAATCCCTTATATTAATTAAGTTTATTTCTAATAATCCATTTTGAACTGCTCTTCCAATTATGCTTGTATTCAATGGTTCAAACATTTCTGGGAAAAGAGTTAATACATCAAACTTCATAGTCTTCCTTTCTAAATAACCTATACTTTTGTTTATTAAAAAAGTAAATATGGTAGGTGTTTTAGAATTTTAGCTTATTGTTTTAGTTTTTTATTCCATTCCTTTTAATAAATGAACTGTAATTTTTTCTTGTTCTATATCTACCTGTTTAATTACTTCTTTAATTGCTGGTAGTAAAATTTGCTTCCCTTTTTCATCTTTTATAACATAAATATCATTTGCTCCTGAGTTATAAATGTCATCTACTTTTCCAAGTAATATTCCTTCATCAGTATAAACTGTAAGGCCGATTAGGTCTGCAATAAAGTAAGTATTTTCTGGAAGTTGTTTAGCATCCTTTCTTGCTATTTTTAAATAGCAACCTCTATATTTTTCTGCTTCTTCAATGGTATTAATTCCTTTTATTTTTAGTAAAATTTGATTTTTACTATATTTTACTTCTTCAATTTCTATTGGAATAAGTTTATTTTCCTTTTCTAAAAGAATGGAGTTTAAACTTTCAAATATAGAAATGTCTTCTGCAAAAGAATTTACTTTAACCATTCCTTTAATTCCAAAATGATTCACAATTTGACCTATTTCAAAATATTCTTGTTTCATAGTTTCCTCTAATCTTCTATAAACTCAACATCTATTCTTTTATGTTCTTTTGCTGCTAAAGATTTCATAACAGTACGAATTGCTTTTGCAACTCTACCTTGTTTTCCAATTACTCTACCCATATCAGATTGAGCAACTTTAACTTCAAGAGTTATTGTTTTTTCATCTTCTTTAGAGTTAATAAAAACTTCTTCTTTATTATCTACTAAGTTTGAGATAATTGTTTCTAAAATATCTTTCATATTCTATGCTCCTAGCAAATTATTTTTTAGATGCTCTTTCTACTAAATTCTTTACAGAATCTGTTGGCTTAGCGCCATTTTTTACCCATGCATCAAATTTTTCGTTGTCTATTACTATTATAGATGGTTCTGACATTGGGTCATAAGAACCAATTTTTTCAATTATTTTTCCATCTCTTGGGCTTTTTGAATCTGCAACAACAATATGATAGAATGGAGCTTTTTTTGCACCCTGTCTTTGTAATCTGATTTTTACCATTTTTATTTTCACCTCCCAAAACTTACTGCAATAAAAGCAAATTGTTTTTAGTTTTTATTAACTTAAAAAATTTAATTAAGCTTTTATTATAACAGCTTTTATATATAAAATTAAAAAATTAAAATCTATTTAATATTTGTAATAGTTTGACTTAATTAGTATTTTTGTTCTAGTTTTTATGTTTTATTACATTTTGAAGTCTTTTGAATTTATGCTGTTCATTAATTTTTTCATTCCACCTTTGTTATTTTGCATTTGTTTCATCATTTTTTGTGTCATTTCAAAAGATTTCATGAATTTGTTAATTTCTGGTACTGATGTGCCACTACCGTTTTGCAATACGTGCTCTTCTGCTTCCATTTAAAATACGTGGATTTTTTCTTTCTTCCTTTGTCATTGAGCAAATCATTGCTTCAATTCTAACAAATTCTTTATCATCTATTTTAACATCTTTTAGCTGGTTCATTCCTGGTATCATTTTTAATAAAGAAGAAAAAGAACCCATTTTTTTCATTTGCCTTAACTGCATTAAATAATCATCTAAGTCTAGCTCTTTTTTCTTAAGCTGTTTTTCTAATTTTTCTGCTTCTTCTAGATTGAAATTTTCTTCTGCCTTTTCGATAATAGAAAGTACGTCACCCATTCCTAAAATTCTTTGTGCCATTCTATCTGGGTGGAATACTTCGATATCACTTAGCTTTTCACCAGTTGCTGCAAATTTAATTGGTCTGCCTGTAACTTTTTTAACAGATAATGCAGCACCACCACGAGTATCACCATCTAGTTTAGTAAGTACAACGCCATCTATTCCAAGTTCTTCATTAAATGCTTTTGCAACATTAACTGCATCTTGACCTGTCATGCTATCTACTACTAATAAAATTTCATGTGGTTTTACATTTTGCTTTACATTTTTAAGCTCAAGCATTAGTTCTTCATCTATGTGAAGTCTACCTGCTGTATCTAGTATAACTACATCATTTAATTTGCTTATAGCTACTGACATAGCTTGTTTTGCTATATGTACAACATCTTTTGATTGTTCATTACTAAATACTGGTATGTTAAGCTGCGAGCCTACTACTTGTAATTGCTTTATAGCTGCTGGCCTGTATACGTCGCATGCAACAAGTAGTGGTTTTTTTCCTTGTTTGCGAAGTAAATTTGCAAGTTTGCCTGCAGTTGTAGTTTTACCAGAGCCTTGCAATCCTACTAACATAATTACTGTTGGTGGATTTGGTGTAAAATTAATTTTACTTTCTGTACCACCTAAAAGTTCTACTAGTTCATCTTTTACTATTTTTATAACTTGTTGACCAGGTGTTAATGATTTTAATACATTTTGTCCTAATGCTTTTTCTTGTATACTATTAATAAATTCTTTAACTATTAAATAGTTAACATCTGCTTCTAGTAATGCAAGTTTTACTTCACGAAGCATATCTTTTAAATCTGATTCTGTAATTCTTGCTTTACCTC
>CANQAI010000046.1 GCA_947589265.1 uncultured Clostridia bacterium | reverse complement strand
GTGCTTATTTTCTACTAAAAAACTTTTTTAAGATTTTTTCAATTTTCTATTGACTTTTTATAGCTGGTCATTTTTATTCTCCTCTCTAATATATAACAATAAATAGTAACAAATGCTCTAAATAAATTAATTGTTAATATATCCAGACTTCAATTGTCCCTGGAGCACTTTCATCAGTAGCAAGTCCATTTTTATAAATTGAAAATTCTAAAGTATATGTTCCTGTTACAAGTTTATTTGCTACCGTCTTAAAATTTTTTATTTCTTGATTTCCAATAATAGTTGTAGTTCCAATGATTACTTGAGAATTATCCCCATTTTCGTCAGCACAATTTACAAAAAGTGAAATTTTTGCATTATTTGAAAAGCCGGTTGTTTTTATTGTGTATTGGTTAAATGGGAACAATATAGAGTTTACTTCAAATGTGGTTCTTCCAGTTACTTTACTTCCATCATGATAATAATTTATATAGCCAGCATATCCTAGCTTAGGATTTGGATTTTGTGAAACATTCGATCTCTCTTTTATGATCAATATCCACAAAAAACACATAGCTAATAAAATAAGTACAACAAACAAAATTAAAATAATTCTAATTCTTTTCATGATATATACCTCCCAAAATATTTTTTTACAGTACAAACTTAATAAGATATATATAATGTTATATTTTTTCATTTATTTTGTCAAATAACTTTAAATAACTTCTACCCTCTTTTTCTTTCTTGCATTAAATATACAAATTTAGAAGTTATATTATTTGGAGATATTTTTGCTAAAACTCTTAATATTTTTATGCCTATGCCAGGAACTATAATAAATTTATTTTTTAACATTTTATCTATTGCATATTTTGCTACTTTCTCGCTACTTAAAGAATATAAGTTAAATTTAACACCTGCAACATTATTAAAATTTGTATTAACTGGACCTGGGCAAAGCAAGCTAATTTTTACTTTTGATTTATATTTTTTTAATTCTGCTCTTATTCCTTCTGAAAGTCTTACAACATAAGCTTTAGATGCATAATAAGCTTCCATAAGTGGACCTGGCATAAATCCTGCAATAGAAGCTACGTTTAAAATATGTCCACTATTTCTTTTTACCATATCTTGTAAATATAGTTTTGTTAGAATATGAACAGCAGTAATGTTTGTGTTAATTAGGCTTATTTCTTTATTTAAATCTGTTTCAGTAAAATTACCAAATATTCCAAATCCTGCATTATTTATTAGTATATCTATATCTTTTACAGTTTCATATAAATGTTTACAATTTTCTGAATTTGCTAAATCCATTGCAATTGTTTGAATATTTGCACCTTTTAGACTATTTTTTACTTCTTCTAATTTTTCTTTATCTCTTGAAACAAGAACCAAATCATATCCCTTTTCATCTAATTGCCTTGCCATATCTCTGCCTATTCCAGATGATGCACCTGTTATTAAAGCTTTCATTTTATAATTCAACCCTTTCTATTATTTTTAATAGTTTTTGCCAATTTTGTATTTAACTTTTTTCATTTATTTGTTTGAATTTTACCATAAATATTCTAAAAAAAATATATTTTTTAACGTGTTTTTATAAATTATTTTAAAAAATTTGTTATAAATGTATGGACTTTTTAAGTTTTATTGTGTATGATTATATAGTACTATTAGAAAAAAATAACTTTTTTGTTTGTCAAAGGAGGTTTATTATGACACAAAAAGTTTTAAAAATTTTATTTATTCTTTTTGTTTTATTTAGTGTTTGTGCAAATTATATTTATGCAACTGATATTAATATGAACTTACCCAATAACGATATTATTGATGATTTTAGTAGTAATAGCCCAGATAATGGAAATTCTGCAACAGATGGAAATTCAGAAAATCAGGCAGTTCCAGAAAATACTGTAAACAATGAAATAGATGATGTTTCTGCAAATCCTTCATCTTCAGCCGAAACTTTATCACCTGGAATAATATCTACTGATTCTGAAGCAGGTTTAAGTGTAACAAATATAATTAATATTTTATTAATTACAGTTGGCATCGTAATCATATTACTTGCTATTGCAATTATAATTCGATTAAATAGTAATTTTTAAAGATGGTAAATATAACCATCTTTTTTTATATCTTTCCACTTTTTATCTGAATATTTTTATATTAAAAAATTAATAATAATATTGAGCAATTTCTGACTCAATTTTTTAAAAAAGGAGGTTGTTAAATATTATGAAAAAGAAATTTATAATTAGTACTATTATATTAGCTATTATTTCACTTTTAACTTTTTCTTATACATTTGCCACTAATAATGGTATGGATAATGCTAAAAATAGCGTTAGAAATGCTGTTGGTGGAGCTGAAAATGTGGTTGAAGATGCTGGTAGAGATGCAGCAGAAGGTATTAGAAGTGGAATAAATGCCATTGGTGATGGTGCTAAAGATTTAACTAACGATACTCAAAATGGTATGAGTGGAATGAATGAAAACAATGGAACAACTACTGGAACTAACGGTTATACAGCTACTAGAACAGGTACAGATGCTGGAACAGGTGCAGGGTTACTTTCAGGAGTTTCTAATAACTTATGGACTTGGTTAGTTATAGCTATTGTTGGTATAATAATTGTAGCATTAGTTATGTTTTATGCAAGACAAAATAATAATGTAACAACTTATTATAATGATGATGACGACGATGATCGTGAATAAATTTAAATATAACATGTGTGTCCTATTTTCTTGACACACATGTTATAATGCTATTATAACATATATAAAGGAGTTTTACATATTATGGCAAAAAAAATTGTTGCTACAAATCCAGTGGCAAAGCATAATTATACTATTACAGATACAATAGAAGCTGGTATTGTGCTTTCTGGTACTGAAATTAAATCAATTAGAAATCGGAAAAGTTAATTTAAAAGATAGTTATGCAAATATAAAAAATGGTGAAGCATATATTTATAGTATGCATATAAGTCCTTATGAGCAAGGAAATATTTTTAATAAAGACCCTTTACGTGATAGGAAGCTTTTATTAAATAAAAATGAAATTAATAAATTAGTTGGACTAATAAAGCAAAAAGGCTATACATTAGTTCCTATGAGCTTATATTTTTCTGGAAATTTTATTAAACTTGAACTTGGAATTGGCAAAGGCAAGAAATTGTATGATAAACGTGAAGACATTGCAAAAAAAGACGCTCAAATGCGCATTCAAAAAGAATTTGGCAAACGAGTTTAAAAAACATAATAGTTTACTTTAAAACTTTACTAGTTAATGGTTTTATAGCTAGTTACTTAAATAGTACTATTTTTCACAGTTTGCAGAGGTTCCGTTCTTACATTCTTCTTTGAATTTGCTTATTTTGATGGGCATTTGAAAAACAAGAAAACTAGTACTATTTAAGCTTTAATATAATTATAACTATTATATAATGACCTTTAAAACATTTTACGCTTTGTTACTAGAACCAAATACATCTTTAATCTTATGTTGTACAGTTTGCTTAATTAAATCTCTTGCAGGAGTCATATATTTTCTTGGGTCAAAAGCTTCTGGTTCTTCTACAAATACTTTTCTAATAGCTGCTGTCATTGCTAAACGTAAATCTGTATCTACATTAATTTTTGAAACGCCTTTTAAACTTGCTTCATGAAGCATTTCATCTGGTACCCCTTTAGCACCTGGAATGTTTCCCCCATATTTATTACACATTTCTACTAACTCTGGAATTACAGTAGAGGCTCCATGTAATACAATAGGTGTTTTAGGAAGTTTTTCTTTTACTTTTTGTAAAATATCAAATCTTAATTTTGCTTCTCCTTTAAATTTATATGCACCATGGCTAGTTCCAATAGCAATTGCTAAAGAGTCACATCCTGTTCTTTCTACAAATTCTTTTGCCTGGTCTGGATCTGTATACATAGCATCAGATGAAGCTACATTAACATCATCCTCAATTCCAGCAAGTTTTCCAAGTTCTGCTTCTACTACTACTCCCTTACTATGTGCATATTCTACTACCTTTTTTGTTAATTCTATATTTTCTTCAAAATCATATTTAGACCCATCTATCATAACAGATGAAAATCCGTTATCTATACACATTTTACAAGTTTCAAAATCTGGTCCATGATCTAAATGAAGTGCAATAGGAATGTCATGTTCTTCTATTGCTGCCTCTACCATCTTTCTTAAATATCCTATTCTTGCATATTTAATAGCACTAGAAGATGCTTGTAATATAACTGGTGAATTTTCCTCGTTTGCAGCATCTACAATTGCTTGTATAATTTCCATATTATTAACATTAAATGCTCCGAATAGCAAAATGTTCTTTCATGGATTTTTCAAACATATCTTTTGTTGTAACTAATGGCATAATTTAACCCTCCTTTTTATTATATCATCATTTTATTTCTAATTATTATAAAAGTCAATAATATATAATAAGAATTAATATAGATTAATAAATTATTAATATTAAAAGCTAAAAGGAGTATTTGCATATTAAGCAAAATACTCCTTTTAGTGCTATAAAATAGCTAGTTTTGTTATATCATGACTACAACATTTTCTAGGGTTATAAAAGGGATCTCAATTTTCAGTTCGAGGTTTTTTACCATAAACAAAACCATAAATCCATCTAGCACAAACCTGTTTTCTGAAACTACAACCGGTCTGCAAATTCTTTTATAAGTTTCGTATTTTTTTAATAATTTTTTATACTTACATGAAGATTTTGACGGTCTATCTGAAGTTATAGTTCCTATTACAGAATATTGACTTTTCATTTCATACCATCTTTTAGGAATAAGTATCCCATACTTTTTTATTCCCTCTAAATTTGACTTTTGGGCTTTTTCTATGGCTTCTTTTTTAACCTTTTTGTCTTGCAATTTTGATATTTGGTTATATTGCTTTGAGGTTAAATCTCCTTTTTCTAAATTACACTTATTGCAACATGGTTTTAGGTTGTCGGTAATTGATATTCCTCCAAGACCTCTTGGAAATGTATGATCAATAGTCCGATTTCCAGAATGTAATGGTCTATGACAGTAAAAGCATTTATCCTCCCCTTCTAATAAGTAGGTCATTGAATACATAAGTTTTTCAAAGTCCATATAAGGGCTCATATAAAGTATTCCATCCCGTACATAGGCAAAGTTTCCATGGTCATCATGATATTCAAACGATTTAGGTAACTGAATTTTCACTTAAATTACCTCCTCTAAACATTTTCCAATTGGATTTTTAATGTATAATTACTATATATTATTTTTTGATTTTTTTCAACATTTTTTGAGATTTTTAAATTATTAAATTATCTATCTTCTGGCTCAAATTTGTAACTACTACACATAGATTCATCTGGCTGTTTTGTTTCACATCCTATAATAGGTGTAACTATTATTTGCTCTAATTTGCATTCTTGATATTGTTTGTTGTTATGTTTACAGCTTGTTACAGTACAATTAATTTTTTGATTATTATCCATAAAAAAATAGCCTCCTTTTAATATTTTTTCAATATTATTATGGCTATTTTTTTAAATTTTATTATTTTACAATTAAAAATTTATAATTTTTATTTATTTGTGAGTTAGTGTTGTGTTCAAAAATTTCATATTAGAACTTAATTATTGTACCTTTATAATATATACTGGAGTTGCTTCATAATCTTTTGATTTTTCATACACAACTTCTCCTAAGCTCAATAATGTTTTCAAATTTATCTCTTTAAGTTTTTTATATTCTACGTTTCCTATATAAATATACGATATATTATATTTTTCAATAAATTCTTTTAATTCTTCTTTAGTTGCTGATACATACATATTGTTAATTACATCAGTTCTTTCTTGTACTGCATCTGGAATACTATAGTCTGGCTTTGCCCTCCATATCCATTCATGTCCAAACCATCCTAATACAGTAGGATTTGCAGTGAATGCAGATATTCTCGCATTATCGTTGTAGCTTCCTCCTGTTAGTTCTAATATAACAGCATCTCTATCTATATTTTGTTTGATCCATTGTATTGCATTATAATCATCTGGTAATTTTTCAGCAATATACTTTTCGGCATTAGCTTTTATATCATAAGACACAGACTGGAAATTTCCAGTAGCATAATTTATTGCATTTAATCCATATCCAAAAGTTGTTAGAAAAGCAAATAAAATTACACATACTATTACTCTATTCCATATTTTAATATCTTTATATAAATATTTAATTAAAATATAGCCTGTAGATATGCTTAAAAGCATACTTGCATTATATGTTAGTTTAAACATTGTGTTTGCTCTTTTATATTCATCTGAATAAATATCTTTTAAATATATTATTTCTGGCAATATAATTAAACCAATCGCACATATTCCTAAAATTATTATATATATATCAGCTAAATCCATTTCGTTAATGAATTTAAATATACTGCCCTTTTTCTCTTTAAAAAACTTATATAATTGTGCACAAATTTCAATAAGGACACATAATACTGGTAGTCCCCATAAAACAAGTAATTTATAAAATGGAGACATTATACCTGTAAAATGTACTTGTGTAGCACTTATATACAAATTACTTGAAAATAAGAAAGTAGTTATTATTTGGAATAAAGCTATTTGTACTAAATTTAATAATGTCATTAATATTTTTTGTTTTACTTTTTTGTATTTTATAAAGTTTTTTACAGTAATAACAGCTGTCATAATTACAAAATAAATTGGGAGATCCCAATAGTTTGTCATTGTTTGAATACCTAGCATAATTCCAAGTAATAATATGTTAGGGTTTAAAAATTTATGTATCTTGTTTTTTTCATCATCTGAAAGCATATATTGTAAAAGTAATGCAAGTGTTGTAAGAGCAAACATTGTATCTATATGGTGTGCATGCAAGTCTCCCTCTATGTTCATATATGAAGGAGTTATAGTAATTCCTATATCATTTGTTTCTGGTTTAGTGCCTATATAATTATATACATCTGCATAAAAATAATTAAATTCTTTTAAAATTACTCTATGTATTGTGTAATGTAAAGTTCCACCAATTGATAATGCTAAAGCTGCCATTACTGCTATTATAATTGGAATTACTTTTGCAGACTTTTTGGTATTATCTTTTATTAAACTATTTCCTAAGTTTTTTCCTATTGAATAAGGAAATACAAATAAAAACGCTGCAATCAATGCAAGCATTAAGTTATATGTTTCTTCTACTCCAGTAAATGATATTTTGCTTAAAAATGCTGATATATATTGTCCAAAATAGTAATAATTAATTGTATTGCCAGAAAGCCATATATCTTCTATTGGCAAATATTCTGAATTCATTAATTTATTAATAAATCCATAATTCATAAAGTGCTCGGTAGAACTATTCATAGCAGGTACAAAACTTCTTATATATACCCATATTATAAATAAAAGTAAAAATAATATTTCTATTACTGCTATGTTACTCCAATTTTGCTTTAGATTTTTAAATTTTTCTTTTTTGGTGATTAAAATTATTAAATTTACTATAGCTATTATTGCAATGATTATATATGCATTAATCTGTGTAAACTTTAATATTTTTAAATAAGATAAATTCCATAATATTACGGCCGGAATTGCCAAACCAAAAATTTTGGAAAATGCCCAGCCTTTATCATCAAATTTATTCATTATTAATGATGTCATTGGAAATGTTGTAAGCCCTAGTATTAAAAGTGCTCCCCAATATTTTATCATATAAACAAAATTTGTTTTTAATAATATTCCACCGAACAGCTAATATTATTAAAAATAAACTAATTAATATTATTGGTTTTATTATTTTTTCTTTTTTCATTAGATAACTCCTGTTCTTCTATGTGATGTTTATATGTTAACATTCAGGAGTTATTTTGTCAATTAATTTGTTTTTTCTCCCTCTTTTAGCTGTTTACTTGTTCTATTTTCCACAGATTTACAGTCTTTTGGAGTTTTAAAGCTTAAGTACCAAGCCATTCCATTTCTATCTTTTTCAATTTGATTGTTTCGTGATTCTAATTCTGTAAATGTTTGTGGTGGTGGTAAAATTACTGGCTCACATGGAGTCCAATTTGCTGGCATAGATGCTTTATTACTATCTGCTACTTGCAGTGCTGTTAAGGCTCTTAATATTTCAGGAATACTTCTTCCTACATTCATTGGATATATTAATATAAGTCTTACTATTCCTTTATCATCTATTATAAAAACGTTTCTTACGGTTTCGGTTGTACTTACATCATTTGAAATCATTCCATATTTTCTAGCAATATTTCCATTTCTATCTGCTATAATTGGAAATGGCACTTTTATTCCTGTTTTTAAATAAATATCATATAGCCAAGCGAGATGTGAACTATTGCTATCTACACTTAAACCAATTAAACTAGTATTTAGTCTTTCAAAATATGGGTTTGCTTTTGATAATGCTATTATCTCAGTTGTGCACACGGGGGTAAAGTCTTAAAATTTGGGGATTTTTTTATTTTAGTTTTGATTTAAATATTCTTCTACAAGTTTTATTAATTCTTCTGCTGTTTCTATTTGTACCTTAGTATCTTCTGGTTT
>CANQAI010000045.1 GCA_947589265.1 uncultured Clostridia bacterium | reverse complement strand
TTGTCTGTTTTATATTCTCTTCTTAATATTGGATTTTTACTTAAGTCTATTGCTTCTATTTTTTCTTCTAATATATTCTCTAAAAATCTTTTCGTTATTCTTTCACTGCCAGGTTCTCCAAACAAGCTTTGAAATACTATGTCTAACTTTGGTGATAACAATTTCACTTAACTCAAATAGACACACCATTGTTTTAGGTGTGTCTATTTATTCTTTACTGCTAGTTCTTTGAACTTTTTATATCTTATTTTATATGCTTCTATCATTTCTTTTTCAAAAGCAAGTTTTGGCTCTTCTACCCCCATAAGGCTTAGTAGTTTTAAAGTAAATTCCGGATTTAATATAAGAACCGGCCCTATTATATAAGTTCCAATAAAATTATTTTTCTTAATTCCTTCTAGTTTACTTTCTTTATTAATTCCTATACCCATTTCTACTGTTGCAAAGTATTCATTAGAGTTATCTCCATATAGCATTGTAAATTGGCTTTTAAAACCTAGTAATTCTATATCTTCATACTTTCCTAAAAAGAAGCTATTATGTCTGTGTAGCATGTCTCTTTTAGCATGTACATTAAAAATGCCAAGTGCCTCTATTTTGCTTTTATCTTCGTTTATAATGTACTCTCCTAATACTTCTAGGCTATTGCCTGTAAATAGAAACACTTGTCCTTTATCAATAAGTTCTTCTATTCTTTGTCTATATGACATTAATTTTTTTATTACTATTTCTTGTGAACGTTCTGATAAAGTTCCCATATATATAAGTGAAAGGTCGTCTTGTGTGCAGAAAGCTGGCTGTTCATTTATAGATGTTTCTATAAATTTTGCTTCTGGTAGGCACTTTTTTAAATATTTAACATTCCCCATATCTCCATTTAAATTGCAAAACTCTGGATATAAAACTTCTATTTTCATTGTTTTTACCTTTTATAATATATTTAGGTTTTTAATTTTAGGTTTACCTATAACCAAATTATTTTTCTTCAGGTATTTTCTCATCAATTATCTCTTTTACTTTTTGTTTTATTTGCTTTGTTTCTTCAATAGAATATAAATCATGTAAAATAAATATTTTTTCTATTGCTTCTAATTTTAGTTTGCCTGTAGCATCTATTAAATCTTTTTCATATACAATTTTTTCTGGATTTATATCTGCTATTAAGCAACGTATATATGAATCTAAATATCGTGGTCCTGCAATAATAATTTGTTTTATGGATTCGTCATTTAAAAATTCATAATCTACGTCATATTGCCATGCTGTATTTTCTGAGCCATTTGCTTCTTCATGTAAATCGTCTAGAATCATAATTACAGCCTTATTGGCTGGCTCTTTTCTAATGTAATTAAATGCTATTGAGCAGGCTATTGGGTTCATTCCTTTTGCTAATTGTGTAACAATTTTATAATTTTTATATATTTCTTCACTATACCTTGTTTCTACAATTTTTATTTTTGCAAATGAGTCATTTATTTGCTTTGCAGTTAGTTTTAGTTCTTTTAATACAGCTATAACGGCTAACATATTGTAAATATTTATAATATTGTCATTTACAATGTCATATATTTCTTCTTGGTTATTTGATTTTACAGTTATTTGCATATTTTTTTTATCAATATTTGTTATTCTATAATCTGGGTTTTCTGGGCATTTATAATCACAATTTGGGCAATATGCTTTTCCAATATGGTGATATCTAACATATTCATATTCTAATTTTGATAAACATTTTGGGCATACTCTAATATCTCTTGTGATGTTTTCACATTCTTTTGTATCTGTTTCAAGTTTATCTATACTAAAATAAATTTTTCTGTTGCCCTCTGCAATATGGCTACATATAATGTCATCTGCATTTTCTATCATAATTGTTTCTTTTGGAATATATTTATTTAAGATTTCAGATATGAATTCTGTGTGTGCATTTCTCATTAAAGAGTCTCTAAATAAGTTTGTGCACACTAAATATGTTGGTGTTAAGTAAGGAAATATTTTATTTGAACTTCTTTCATCTATTTCTAGTACTGCCAAATCTTTTTTTGATCTTCCTAGGAAATTTACTCCTTGTATTAAAGTAGTTGCAATTCCTCCATCAATATTAGAGCCATATTTGTTATTTATAAATTCAAATCCATTTTGTTCTAATATACTATTAATCATATTACAAGTTGTAGTTTTGCCATTTGTTCCTGTTACTCCAATAATTGTTTTTGGTTTTTCTATTATTCCCATAAATTCTGGGCATAAAGTTAAGGCAATTTTCCCTGGAAAATATGTTGCATTTCTTCTTAAAATTTTTAATGCAACTGATGAAAGCTTTGCAATCCAAAGTGTAATATAAAATCTTAATGTTTTTTTCTTATTCATAAAAAATTTCCTTTCTAATAGTTAGTATTTTGGCTATTTTCGGAAGGTATACATATCATAGCCAGAGAGTTTTGCTTCTTTCTCTGGCTATTTTTATTTTATTGGTTCATTAGTTTTTGTTTTAGTATTTGTTCTATATTTGAAAGTCTTGTTTCGAAAACTTGATTTGTCATATCACAAATTTCGTTGAAGTCTCTGATTTTTTCAAAATTTCTCATATTTACTTTGTGATATTTTTCTACATTTTCTGCTAATTTCGTTTGTTCATTTTTTATTTCATTTAATAGCTCTTTTACTTCATTTAAAAATTTTTCAACATCCTCGTTTATCACACTTATCCCTCCTTTTTTACACATATTTCCCTTTTTGCTAATACAGAGACTATTAAAAAATATTCCATATTAAAAAAAGTTCGTTGAAAGAAATTGGAATAACTGCCGAAATAAATTTAAAAGATTTTACTTAAATTTTATTTGAATTAATATGCTACATATTATAAAACTTTTGTTTTGTAGCTGTCAATACTTTTTTATAATTTTTTATAAAATCTTTCCTCCACCTAGTACAATATCATTATCTATGTAAAATACAACTGATTGTCCGAGGAGTAATTGCTCTTTGAGGCTCTTCAAAAGTTACTTTAGCAATTTTATTTCCGATTATCATTAATTAGTTCTAAACTTGCTTTTGCTTCTTTTGCACGATAACGTACTTTTGCCATTATATTAACTTTCTTTGATAAGTCTATATCAATTAAAAAATTTAATTCATTTGCATAAAGTTCATTTGTATAAAGTTCTTTTTCTTCCCCTACAATAACTTCATTTTTTTTGCCATCTAGTTTTAAAACATATAGTGGCTCTTTGTAAGCAATTCCTAGGCCTTTTCTTTGACCTACTGTATAAAATATTAATCCATTATGTTTTCCTAAAATTGTGCCATCTTTCATAACTATATTTCCCTGTTTTGGATTTAGTTTTGCTTTTTCAGTTAGAAAATTGCCATAATTGTTGTCTGGTATAAAGCAAACTTCTTGGCTATCTTTTTTATGTGCAACTTTTAACTCATATTCTTCTGCTATTTTTCGTACTTCTTCCTTTGTTTTAAAGCCTTCTAAAGGAAATATCATTTTTGGTAGCACTTCTTTTGATATATTATACAAAAAGTAAGTTTGGTCTTTTTTATTAGACTCGGATTTTTTAAGTACATAAGTATTATATTTTTCTGAATATTCTATTTTTGCATAATGTCCTGTTGAAATATACTCACAGCCTAACTCTAAGGCTTTTTTATAGAATATTCCAAATTTTAAATATTTATTGCACTCTATGCAAGGATTTGGTGTTTTACAATTTTTATAACAATTAACGAAATCATCTATAACATATTTTTGAAATTCTTCTTCACAATTTAATGTATAGTGTGGAATTCCAAGTTTATCGCATACTCTTTTTGCATCATAGGTAGCGCTAAAAGAACAACAAGCACCTTCTACTTCTGGGCATTGTTTATCTTCCCATAGTTTCATTGTTGCTCCTATTACTTCATATCCTGCATTTTTTAATAGTATTGCTGCAGTGGAGCTATCTACCCCACCACTCATTCCTAGTAATACTTTTTGATTTTTGCTTTTCATTTTTCCTCTCCTTGTATTCTCTTTTTTATTATACTATAAAATTTCTTTAATTGCACTATTTCTTGCATTTTTTTCTATTTAATGCTATAATAAAGCTATTCCATTGTAAAGGAGGTGCTTTTGATGAAAACGCGGTTACTTCATGGCATAGGCGAATATGACAAACTTTGCGAGTTAAGCATAGCTGACTATCCTAAATTCAAACGTCTATTAAAAGGGGGAATTCATGATAATACTCTTTACATCACTCCAATTGAAAATCATAGAACGTTGGAGTGTGTAGATTTTGTCATCGAGCATCATCAGATTTTCTATTCCGAAAGTGACGGAAAACTTTACTTGGTATTCCGTCCTCTATGGAATGTATCCGAAAAGCTCCACTTTTTCTATTATGATGTTGATTATTATGATCAACGTGATGAACAAATCGTGCTTTGGGCTTATGAACCCCATTCACGTCGTTTAGATCAAAGCGAAGTGACTTATAGTTATTATGCTATTCATGAGCTATCAATCTCGTAATCCGTGCAAAGTAATATTTCATCTAAAGCAATTTGAGAGAGGTTATATTATGACCTCTCTCATTCTTTTTAATTTTCTTCAACTATTTTTATATGAACATCTTTTAATTGTTCTTCTTTAACTTTGCTTGGTGCTCTCATAAGTAGGTCTCTTGCTTTTTTGTTTTTAGGAAATGCTATTACTTCACGAATGTTTTTGCTATCTGCTACTAACATTACCATTCTATCTAGGCCAGGTGCTGCACCTGCATGTGGAGGTGTTCCATATTGAAATGCATTATATAGTGCACCAAATCTTGTTTCAACTTCTTCTTCAGTATAACCTGCTATTTCAAATGCTTTTACCATTAATTCTGGGTCATGATTTCTAACTGCACCAGATGCAACCTCATAGCCATTACATACAACATCATATTGATATGCCAAAATATCAAGTGGATTTTTTGTAAGTAATGCTTCCATTCCTCCTTGTGGCATTGAAAATGGGTTATGGTTAAAGTCTATTTTTCCTTCATCTGATAGTTCATACATTGGAAAATCTACTATATAGCATAAACGGTATACATTTTTTTCTAATAAGTCTAATCTATTTCCTAGTTCTATTCTAATTGCTCCTGCTATTTTTTGCACTTGCTCTAATTTTTCATCTGCCATAAAGAAAACTGCTGAATTTTTCTTCATTCCAATTTGCTCTTCTAATGCTTTTTGTACTTCCTCAGTAATAAATTTTGCAATTCCCCCAGAAACATTATTCTCTTCATCTACTTTAAGCCATGCTAAACCTTTTGCTCCTACTTCTTGAACAGCAAATTCCGTCATTGAGTCAAAGAATTTTCTGCCCTGCGAAGCTCCATTTTCTACTACTATAGCTTTAACTACTTTTCCCTTAAATGCATTAAAATCTACGTTTTCAAATATTTTAGTTACATCTTGAATAATAAGTGGATTTCTTAAGTCTGGTTTATCACTACCGTATTTTTCCATTGCTTCTAAATATGGAATTCTTTTAAATGGTGCTTCATCTACTTTCCAATTTGTATGTGTTTTGAAAACAGTAGTGAATATTTCTGCTAATACTTTTAAAACATCTTCTTGCTCTGCAAAACTCATTTCAAAGTCTAATTGGTAAAATTCACCTGGAGCTCTATCTGCTCTAGGGTCTTCGTCACGAAAGCATGGTGCTATTTGATAGTATTTATCAAATCCAGATACCATTAAAAGTTGTTTAAATTGTTGTGGTGCTTGTGGTAGTGCATAAAACTCGCCTGGGTGCAACCTACTTGGTACTAAATAATCTCTTGCACCTTCTGGTGATGAATTTGCCAAAATTGGAGTTTGAATTTCTGTAAAGCCTAGTTCATCCATTTTCTTTCTAAGTGTTTTCATTATTTCACTACGAAGTAAAATAGTTTTGTGTAATTTATCATTTCTTAAATCTAAAAAGCGGTATTCTAGTCTTAAATCTTCTTTTACTTCTCCTGCTTTTTCTGAATTAATTTCAAATGGTAATACGTTTTTACATTTTCCTAAAATTTTAATTTCTTTAGCATCTATTTCAATTTCGCCAGTAGGCATTTTAGGATTTTTGTTAGAACGCTCTATTACGGTTCCTTTAACACCTATAACACATTCTGTTACAATGTTATTTAATACGCTTTTATCAATTGACTTATTATCTGCAGATACAACTATTTGTGTAATTCCAAATTGATCACGTAAATCTATAAATACCATTGAGCCTAAGTTTCTAATTTTTTGTACCCATCCTGCTAAATTTACTTCTTGTCCTACATTTTTTATATTTAATTCTCCACAATTATTATCTCTATACATTTTTATTGTCCTTTCTTAACTAATGTTTAATTAATACATTAGAAATTAGCATTTTACCTTGTTTTTTCTTAAACATTATACACCTATTTTAATTTATAGACAATAGGTGTATAAAATTTTAAATTAATACTATTAGTTAATGGTTTTATAACTTATTGCTTGAAAAGTACTAGTTTTCTTGTTTTTCAAATGCCCGTTGCAGTTGTAAGTTCAAAGAAGCAAATCAGAACGGGACCTCTCAAAACTGCGAAAAATAGTACTTTTCAAGCTTTATTGTAATTATTACTTATTACTTTAACAAATTATTAAAACATATTGAATTTTGTTGTATTATCTTATATAATTAGGGTATTCTATTAATTAAGAAAGATTTTCGTTAAAAGGAAGGGATACAAAATGGAAAATGTATTAGTAAAAGATTTATATAAAAATACTGAAAATTATGTAGGTAAAAGCTTACAAGTTTCAGGTTGGGTTAGAACTATTCGTGATTCTAAAAATTTTGGTTTTATTGAGCTTAATGATGGTAGCTTTTTTAAAAATGTGCAAATTGTATTTGACACAGCACTTTCTAATTTTGAAGAAGTTAGAAAACTTTCAATTAGTTCTTCAATTATAGTTACAGGTGAAGTTGTTAAAACTGAAAATGCTAAGCAACCTTTTGAAATAAAAGCAACAGAAGTTAAAATATTTAATCAAGCAGATTTAGAATATCCGCTTCAAAAGAAAAGACATTCTTTTGAATATTTAAGAACTATTGCGCATTTACGCCCTAGAACTAACACTTTTAATGCTGTTTTTCGTGTTCGTAGTGTTCTATCTTTTGCAATTCATAAATTTTTCCAAGAAAAGGGATTTGTTTATGTTCACACCCCTATTATTACTGGTAGTGACTGTGAAGGTGCAGGAGAAATGTTTAGAGTAACTACTATGGATATGGAAAATATGCCTAAAACAGAAGATGGAAAGCCTGACTATACTCAAGACTTTTTTGGAAAAGAATCTCATTTAACTGTTAGTGGGCAATTAGATGTTGAAACATATGCACATGCATTTCGTAATGTATATACATTTGGTCCTACTTTTAGAGCAGAAAATTCTAACACTGTAAAACATGCTGCAGAATTTTGGATGATTGAACCTGAAATTTGTTTTGCAGATTTACAAGATGATATGGATTTAGCAGAAGAAATGATTAAATATATTATTTCTTATGTTTTAGAAAATGCTCCAGAAGAAATGGAATTCTTTAACCAATTTGTAGATACTTCACTTTTAGATAGACTTCATAATGTATTGAATTCTGATTTTGGTAGAATTACTTACACAGATGCTATAAAAGAACTTGAAAAAGTTAATGACCAGTTTGAATATCCAGTTCATTGGGGTACAGATATTCAAACAGAACATGAAAGATATATAACTGAAAAAATATTTGGTAAACCTGTTTTTGTAACAGATTATCCAAAGGAAATTAAAGCATTTTATATGAAACAAAACCCAGATGGAAAAACAGTTGCAGCTTCTGACCTTTTAGTTCCTGGTATTGGAGAAATTATTGGTGGTAGCCAAAGGGAAGATGATTTTGGTAAATTAAAAGCTCGTATTAACGAACTTGGCTTAAAAGAAGAAGATTATTCTTGGTACTT
The DNA here is from genome assembly GCA_947589265.1 of uncultured Clostridia bacterium. Lineage (GTDB taxonomy): Bacteria > Bacillota > Clostridia > TANB77 > CAG-508 > CAG-273. Next base: position 641 of record CANQAI010000045.1, on the reverse strand, counting down.
AGATTTAAGAAAATATGGAAGCTGTGTTCATAGTGGTTTTGGATTAGGTTTTGAAAGAATGATGATGTATTTAACTGGTATGCAAAATATTCGTGATGTGCTTCCATTCCCAAGAACACCAAAAAATTGTGATTTTTAAATTTTTTATAAATATATTTTAATAAATAAAACCAAATATATTATAATTCTTGTGCCTTTTTTGTTGCATCCTTCTGTTTTAAATAAAAAAGGTGGCACTATGAATTTATAGTATATTTGGTTTATTTTTACATCATTAATTTTTCTCTTACATATTCATATATCATAATACTTGCTGCAACAGAAGCATTTAGGCTTTCTGTTTTGCCAAGCATAGGTATTTTAACTTTTTCATCTGCCAAATTTAATATTTCTTTTGAAACACCATTTGCCTCATTTCCAATTATAATTACTTTTTTATGATAGTTTATGTTATAAATAGATTTTTCTGTATTTAATGAAGTAGCTACTATTTCAAATTTATGTTTTTTTATACTTTGCAAAGTTTTTGCTAAATTTTCTGTTCTAATAATGTTCATTCTAAAAATAGCTCCCATTGTAGAACGTACTACTTTTGGATTATATGGATCTGCTGAATTTTCAGATAAAATAATTTGCTTTAA
>CANQAI010000044.1 GCA_947589265.1 uncultured Clostridia bacterium | reverse complement strand
CCTAATGATACTCCTATAACAATAGATACAACTATTCCAAATACTTTCATACATATTCCAATAACTGCAAGTGGTGTTACTACTCCATATGCTATTCCGGTAGATGCTATTGTCATATATCCATATTTTCCTACTAAGTTATTTGCAACTGCAATTATAATTACAATAGCAAGTTGAGTAATTAATGATGCAAGACCTAAAGAGATTATCTTTTTTAAAATCTCTTTATTCGGCTTAATTGATTGCTTAGTTACTTTAAATAATTTAGGTTTTATTAAATATACAATACTTGCTATAAATGTTAATATTTGACCAATAATAGTTGCTATTGCTGCTCCTTTAACGCTCATTTTAAATACAAATATAAATATTGGGTCTAAAATAATATTTGATACTGCGCCAATAATTGTTGCAAACATTGCGTATTTAGGGCTTCCATCACTTCTAATAGAAGCATTTAGACCTTGGCCAATAATATAAAATGGTAATCCATAGCAAATAATTCTTAAATAATCTTTTGCATATTGGTAACATTCTGCCTCATTAGGGTTACCACCAAATAATGCTAATATTTGTTTACTAAATGCCAAACCAATAATTGTTAATATAATTGATATAAAAAACAAGAATATTAAGCCATTTCCAATAGATTTATTAGCTTTTTCTTTATCTTTTGCTCCTAATGACAAATTAAATAGTGCTGCTGCTCCATCTCCAATTAATAATGCAAAAGCAAGTGATATTACTGTAAATGGGTAAACAATATTGGTTGCTGCATTGCCAAAAGCCCCAGCATCACTCCATCCTATAAATATTTGATCAACAATATTGTATAGTGCTGCAACAAGCATACTAATAACACATGGTATTGCAAATTTTCTAATTAATTTAGAAGTTTTCTCTTTTTCTAAATCTAATTTTTCCATAATTATACCTCCTACTAATTATTTTTGAGCATAAAAATACGTAAGCCCTTATACAATTGGACTTACGCATAATTTGCTACTCATTGTTTATAATTTGACTTAAGTGTTTTTCTCAACAAGTTTAATTATAGCACAATATTATTTTTTATGTAAGTATAAATTTTAAATTTTTAAATATTTTATTTGTAAATTTACATATATGTTCTTTGTTTCTTTAAAAGGTTGGAAGCAAAGTTCCAACCTTATTTTTTTAAGTAACATATTATTTATTAATAAAGCATTTCTATATCCCAATTTGTTTCACTATTTGTATCATTAAGTATTATACCTTTTTCTGTGAGTTCTTTGCGTATTGCATCTGCTAATTCATAATTTTTGTTCTGTTTAGCTTCTTTTCTTTCTTTTATTTTAGATGTAATATATTCTTCAGTAATATTTAATTTGTTTAAGTATTTATTTCGTAGATCTTTAATAAATTCATTTGGATCTTGTTTGAAAAGTCCAAGTACTCCATATACTTCACTTGTTTCTTTCCACATTCTTGCTAAAGTGTTTGAAATTTGTTCTTTATTGTTTTCGTTTAATTTTTTTATTAAAGTATTTGCATATTTAATTATAGTATGTAAATATGCAATAGCAACAGGAGTGTTAAAGTCATCATCCATTGCTTCTATAAACTTTTCTTTAATTGTGTCTGAAATATCATCACTTTCTCTATTGCCTTCTGCATTTCCATTATATTCTTTTATAATTTCTTGCATTTTAGCAATTGTGTTATAGAAATAGTACATATGGCGTTCAGCCAATAAATAATCTGCATCTATAATGTCTATGTCTGAAGTATAATGCTTACAAAAGAATAAAAATTTAATGACTTCATAATTATACATTTTTAATGCATCTCTAATTGTTAATGAGTTCCCAAGTGATTTACTCATTTTCTCGCCATTTATTTTTATAAGTCCACAATGAGACCAATAATGTGCAAACTCTTTGCCAGTATATGCTTCTGATTGAGCAATTTCATTTTCATGGTGTGGGAAAATTAAATCTTTTCCTCCTCCATGTATATCTATTGTTTCTCCTAATGTATCCATTGCCATACATGAACATTCAATATGCCAACCTGGTCTTCCATCTCCCCATGGAGATGGCCATGAAATTTCATTAGGTTTTGCAGATTTCCATAATGCAAAATCAAGTGGGTCTTCTTTTTCTTCCCCTATTTCAATACGAACACCATTAACAAGTTCATCTATATTTCTATTAGAAAGCTTTCCATAGTCTTTAAATTTTCTAACTCTATAATATACATCTCCTGATTTTGTTGAATATGCACATCCTTTTTCTATAAGTTTTTCAATGAATTTTATAATCTTTTCAATATATTCTGAGGCCTTTGTTTTTACATCTGCTTCAGTAATATGTAATCCATTCATATCAATTTCAGTTTCTTTTATTTGTTCTTGAGAAAATTCTAAAGCATTTTTTCCAAGTTCATTTGCTCTTTTTATAATTTTATCATCAACATCTGTATAATTGCGTACATATTTAACCTCATAACCCCTATATCTAAAATAATCTACCATCATAGCATAAACTATAGCTTGGCGTGCATGCCCGAATATGGCTATAATCATATACTGTAATGCCACAAGCATACATTTTTATTTTTCCTGGCTCAATTGGTATAAACTCTTCTTTTTTATTAGTCATTGAGTTTGTTATTTTTATCATTAATTTTGCCTCCTAATTTTATAAATTGAATTTATAAGTTTTATTTAAAAATTGTGCTCTTATGCATATAAATATTCATATTATAGCTTTCTTTATGCTATTTGTCAATATCATTGTGTTTCTTTTATTAAAGTATGTTCAACCTTATTATTTTCATCAAAATATATTCTAAATATATAAGACTTTCTTTCACCAAAAAATAGCATGTCAGTTACTGTTCCTCCATTATAAGTATAGTAATTGTTTTTTTCTTCATCAGTCTCTTTTAAAGGTTCTCCTAATATATTCTTGACTTCTTCTTTTGATAACCCTATAAGGCTTTTATTATCATTAATTTTATTTATTTCTGAATAGGTTTTGTCCGGTTTTGCACTTTCGTATGCCAAAAATGCATAACCTCCTTTTATAGATACAAAACCACAGACTAGTATAATAATTAAATACACTGCTATTTTTATTTTTTTATTTATATTTACAAGCCATTTTCTTACTAGCAATATTAATATAGCAGATGATACTATTCCTAGTATATATGGCATAAGTAATGGCAAGGAAACCCATGCAAACATAAAAACAGTTAATCCTATTAACTCCCATATACGTAACATTAAATATGTTAAAAGGCAATTAATAATCATTCCTATTATTGCAAACCATTCTATACTTTCCATTATAGTATTTTTTTTATAAACTATTATTATAATAATTCCTATTACAAGGTAAAATAATAAATCTATTATTATAATACCTGATGTTAATGAATTTCCTGGCATTATTGTAAAAAGGTTATTTATTAGTAAATTAATTACTAAATAAACTATTAGTGGAATTACATAATTATATTTCTTCAGTGTGAAGTAAAATATGCCCATACTAATTAATTCTATAAAAGCATAAAATAGTATTGAAAGTAATGGTATTCCTATTGTTCTTATTAAAGTAATTCCAGGAAATATATATAAAAAAATCCAATCTAATATTAAAGCGCCAACTAGAAAAACTAATAATTCTTTATAATTCTTTTTGGTTGCAAGTAGTATAATAATGGCTGTTACTATTATTGCTATGATTGTTTTCATTTTATATATCCCTTCGTTACAATTTTTACATATATTTTATATTTAATTTTTTCTGTTTTTTACTATAAATTTATCTAAACAAGCTAAAACTGCTGGTAATAATGTTAAAATTAAAATTGTAGAACATAGTGTACCTTCTGAAATTGTTTTACATATCTTCGCTGCAATAGCTGATGCAAAATTTGCAATAATCAAAGTTACTATAATAAGTATTGAGCTTGAGGTTAATATCGTATTTATTGATTTATTATATGAATTTATAATTGCTTCTTTTATCCCTTGGCTCTTTCTATGCTCCAAATAATAAGATGTATATAAAATGGCGTAATCAATTGTTGCACCCATTAATATGCTTTGTACAATAAGTATTGCAATAAAATATACCTTTTCTCCTACTATTGATAATATTCCCATTGTTAAGTATACTGCTGTTTGTATTATTAAAACTAATATTAAAGGTATAATAGCTGATTTAAATGTAACTAATACAACTACAAATATTGATATCATTGTTATTATTGTTATTGAATTTAGCTCATTATTAAATGTTTGGCTAATTTCGTAAGCCATAGGTGAATCACCTATTATATATACATTCTCTAATTCTTTTCCTAACATATCTTTGGTATTTTTTATAAATTCAAATGTTTCTGATGTTTCTGAAGCAAATTTTGTATTTAAAACAACTCTTGAATATTCATTACCTATTAGCAATTCCTTTGCATCTTTTAAGTCAGATTTAGCATCTAGTATCTCAGTTCTCATATTGTTATCTATAAAATCTGTAAATCGTTCATCTTGTAAAATATTGTCATTTAAAAAATTTACAAATTCTTCTACTGTCATTTGCCATTTGTTATTATATTGTTTATTGCTTCCATAATAAGTATAAAGCATATCTATTGTATTTTTTTCTACATTATCACTTAATTTTCTAATAAGAGCAAATATTTCATCTGATGTATATTTAGTTTTATTTATAGCAGATTTCATAATACTATTTACTGTATTTAGTTTTAATAATTTTTCATCATCAAAACTGCTTGAATATTCATTATTTTTAGCTACATCATTAAGTAAAAAATTAATAAATTCTTTTAATGATATACTTGGATTTTTATTTTCATACTTGATATTATATAATCCATAAAGTAGATTCGTGTTTTCTTTATTCATATTTAATAATGAACTCAGTTCACCAGCATTATATTTTTTATTAGCAATAACCCCATTCATAACAGAATTAATTAATTTTAAGTTTGCAATAGTCTCGTTTGATATACTGTTTGCAAGTGCAGTGTCATCTTTATGGTCAAGTACAAAATTTACAAATTCTTGTGGCGTTAGCTTTGTAATATTTTTGTTTGAAATGTATAAAGTGTATATATTTTTTATACTATTACTATTCATACCTAGCATTTTAGAAAGTTCTTGATATGTAAATGCTTTATTCTGTTTTTCGCTTTCCATAATAGTTGATAATAGTTGTAATTGTTGTACTGTATCTTTGCCAACAAGACTTTTCATAGTTTCATTACCTAGTATAATGTCTACAAATTCGTTTGGTGTAGCTGTGTATGTTTCTGGCTTTTCTTCATTTCCTTCATTTTCTGATGTATTATTACTATATTTTAAAGATAGTATTGGGGCAATTACTACTTCATTTACTCCAAATAAATTAGATAATTCTTTAGAGTTCATTTGTTTGTTAATTATACTTAAATTACTAAATGTGGCTAGTAATTTTATGTTTTTTACTGTTTCTTCATCAAAATTACTTGCATAATTAGTGTCAGTTAATACATCATTTAGTACGAAGTTTGAAAATTCTGAAATTGTCATTTTGGTGTCAATTTCATTTACAAGAATATAGTATTTATATAATTCATTCATTGAATTATTTTCAATTCCAAAAAGTTTTGCCATTTCACTACTTGTAATTTTCTTTTGTACTGTTTGCTTATTTGCAAAACCTGATAATGTTTTCAAATTTGCCTTTTCTTTTGAACTAATTTTAGATGAATATTTTTTATTTGTTAGAACATCTTTATTCATAAAATTAATAAATTCATTTAAAGTAATTTTTGTATTATTTTCTTTAGAAAAATAATAAGTAAAAATGTCATCTATGTCGCTTTTATTTATTTCTAATATATTTGCTATTTCAGTTGATGTTTTCTTTTTACTCATTGCATTTACTGTAACAAAATTTTTTAATCTAGTAATATCTTTTCTAGTTTTAATGTCTATTTTCTTGCTTGCTTTTTCATTATTATATGCATCATTTTCAATGAAATTAATAAATTCATCAAATGTCATTGTATTCTTTTTGCCTTGGTTATAGTAATCATAATATACTATTTTTAGCAAATAATCTTCTGTATTAGATTTTTGTCCTAAATCACTTAACTTATTATTTAATTTATCATAAGTCAATTTTTCATTTATTGTGTTTCCATAAGCTAATACTTCATCTATTTTTTCTTCATTTTCAAGTTTGTTTAAACATTGTGAGATTTTTTCTTCATCTTCATTTTTATATATAATAGCTATTTGATTATTTTCTGTGAATACTTTACTTATTTCATCTGATTGTGAGTCTGTATAATTAATTCCTAAATTTCCTTTTAGCATAAAACTTGCAATAAATATTGCAATAAATACTGGAACTGAAATAAACCTCATTTTGTTACTAAACTTACCTAATTTTTCTAAGTTGATTTTTGGGCTTTTCTTTTTTGTTTTTACTATCCACTTATCAAACATTAATATTAAAGCTGGTAACACGAAGAAGATGCAAATTAAACTAAATAATACGCCTTTTGCTAAAACAAATCCCAAATCTCTTCCTATTTTAAAGCTCATAAATACTAAAGCTAAAAGTCCAACTATTGTTGTAACAGAGCTACTTGATATTGCTAACATTGCTTTATGTAATGCATTTTTCATTGCTTTTACATTATCTTTTTCAATTTTCTTTTCTTGGTCATATCTATTCATTAGCATTATTGAATAATCCATTGATAATGCCATTTGTAAAATTGCTATTATTGAATTTGTAATATTAGAAACATTTTGGAATATAATATTTGTTCCTTTGTTTAAGACTACTGCCATTAATATTGATGTTAAAAATAAAAATGGTTCTACATAAGATTCGCACATTATAAGTAGAATAACTAAAGCACTGGCAACTGCAAGTGCAACAATCCAAAATGGTAATACTGATTTATTGCTTTCAGATATATTTCCACTTGTGTATATAGTATAATCTTTATACTTTTCTGTTATTTGATTATATATATCAGTTGCTTTGGGCGAGTCTGCCTTATCATCTACTGTAATAACATATAAGGTGTAATTGCCTTTATTGTATTCTTCTGTATTTTCATAATCAATACTTTCTATTCCATCTAACTTTTCTAAATCTTCTTTGATATTTAGTTTTTCTTGGTCTTCTAAATTTTCAAACATTAAATTTAAAGTACTTGTTTCAACATTTGAAAATTCTTTTTCCATAATGTCCATGCCAATTCTTGTTTCTGACGTATCTGGTAAATATTTAGCTATATCATGATTTATTTTTACTTTTGGTGATAGTATAGCACAGATAATTGTAATACTTATAAATAAAACCAAAATAAAATGTCTTTTGTTTATTATGAAATCTGTGATTTTTCTCAAAGTAATTACTTCCTTTCGTTTTATTTTTTAATGCACTAAAATATTTTTTAATAATTATTGCGCTCTAATTAATTATGTCTTTTATTACCTCACCTGCTATAATTAGTCCTGCAACAGATGGCACAAAAGACACACTTCCTGGAACTTGGTTTTTAGCTGTACATTTTCTTTTTGTACCTGGAGGACATATACAACCTGTTTTACAGCTACTTTCTAATGTTTCATCTGGTTTAATTGGTTCTTCTTCTGAATAAACCACTTTAAGTTTTTTTATGCCTCTTGTTCTTAATTCTTTTCTCATAACTTTTGCTAAAGGACAAATATTGGTTTTATAAATGTCTGTTACTTTAAATAAAGTTGGGTCCAGTTTATTTCCAGTCCCCATACATGATATGATTGGAATATTTAATTTGTTCGCTCTTATTACCAATTCTATTTTTGCTGTTACAGTATCTACTGCATCTACTATATAGTTAACTGAGTTATCTAAAATTTCTTTGCTATCTGGCATAAAGAATTCCTTATATGTCTCCACATTTGCATTTGGGTTAATATCTAATATTCTTTCTTTTGCTACATCTACTTTGAATTTTCCTACTGTTTTATGTGTGGCAATTAATTGTCTGTTTAAATTAGTTAAGCAAACTTTATCATCATCTACTAATATGAAATTTCCAACCCCTGCTCTTGCTAAGCCTTCAACAACAAAAGAGCCAACTCCACCAATGCCAAATATTGCAACTTTTGCACTTTGTAATTTTTCTATTCCTTTTTTCCCTATTAATAATTCTGTTCTTGAAAATTGATTTAGCATTAATTACTCCACCTTAAAAATATATAATATATCATGTACAAAACTTTTAAATAGTTAGTACATTTTTTATTTTTGATAGTATTAGTATATCACAATAATTATTTTATTACAATTTGAATTTCATAATTAAATATGGTGTCCTAAAATAAGAATATCAAAAATTTTGATTTTTCTATTTTAAGGCACCATATTAATTAGTTTTATTTATGCTATTTATGTATTCTTTTATTAGCTAACTTATATGTTCTAATTCATATAATGTTGCATTTATTTTATAACCAACTTTTTATATTTTATAAATGATACTATTCCAAAAACAATCACCATTCCAATAATTATTAATATATTTATATTGCTACCAGTGTCTGGTAAATTTTTTTGAGGAACTTTACTATTGTCTTGTACATTATTAGGTGTTGGGCTTGGACTTGGAGTTGGCGAAGGCGTTGGACTTGGAGTAGGTGTAGGAGTTGGTTTTGGTGTTGGAGTAGGCGTTGGACTTGGAGTTGGTGTTGGCGTTGGGCTTGGAGTTGGCGAAGGAGTTGGTTCTACAGGATCTTTTTCAAATTCAACAACTATATGTTTATCTTCTGTCATTCTTTCAAATTTAGGTAGTTTATATGTTCCATCTGAGTTTTCTGTAAATTCTACTGTTTTTTCGTTTATAGTTATACT
>CANQAI010000043.1 GCA_947589265.1 uncultured Clostridia bacterium | reverse complement strand
CCATTATATGAGCCGAAAAATCGGTAAAAAATTTAAAAGGAGGTCATTAAATATGAGTTTTGCAATTATTAGAAACATAAAAATACAAAAGAGAAAATCTAAAAGGAATATATAACACAATGAAAGGAAAAATAAGAGAAAAAGAGTGGGATTTAGAAAGATAATTTTAGAGGGTAATTTCCTCTATATTGCTATCATTGACCTTCCTAATTTTTGTTTTTCTTTACTATTGTTGAAGTTTTAATAAACTTTGCTCTATTATATTGCTCTATTTAAAGTTTCATCTTACCTTACTACTTAATTTTGACATATTCATTACATTTTTAATCTACATGATATTAAAATGCTTCCTATTTACTATCTATCCATTTTATAAATTCTTCATAACTTTCTATCTTTTCAATTCTCTCAGTTATACCTTCCTTATCTGCTTGTTCTACTTTTGCTGCTTTATCTGGTGATTTTGAGCCTATCCCGTTTATATTTTCATTGCTTGTCGTGTAATAGCAGTTACTTATGCTTGCTGTGCTGTCATTAATAAATTGTCCTACTATTCCTCCTTGTACATCTCCTCCTTCAATTTCACAATCACTATAATTATTAGTTACTATTCCTGTATCTTGTAGTGCTCCCACTATTCCTCCAGCTGCGTCAATTGTATCTTCTATATAATAACCACTTTGTATTTTTCCTATATTATATGTTTTGTTAACTGTTCCTCCTAAAACCCATCCTGCAATTCCTCCTGTGAATCCTCTCGCTCCCTGTGCATTTCCAATTATTGTTCCTGTATTACTACATTCTTCTACTGTTCCTGCTTGCATTTTTCCAAGTATTCCTCCTACTTGTTGCCCATTTCCAATTACCATAGCTTCATTACTACATTTCGTGATGGTTCCATCAACCATAACACCAATTATCCCACCTGCTCTATATAGACCGTTTGCTTGTACTCGTCCTTTATTATTGCATCCTGTTACTGTTACCGCTCCCGTTCCCATGTACCCTATAATTCCACCAGCATTGCACTCCGTGGTGTCAGGGAGGGTACCATAAGGATTTTTTGCTGTAACATTTCCTCTATTTATGCAATCTTTTACTTCTACCTTTCCTCCTTCTGATTGACTAATATCTCCAATGATTCCTCCTACGTCCATATATTGTGTTGTTATGTTTCCTTCATTGATGCATCCTATTATACTCGTATCATTTATTGTTGCGCCAATTATTCCTCCTACACATTTAGCTCTTCCTCTTTGCACACATTTATTAGCTCCTAATATGTCCCCTCTATTTGTACAATTTTCTATTGTTCCATATCCAGAACCTACTATTCCTCCTATATACTGCCCTGTTCCTGATATGCTTGCATCATCTACTCCTGTCACTGCTGCATTATTTTCACATGATGTTATTGTTCCTCTCGTTATTCCTGCTATTCCTCCTACTTCTTGTCCTCCTTTTATGTCTCCACCATCTATTATTATTCCTTCTATTGTCCCTCCTTCTCCTAATATTCCAATTAGTCCAACTCCTGCTGAGTTTATTAATTCTATTTTTAAGTTAAATATTATTTTATTATTTCCTTTTATTTTCCCTTTGAATTGTTCTTTTACTTCTGTGATATCTATAGTCGCATCTTTATTAGGTAAAGGTTGATTTCCTCCTATTGGAGTCCATGCAATATTGTTTAAGTTTATATCATTTACTATTGTGTATACTTTTCCTTCTTGTTGCTCTCCAACATTGACTTTTTTGGCTAATAAGGCTAGTTCTTCTCCATTTCTTATTTCATATGGACTTTCTTCTGTTCCTTCTCCTTTTTCAAAACTCTCAGCTACACTTCCTGTCCATATCTCTGCTTTTTCTTTTCTTTCTATATAGTCGGCTAATGTTATATACGAGTTTAAAAGATTTTGTTCTTCTTCTGCTGCTTTTTTATATTCATCTGCAGCTTTAGTTGCCATTTTCAATATTCCATTTTCTCCAGTTAGCATAGTTATACTTACACCTGCTAGTATCAAAAGTACGATTATGGTTACAACTAATGCAATAAGCGTAATACCATCAACATTTCTTTTTAAATTTTTCATAATTAAATCCTTTCTTTGTCTTTTGTAAAAGACATATATATTTTTTTTTAAAATATTAAAAACAAATCTAAACAACAAAAAGACTATTTTTGCTTATGCATTTTTGATAGAACAAAAATGCATAGGGAAAAATAGCCCTATAGCCATATAAATGATTTATAAAATTAAAGCCCGTAATATATATATATATATATATACAGTATCAATGCTTTCGACGATTTTACTCATTTCAAATTATCCTTTGTTCTTTAATTTTTACATTTATATTATAGCAGTTTACTATTTTTCTTGCAACAAAATTCAAAAAAATTTTAATTTTCTATATTCGACAAGAATATAACTGAAATACAGTTATATTTTATATACCATATTTCAGTTAAAATGTCTATATAAAAATAAAAAATTATAGGAAGAATTTTAACGAGGTGATAATTAATGGATAAGTTTGTAATGAAAAAATCAACAGATGCAAATATTTATAAATCTATAAGATTTCCAACAGAAATAAATGATAAAATTAATAATATTGTAAATAAAGCGAATGAAGGAAAGAACAAAAAGGAATATAGCTTTAATGGCTTTGTTATTTCTGCTTGTGAATATGCATTAAAGCATATGGAATAAGATACGAATTAAAGCAGAAAAATTAAGGACAATTTTAAATTGCTCTACAATTCCTAATTGCCCTTAATTTTATTTTTTTTATAATCCACTCATAAACTTCATTTTCAGTAAGTGTTCCTTTTTTCATAAGGTTAATTTTTTCTTTAGCTTGTTTCTTCCAATTTTTAAAGCCTCATCAAGTATAGCATAACAAATACTTGATAAATTAATCTTTTTATTAAGTAAAAAAGCAAATCGTTCAGAATATGTATATTTTTCTAGTTCCTCAATATTATCTAAATTATGAATAAATAGTAGTAGATATTTAATATCTACTATAATTAAAACGCTAATCACACCCCTATTTGTGGAATATAAATGAAAGTAGAAGATGGAAAATTTTATTTTATAAAAGATGAATTTTTTGATGAATTTAAAGATTATGGATTAATGTTAAGCAAAGAAAAAAGTTTATCATAATACAAACTCCCATTGAATACAATGTACAAAACAGCATATTCAAGGGGGTTTTTCATTTGGAAAGAAATGTATTAATAGAAGAAAGAGCTGTTCATTTGGCACAATATATTATAGATAGCAAAGATACAGTAAGGGGAGCAGCAAAAAAATTTGGCGTAAGCAAAAGTACAGTACATAAAGACGTAAGCGAAAGGCTACTAAAGATAAATCCCATTTTGGCACATGAGGTAAGAGAAATATTAGATGAAAATAAAGCAGAAAGACATATAAGAGGGGGAATGGCAACAAAACTAAAATATAGCCATAATAATCAGTCAAAAGCAATGTAAAGTTTACAAAAACTTTCGATATGCTCTAAACATTAAAAAATCCGGCATTGCCGGAATTTTTTTAATTATTATTGTTATTTTTTCTTTGCTCTTTTCTTGCTTTTCTGCAAGCTGGACATCTTTGAGGTTCATTTGTAAAACCTTTTTCAGCGTAAAATTGTTGTTCACCTTCTGTGAAAACAAACTCTGCACCACAATCTTTACATGTTAAAGTCTTGTCTGCCATTATAAAATACCTCCTAATTATTTTTGATATTTAATATTTTGGACCAATTAAACCTTTTAAATATTGAAATAAATAAGAGGGAATAGTCTACAATAATTAAATTCATTTAAGCCTTTTTCAAAGCCAAACTTATTTTAGCACAGTAAATTAAATAAAGCAAGCTAAAACACCAAAAAAAACTGTCACATTTTTACAAAATCCAACATAAAATATCATAACTGCATACTATAAAATGCTAAATTCTTTCTATAAGGAAGGATAAACGATATGAAAAAAATAAAAAAAGGTGATATAGTAGGAAGAATATCCTATGGAAAAGATATTATATTTGCTGTAGATAGAATAATAAAAACAAAAGAAAATGAAGAAATTGCAATATTAAAAGGAATTACCATTCGCATAGAAGCAAATAGTCCAGTAGAAGATTTAGAATTAATAGAAAATAAAACTGTAGAGGAACACGTAAGAAACTTTGAAGAAACACTAATAAAAAGAATTGAAAAACAAGAAAAGTTACTAAAGAAAAATAATTACCCTTTTCGCGAAAGATTGGTTGTATACACTGGAAAAATTCTGCACATAGATGGAGACAGAAAATATGCTGAAAAATCTAATAGATGTTATAAAAAATTAGGATTAAATGCTATTGTAAAAAACATTCCAGAAAGAAAACAACCAATATTAATATCAAGTATGCTACAAAGATACAATCCAGATATTTTGGTACTAACAGGCCACGATGGAATGATAAGAAAGGGTACACAATTTAATAACTTATATAATTATAGAAATTCTAGATATTTTATTAAAGCAATAGAACAAGCAAGAAAACAATCACTAAAAAAGGATTTAGTAATTTTTGCAGGGGCATGCCAAAGCTATTATGAAGGGCTAATGATGGCCGGCTCAAATTTTGCATCTTCACCTGCAAGAATTTTAATAGACTTTATGGACCCACTTATTGTAGCAGAAAAAATTGCAACAACCAAAGAAGAGAAATTTGTTACTATACAAGATATAAAAGACGAATTAAGAGATGGTACAAGGGGTATAAATGGTATTGGAGGACAAGGAAAAAAGAAAATCTTAATGATTTAACACTAAAAACATGTAATCATTATGTAACAGAATTGTAATATAATTGTAATATTTACAAAAATATCACGGCAAAATGTTGAACCCGTAGGAATACAAAAAAATGACACAAACATTCCTTTTTTGACATTTTTAACAGCGAATGATATAATTTGCCTATCTTAAAAAAGTAGGTGATAATATGATTTGCCCAACCGATATAGCTAATTTAAAAACAGACATTAATGAAATGATCGGACAAAAGATAATTGTCAAAGGTTCACTTGGAAGAAGTAAATCCTTTGAGAAAGAAGCCACAATAGAAAAAGCTTACCCTAATATTTTTGTTATAAAATATGAGGAAGAAAATAGAAATGTAACTTACAGTTACACAGATGTCTTAACAAGAACTGTTGAAGTAGATGTATTTGATGGAACAAATTATAGTCCTTTAATACCACCAATAGTCCAAACAAAAAAGCAGAAAAACCTAGCCTAAAAAATATTACAAAAAAATTCCTAATTTTAGGAATTTTTTTTTGACCTTGTCAATATATTTAAACTAATAAAAAATTAATAGGGAGGTATTAAATAATGCTTGAAACGGCAAAAGACAGCTTAACACTAAATCAAATTATTAACCAAAAAACAGATACATTTATGGTAGAAGATGACTGTATTGTCCCTGATATAAAGCCAGATATATTAAATGTTATTAGTAGTAGTGGTATAGTATGTATTTACAAAAAAGAAATTCTAGATGGAAAAATTAGGCTAGATGGTACAGTAAACACTTATATTATGTATTTGGCAGACACAGAAGATAATGAAGTAAGAAGCTTAAACACCAATTTAGACTTTACACAAATAATAGACGTAGAAAAAGCAAAAAGCAATATGAGCTTAGAAACGAATGTGGTTTTAAAAAGCATAGACTGTAAAGTATTAAATGGCAGAAAAATCAACATAAAAGCAATATTAGAGGTAGACAGCAAAGTATCATCTAATGAAACAGTAGAATATGTAAAGGAGGTATCAAATTTAAAAGATATTCAATTTCTAAATGAAGACTTCCAAATTAACTCTTTAGTAGGAACAGGAAGTACAAAAGTTTATGCAAAAGATACAATATCAATAAGTGAAGCAGACGACTTAGTAGAAATAATGAAAACAGACATAAAAGTTACAAATAGAGATGCCAAAATTAGTTATAACAAAATATTAATAAAAGCAGATTTACAAGTAAAACTTATTTATTTAACTTCAGACAATCGCATTAATTTAAAGGAAGCTACAATACCAATAGTAGGCTTTATAGATATGCCAAACATAAGTGAAGAACATATATGTGATGTAAAATACGAAATTAAAAATCTTATTGTAAAACCAAATAATGTAGAAGAACATTCAATTTATGTAGAAGCAGAAATAGAAGTATATGCAGAAGCGTATGAGAATAAAGAACTACAAATGATACAAGATTTATATAGCCCAACAGTAGCATTAAACTTTTCACAAAGAAAAGTAAAAGTGATGCAAAAAAAGGAAAACAGAAGTGAAGTATGTAGCATAAGAGAAAAAATGTCAATTCCAGAAATTGGTTCGAGCAAAATATATGACGTAGAAGTTATGCCAGTAATAGAGGAACAAACTTTGCTTAGCAATAAAATCGTATATAATGGGCAAATCAATTTAAACTATATATTTGCGTCAAGTGGAGGAGTAGGAGTAGATACAAAGAAAGTTTCAGTTCCATTTAACTTTACAATGGACTTTGACGGAATTACAGAAAATAGCCATATAGACACAGTAATTGAAATAACTTTGCAAGATTTTGTTGTTGCACCTGACCAAAGCATTGATGTAAAAATAGACTTAAATTTCACAGCAATTAGTGGAAAAGATGCAAACATATCTATTATAAACGAAATAACACAAGATGAACAAGGACAAAATGCAAGCAGGTATAGTATGGTTATTTACTTTGTAAAACCAGGAGACAGCGTTTGGAAAATTGCAAAAAAATTTAATAGCACTGTAGATGACATTGTAAAAATAAATTCAATAGAAGATGTAAATAATTTGCAAGTAGGAAAGCAATTATTTATTCCTAGATACCATGGATGCTAAAATATACACAAGAAATAGAATAAGGCTACCAAAATTTTCTCCTAGAATGTCTCCTAAAACGCCAAATACTAAACAAAAGAAACAATATTATAAGCTAATAAAAATACTATCAATACTTATAATAGCCTTCACATTTGTATATTTTTCTCTTGAAGCAATAGAGCCAATAATAGAAAAACAATGCAAAAATATGGCTAAATCAATTGCCACAAAAATTTCAAACAGTGAAGCAACAAAAATTATGGAAAATTACAGCTATAATGATATGCTAAATGTTACAAAAGATGAAGCTGGAAATGTAAAAATGGTAGAAGCAAATATAGTAACAATAAATGCAATAATATCACAAATTCCAATAAATATACAAGAACAAATGGAAAAAACCGAAAATAACACTTTTTCAATTAAATTAGGCAGTTTCCTAGGAAGTAATTTATTTGCAGGTAGGGGACCAAATGTAAATATAAAAATGCAATTAATAGGAAACCTAGACACAGACTTAAAATCCCAATTTATAAGCAATGGAATAAACCAAACCCTTCATAGAATATACTTAGAAATAAGTTGTAACATAATTATTTTAACACCTTACGAAACTATAGAAGACAAAATTGTAAACCAAGTTTTATTAGCAGAAGGAGTAATCATAGGAGACGTACCAAGTAGCTATTATAACTTAGAAGGTTTAGATACAAACAATGTGGTAGATATTATAGAATAGTATAAGCCGTTTTTTATATATTTACAAAAAAATAAGAATATGCTAAAATTAATTTATAAATGCATTAAGATAAAAAGTATATAAAAAAGGGGAAAAAGTTATGGGATTATTTGATATATTTAAAAAGAAAGAAAAACCAAAAGAACAAAAAGTGCAAGCCAAAGAAAGTTTAATTGAAGCACACTTAAAAAAAGGAAAAGATGGTTTAGACTATTTAGAATGTGAATATTGGGACAAAAATGCAGACTTAAAAAAATTTTATGATACTACTAAATTAATTATATGCACTATGCCAGAAACACTTCCATCAGGCAGAACTGTTTATAATGCAAGAGTAGCCCATTATGCAATCAATGATCCAATACATTTAGATAATGAAGGAAATGATATAGGAAGAAGAAATCAATTTACTAGAATTAGATTAGGAATGGATTTCGTTAAATTATTAAATGACCAAGAATACCAGAAAGAATTAATGAATAGATTATTAGACAAAAAAAGAATACAAAGATATATAAATGCTGGATTACAAGACCACCCAACTGAACAACCTTCTTGTGGAAACTATGTAGGCTATATAGACATAAACCCAGAAACGGGCAAATATGGAAAAATGTTTAATACTGTAGTGGGAGAGGAAGTACACAATTTACCAGAACAAGTGAAAGCAAGAGAAGAATATAAAGAGCTACAAGAAAAAGCAAAGGAAAAAAGAATTTCGGAATTAGAAGCAAAACGTGCTGAACTTAATAAGCAAATTGATAAGCAAATTGCCACGGAAAAGGGAATTTATACACCAGAAGACAATGAAAAATAAACTTTTATCAAATCAAACAAAGATTAAGTAATAATTACAAATAAAAAAACCAGAAATTTTGAAATTTCTGGTTTTTAGTATATAAAATAAATAATTATCTCTTGCTGAATTGTGGAGCTTTTCTAGCTTTTTTAAGACCATATTTCTTTCTTTCCTTCATACGAGGATCTCTTGTTAAGAAACCTGCAGTTTTAAGAGCTGGTCTATATTCGCTATTTGCTTCATTTAATGCTCTTGCAATACCATGACGAATTGCACCAGCTTGACCAGTAAATCCACCACCTGTTACTTTACAAATAACATCATATTTATCAAGAGTATTAGTAGCAACTAATGGTTGTTTTACAATAACTTTTAATACATCAGTTCCAAAATATTCATCTAATGGTTTACCATTAATAGTAATATTTCCTTTTCCTTCTACTAATCTAACTCTAGCAATAGATTTTTTTCTTCTTCCTGTTCCTAAAAAAACAATTTTATCAGCTTTTTTTGCCATTTTACTTTACCTCCCAAACTTCAGGTTTTTGTGCTGTGTTTTCATGCTCGCTACCAGCATATACTCTTAATTTTTTAGCCATTTGTCTTCCAAGTTTTGTATGAGGAAGCATTC
>CANQAI010000042.1 GCA_947589265.1 uncultured Clostridia bacterium | reverse complement strand
GGCGACGTAGCTCAGCTGGCTAGAGCAACCGGTTCATACCCGGTAGGTCGTAGGTTCGAGTCCAACCGTCGCTACCAATGGCGTATCTGTTCGAACTAATAGAACGGATAGAAAAAATACTATTCTAAAGGATAGTATTTTTTAGTGTTATTTTCAGTATGTACGGCATCATCTCCCTGAGTTTTGACCAATGGTCAAAACTCATAGGGGGTTAGGACTTATGGTAAGGTCAAAGTCCTTTTATCCAAATGATAATAAATATAGAATTATACTTTTTGATAATATAAAATTTTAAAAATATTATAATGAAGAACATTTTGAATAGTGTTTTCCCTAAAATTATTGAAATGAATATAAAAGCATGATATAATACATTATGTTAAGAACTATAAAGTTAAAAATCTCATAAAACAATTGTTAGGAGGTAAACCAAAATGAATTATCGGGTTATTGTTGTTAGCGAGAACAATGCTGGAATCTCTGCGATGAAATTAGAACAAAAAGTAAATGAATTGCTTAAGCAAGGATGGAAACTTCAAGGAGGTGTATCAGTAGCAAGAGCTGAAACTGCTTTTTCTTGCATGGTAGTTATGACGCAGGCAATGACAAAAGGATAGTACAACAAATAGAGAGCTATTCACAGCTCTCTATTTGTTTGTCAGTCTACATTATGTATATAATACACAATAAGCGATATTGATGGTTGATGAAATCATAAATACTATAATAAGGAAAAGCAAAAATTCTACCATAATGACCACCTCCTTACTCTCAAAAGAATCGAGGCTTAGAGGCAACTCACACCTGCTTAATACTTGCTTTCCATGTTAATCACTATACCATATTTTTACATTTTTGTTTCACATCATTGCACCTTATACATATTTAATAATATAAAAATTAAAAATATCATTGACAATTACAAACAGTTGTTTTATAATTATAAGCATAAAAATATATTACAATGGAGATGATATAAATGAAAGAAATAGATAAAAAAAATAAAACATTTGAAGATATTAAGCATATTGATGAAAATGGAGTTGAGTTTTGGTATGCTAGGGAACTTATGAAAATTTTAGAATATAATAAGTGGGAAAATTTTGAAAAAGTAATCAATAAAGCTAAAGATGCATGTGAAAATAGTGGTATTAGTGTATTTGAACATTTTCCTGATGTCAGGAAGTTGTCAAAACGTGCTAATAATGCTGAAATTGAAATCAAAGACTATAAACTAACTCGTTATGCTTGTTATTTAATAGCACAAAATGGAGATAGTAGAAAAAAGGTAATTGCTTTAGCTCAAACATATTTTGCAGTTCAAACTAGAAAGCAAGAAATTACAGAAAAAGAATATACTATGCTAACAGAAGATGAAAAGAGATTTTATCAAAGAGATTTAACAAGAAAAGGAAACTATTCACTTAATCAAACTGCAAAAAGGGCAGGAGTAAAAAATTTTGACAAGTTCCATAATAGCGGATATAAAGGCTTATATAATGGTGAAACAGCTGATGACATTGCAAAAAGAAAAGGATTAAGATATAGAGAAGATATTTTAGACAATATGGGTAGTGAAGAACTTGCAGCAAATCTTTTTAGAATTACACAGACCGAATCAAGATTAAAAAGAGATAAAATTGATACTGAAAAGAAAGCTTGTGATACTCATAATAAGATTGGAAAAATAGTTAGAAAAGCAATTAAACAAGCTGGACGGAACCATGCCAGAAGATTTGCCTACTCCACAAAAAAGCTTAAAACAATTAGAAAAAGAAAATAAAAATACTTTAAAACAAAAATGAAATTTAAATATTAACTATTTTATTTTTCTAAAATTCTTATAAATAAAAAATCAAACATCTATATATGTTGTATTTTATAAAATGATAAGATAAAATTAAAATGATTAGAGTTTTATTGAGAAAGGAGTTTGTATGAAAAGTAAAATATTTAAAATTATATTTATTTTATCTTTTATGCCATATGTATATATATTATGTTCAATACTATTTGGAAGATATACATTAAATGGTATTGAACTTAAAGGAATAGAACGATTACTGAAAAACATAGCATCAACTTTTCAGTATGAGATTTTTGTACCAATTATTCCAACATGCTTAACTTTCCAGATGTGTTACATATTTAGAAGAAAAACTAAAATTATGTTTATGTGTTCTTTTATTCCTTGTATATTTGTGCTATTGTTAGGTTTACAATATGCATTTTTTGGAGGCCGTTTTATAGGAGACACATTATATTATGGTTTAGAAGGATTTGAAATTGGTATACTTTGTGGTTTTATTTATTATTTTATGGTGTTTCCAATTCTTCCAATATGTTTAATTTTTCAAATAGGCTATATAATTATAGAACTAAAAAATAGGAAAAATAGTTTGAAAGAAAAAAGTGTATAAAATTGTTATAATTTGAGCACAATAATAAATTTAAAAAGGATTGATTTTATAAATGAAAAATAAATTAGAAACAATTTCAAATCTTTTTGAAGGAAAAGAAATAAGAAGTATTTGGGATGCTGAAAAAGAAGAATACTACTTTAGTGTAGTAGATGTAATTGAAGCTTTAACAGAGAGCACTGATTCAAAAGATTATTGGTATAGATTAAAGAAAAGAATGACAGAAGAAGAGAAAAGTGAGTTATCGACAAAATGTCGACAACTGAAATTAAAATCAAAAGATGGAAAATTTTATAGGACAGATACATTAGATACAAAGGGAATTTTAAGATTAATAGAATCTGTGCCAAGTCCAAAAGCAGAACCTTTTAAATTATGGCTTGCTCAAATGGGAAAAGAAAGAATAGATGAAGTATTTAATCCAGAGCTTGCTGTAACGAGAGCAGTTGAATATTATAGAAGCCGTGGATATGATGATAAATGGATAAAAAGTAGATTAACAGGAATAGTAGATAGATTTAAACTAACTGATGTTTGGAAAGAAAGTGGAATAACAAAAAAATATGAATATGGAATACTTACTAATGAGATATATCAAGAATGGTCTGGAATGAAAGCTTCACAATATAAAGAATATAAAGAAATTAGAAAAGAGTCTTTAAGAGATAATATGACTGATATTGAAATTGCACTAACAGATTTAGGAGAAATTGCAACAAGAGAACTTGTAAAAGAACATAAACCTTATGGGTTAAAAGAAAATAGAGAAATGGCAAAACGTGGTGGAAGAATTGCAAAAAATACGCGTGATAATTTAGAAAAAGAATTAGGAAGAACAGTTATTACAAAACAAAATGCTCTAAATTATAAATATTTAGAAGATACAAAGAAATTGAAAGATAATAATAAAAAGAAATAGATATGATACATTAAAAGATGATGAAAAGAAAATATATTTATAAAGGGTTTAAACAAAATTAGAACTATGTTTAGAAAAAAATAAAAGCAAAAGGGGAAAAATTTTTAATATACCAATTGCAGAGAATAAAAACAAATGATAAAATAATATAAAATTTGACAAGACATTACAAAAGATAGGGGGAAATTTAAATGACCAGAAACGCAAAAAAAGGAATATTAATTTTTGTTATCATAGTAGCAATAATAGTAGCATTATTAATAGTAATAAGCAAAAGTGGAAAAACAGTAGCAGAAAATTTAATAGAACAAAATCAGGAAAAAAATCAAGAAGCAAACGATGAAGAGCTTACGCAAACAGTAACAGAATCATTTGTTGGATACTATGCAGATGTAGATGGGGATATGGTAGTGGATGGAGTAATATACGCAGACTTAGCAAAAGGAAATACAGAAAGTGGGCAATGGTATGATGACGACGGAACATATGCTATACCAACTATAAGTGTATCAAACTTAAAAGATTATAAAATAACACAGCAAAGCTACACTGGAAATTTTGGAACTTACCCAGTATTAGCAAGAGTAAATCAAAATGATACAACAAAACGAGATAGATTTTATGTAATGGCATTAAATGATATAGACAGTAAAGTCAATGGGACCAGTTATTGCTGGTACTATAGTGTAGACGATTACATATCTGACTATAGTTCATTAACATCAGAAATTTTTGGAATGGGATATATTAGCACCAAAAATATGATAAGTAGATGGACGAGTTCAGCATATGGAAGTCAAAATGCTGGTCCATATAAAGATATATGGGGACAAATACAAACACAAAATAATAATGGATGGTTTGTTCCATCTAAGGAGGAATGGTGTGCATTTGCAGGTGAATTAGGAATAAATAGTAGTAATTATAATTCAACATATGGGCTAAGCGACGATTACTGGTCTTCATCTTTCGGCCTTTCTGGCAGTGTATGGTATGCGTATTTCTCCTACGACGTCGGAATGGATCTCAGCAACTTATCATATAATCATTACGTACGTTTGAGCACGACTTTTTGATTTCGCGAAAGCCTATTCAAATCTTTTTGAAGGGAAAGAAAACACAAGATTGAAGGAGTGACTGAAAAAGAATGGACATGGCAACCAAATATGAGTGCTCTAGAGAGTGGCAGATTAAGCAATGAAACAGGAAAAGTAAAACAATTACCAAACTAAGGAGAGAAACATGCTTCCCAAGAAGGCCTTTGGACTTCTGGGGAAGTGCTTTTAAAAAATGGAAATTATAAAAATATAACATTATTTTATACACATTTACACTAACCATCTATACAAAAGATATAAATTGAATAGCAATATATGTATAAACACTTGCAATAACACCTTGAAGAAGTTTTCCAATAAAATAGGTCTTAATAGATAGCCCACACTTACTTATTATGCTAAATACTTGTAGTAAAACAGAAAAACCACCAAAGCCTAATAAAAAAGCACATAAAACAATCTTAATAGGAAGAACTTCTAAACTAACACTTGCAACCAAATTCACACCATTTGTAAGCTCTACAATTCCAGAAACTATAGAACCAGCAAACTCTGTAGGAATTTTAAAAATAGATAAAACAGGAGAAAAAACAGTTGAAGCAAAGTCTATAATTCCACTTTGATTTAAAATAGATATAACTACAGAAAATATAACAACAAAGCCACCAATTAAAAGAATAGTAGAAGTGGCACTAGTAATGCTCTTTCCCAAAATTTCCCCTAAAGAAGAAAACCCAATAACCTCATTTTTAGAATTAATATTATATCTAGAGCATTTTTTATTTAAATAATTACCCTTTCTATTAGAAAAATTTTTGCTATTTTTAAAATGTGAAATAATATTAAGCAAAATTCCAACAGTAATACAGCTAAGTACATGTGTAACAAATAGCAAAATTCCAATTTTAGCATTTCCAAATAAACTTATACCAACTGTGCCTATAATAAATAATGGCCCAGAGTTATTGGTAAATGCAAGCATTCTTTCTGCTTCTTCTTTTGTACAAATTCCAGTTTCTTCAAAAGTACTAACAATTTTAGCCCCAACAGGGTATCCACTAATCAATCCCATTAAAAATGCAAAACTAGCTTCACCAGGTACACCAAAAAGTGGCCTCATTATTTTATTAAAATATTTTCCTAGTAAAGAAATAATATTTGTATAGCTTAATAGCTCTGTTGCAACAAAAAATGGAAAAAGAGAAGGCACAACAGCAGTTGCCCATAATACAAGTCCATTTCTGGCAGATGCTAAGTTTGATGCAGAAAATATAACTAAGCAAATAGAAAACAAGCAAAATATAATAGAAATGGCACTTTTACGTATAGAGCAAATGAATATTTTTATTTTATTCTTAGAAGCACTTCTGTTAACTTCATTAATACTAACATTTTCTAAATTAGTAGAGAATTCTTTTGTCATATATCTAGTCCTCATACAAATATATTTAGGTTTTTATAAGGCTACCAATAACCTTCTATAGATAAAATGTATATGCTTAAAATTATTAGAAAATTCTAAAAATGTGGCATAATAGTTTTAAATCTTACTAATATGTGTTATAATAGTAAGGTAAAAATTCAAACAAGGGATTTAAAATGTATGAATTTTCTAGTAGACGCATTAGAACAAAATCCAAAATTTAAAGAACTTTTAAACGAAACAAAAAAAATAAAAGGCCCGGTAGCAATATCGGGTCTAGTTGACGTAGAAAAGGCTCATTACATAAATGGAATAGTAAATAACATAAAAAAACCTGTATGTATTATTACATATAATGAATTGCAGGCTAAAAAGCTATACCAAGATTTAAAAAATTTTGGCTTAAAAGTAAAATATTTTCCTAAAAGAGAAATAGCAAGTTACGACTATATTGCACAAAGCAAGGATTTGCCGTATGAAAGAATTTCTATTTTAAATGAAATGTTTCTTTGTAAAACTAATAAGCCTATAATAGTAACTACAATAGAAGCAATAATGCAAAAAATGATTACAAAGGAAGAACTTTACAAAAATAAAATAGACTTTAAAGTAGGAGGTACATATTCTTTAGATACTTTAAAAGAAATTTTTGTAAAGCTTGGATATGAAAGAAGTGAGCTAATTGAAAATCAAGGTCAATTTAGCATACGTGGTGGAATTGTAGATGTGGGTCTTTCTGAAACAGTTGGCGTTAGAATAGAGTTTTGGGGAGATGAAGTAGATTCTATTAGATATTTCCGAATTTCTTCTCAAAGGTCAACAGAAATGATAAAAGAAATTACTATATTTCCAGCACACGAATTTATTGTAGAGAATATAACTGAAGCTATAAAAAATATAGAAAAAAATTATCCTGAGCAAACTGAAGATATAGAATTAATAAAAAGTGGAGATTATATTAGCAAAGTAGATAAATATTTTAATCAATTTTATAAAAATCAAGCATCATTTTTAGACTATTTATCAAAAGATTATATGATATTTTTAGATGAAAATCTGAAAATAAAACAAAGGCAAGAAAACATTATACTAGATAATAACAATTTAATGAATTCTTTAATAGAAAAAGAAAGATTTGTACCAGAAGCAATTAAAGAAATTAGTAACTTTGAATATAACTTTAATGAAAAGCCAATAATATATTTAGAGCAAAATGATGTTATAAAAAATATGCCTAAATATTATTTTGAAACAAGGGAAGTTAATTTTTATAAACCAGAATTAGAAATGTTAATTTCAAATTTAAAAACATACCAAAAGTCAAAAAAGAAAGTTGTACTATTTAATTCAAATGAGGCTTCTTGCAATAAAATATGCGAAGTTTTAAAAGAAAATGAAATAAATTATAATTATGAAGAAAATGCAAAAACTTTAAAAGATGGGGAAATATTAGTTACAACAGGCACACTTTCTTCTGGATTTGAAAATTATGATTTAAATTTACTAGTAGTTAATATTGGTCAAGGAACAGAAGAACCTGTTAAAAAAAGAAAAAGAATAAATAATAGCTTCAAACAGGCAGAAAAGATTGTTTTTGCAGATTTAAAACAAGGTGATTTTGTAGTACATCAGACTCATGGAATAGGGCAGTTTTTAGGAGTTAACACAATTACAGCAGATAATATAACTAAAGATTACATTAAAATAAAATACAGAAATGATGACATTTTATATGTTCCAACAACTAATTTAGACAGTGTAAGGAAATATATAGGTGGAGGAGAAACAGCTCCAAAACTTAATAAATTAGGTGGAAAAGAATGGAGTGCTACTACAGGCAAGGTAAAAAAGCAATTAGAAGAGGTTGCAAAAGATTTAGTAGAATTATATGCTAAAAGGCAAAAGGTTAAAGGCTTTGCTTTCTCAAAAGATACACCTTGGCAAAAACAGTTTGAAGATAGTTTTCCATACACAGAAACAGAAGACCAATTAAGATGTATTGAAGAAGTAAAACATGATATGGAAAAGCCATTTCCTATGGATAGGTTACTTTGTGGAGATGTCGGATATGGAAAAACGGAAGTAGCAATTAGAGCTGCTTTTAAAGCTGTAATGGATCAAAAACAAGTAGCATATTTAGTACCAACTACAATTTTAGCAAATCAGCAGTATGAAGAATTTAAAAATAGAATGGGCGAATTTGCTATGAAGGTGGAACTATTAAACAGATTTAGAACTAAAAAAGAGCAAGATGAAATTATTAAAAAATTAAAACTAGGAGAAGTAGATGTTGTAATAGGCACACATCGTTTGCTTAGCAAAGACGTAGGTTTTAAAGATTTAGGTTTACTTATAATTGATGAAGAGCATCGTTTTGGCGTTAAAGATAAAGAAAGAATAAAGCAATTAAAAAATAATGTAGATGTACTTACTATGACAGCAACTCCAATCCCAAGAACACTTCATATGTCTATTGTTGGAGTCCGTGATATGTCTGTTATATATGAACCACCACATAACCGTAAACCTGTTCAAACCTATGTATTAGAATATGACAAAGAAGTTATAGAAGAGGCAATTATAAAGGAAATTGAAAGAGATGGCCAAGTATTTTATTTATACAATCAGGTGGAAAGCATAGAAAAGAAGGCAAATGAAATTAAAGAACTTGTACCAGAAGCAAAAGTTGCATTCGCACACGGAAAAATGTCTGGAAAAGAACTAGAAGAAATAATGCAAATGTTTGTAAAACATGAAATAAACGTACTTGTATGTACAACAATTTTAGAGTCTGGTATAGATATTCCAAATGCCAATACTATTATTGTAGAAAATGCAGATAGACTAGGACTAGCACAACTTTATCAAATAAGAGGTAGGGTAGGCAGAAGTGATAAACAGGCATACTGTTATGTTACTTATAGAAGAGACAAAC
The DNA here is from genome assembly GCA_947589265.1 of uncultured Clostridia bacterium. GTDB lineage: Bacteria > Bacillota > Clostridia > TANB77 > CAG-508 > CAG-273. The sequence continues at coordinate 1,433 of CANQAI010000042.1, read as the reverse complement.
TGCTTTCAGAAGTAGCAGACAAAAGGCTAAAAGCTATTAAAGAATTTACCGAATTTGGTTCTGGTTTTAAAATAGCTATGCGTGACCTAGAAATTCGTGGAGCTGGAAGTATGCTTGGCGAAATGCAACATGGACATATAGAGCAAGTTGGATATGATACTTATTGCAAAATATTAGATAATGTAATGAAAGAAATGCAAGGAACTGAGGTAGAAGAAGAACAAGATATTCAAATAGATTTATCTGTATCTAGCTATATACCAGATAGTTTCATTGAAAATAGCAGTCAAAAAATTGAAATTTATCAAAACATAGCACTTTGCAGAACAGAAGAAGATATACAAAATGTAATAGATGAAGTAATAGACCGTTATGGAAAATTACCAAAAGAGCTTGAAAACTTACTAGAAGTAACTAGAATTAAGGAACTTTCAAGAAAAGTAGGAGTTATTAAAATTACACAAAGACCTGATTCGATAGTATTTTATTTTAAAAAAGAAAAAATGCCAGTAGAAAAAGTAAATAGTTTATTAAAAGAATATGGAGTTCAAATTCGTTTTTCAGAAGGAATTAATCCATACGTTACATTTAAAATTGGAAAAAAACAAGATAAGGAGTTGCTAGCAAAAGTTAAAGAATTTTTAAAGTTAGTTGAGTAGTGCTTTAAAGCAAAGTGGTATCTCATCTTTGCACTATAGCACAAATAATATATAAATTAAAATTTTAGAAAGAATGTGTTTGCAAGATTTTATTAAATAAATTTTACGAACATATTATAAGAGGAAAGTAGATATGCAAATTATTTCAAGTAAAGATAATGAGCAAATTAAAGCTATTAAAAAATTAAAAGAAAAAAAGTACCGTGATGAAACAAACGAGTACATTATAGAAGGAATTAAACTAGTAAAAGAAGCAATAGAAGAAAAAGTAAATATAAAAACGATTGTTATTTGTGAAGATTGCGAAGAGGAAAACTTAAAAAATGCTAGCAAGCCAAATAGCCAAATTGAACAAGGTTTGCTATATGAAATAGCTAAATATGAGTGCATTTACGTTACTAAAAAAATATTTAGTATGCTTTCAGAAGTACAGACTCCACAAGGAATTTTGGCAGTAGTAGAAAAGGGCGATAGCATAGAAAATATTAATTATTCAGAAGACATTATTTTAGCTTTAGATGGAATTCAAGATCCAGGTAATTTAGGAACAATACTAAGAACCTTAGACTCTGCTAATTTAAAGCAAATTATCTTATCTGAAAACTCAGCAGACCCATATAACCCAAAGGTAGTGCGTTCTACAATGGGTGCTATTTTCAGAATGAACATTATTAGAACAGAAAACTTAGCCAAAACTTTGCAAATGATAAAAAAACACAAATTTGAAATAGTAGTAACTTCATTAAATACAGAAAAATCTATTTATAACATAAA